>CAYNLZ010000048.1:0-1502 GCA_964398255.1 uncultured Dehalococcoidaceae bacterium
TCCAATACAGTTACCTCCATTCGCGCAAATAAAGGTCTGGACGGAAAACTCCTAAACAAGATTATGCGCGAGGAATACGATGTCATATTAGGAGGAGGTCAGCAAATTCTTGAAGGCAAAATTTTCCGTATTGGTCATTTGGGCTGGGTAGAAGAAGCTGATATTGATGGAGTGTTTACTGCGTTGAAAGAAGCTTTACCCAAAGCAGGTTTTAAAGGAGAATAATTCATGAAGGTTCTCGTAGCAGATCCTATAGCCCAGGAAGGGCTTGATATACTTGGCAAAATCGCTGAAGTTGATGTTAAAACAAAGCTCACTGAAGACCAGTTGGTTGAGATAATTGGAGAGTACAATGCTCTGGTCGTGCGTTCCCAAACCCAGGTTACTGCAAAAGTTATAGAAGCAGGCAAGCGGCTCACAATAATCGGCCGCGCCGGCGTTGGCGTTGATAACATTGATGTAAATGCGGCAACAGAGCGCGGAATAATCGTTGCCAATGCTCCTACCGGCAACACCATTTCAGCTGCCGAACACGCAATAGCTCTGATGCTGGCTCTTGCCCGCCATATTCCTCAAGCTAATTATTCCCTCAAATCCGGTCAATGGAAACGCGCAGACTTTATGGGAACAGAGGTCAAAGGTAAAGTCTTGGGTATCATTGGTTTAGGAAACATCGGCAGGGAAGTTGCCCGACGAGCACGAGGGCTGGAAATGAAAATTCTAGCTTACGATCCTTTTGTTTCAGAAGAACGAGCAAGCCAGCTTCAAGCCGAAATAGTCTCCCTTGACACCCTTTACCGCGAAGCTGACTTTATCACCCTGCACACACCTCTTACCGAGACTACTCGTAACATGATAGATACCCCGCAACTGGAAATTATGAAGCCAACCACACGGATAATCAATGCCGCACGGGGTGGACTGATTGCCGAAGAAGCGTTGGTTAAAGCATTAGATGAAGGAAGGCTGGCTGGCGCCGCAATCGACGTATTTTGTGAAGAGCCGTGCACCAAGAGTATATTGTTTTCATCTGATAAAACTATAGTTACACCTCACCTTGGTGCTTCCACAGCAGAAGCGCAGATACTGGCCGCCACCGAGGTTTCTCACCAGATCGTTGATGTGCTCTCTGGACAACCAGCAAGACATGCTGTTAATGCCCCCTTTATTTCAACAGAAGCAATGGGAGTTCTCGGGCCATATATGGTTGTAGCTAAAATAGTCGGCCAGCTCGCCAGCTACCTTGGTGAAGGAAACATGCGAAAAATTAAAATCACTTACAACGGGGAAATTGCCTCGTATGATACCAATGCCCTCAAGGCCGCTGTCCTGGGCGGCTTGCTGGACCGGTTAAGTGAAGAGCGGGTAAATCTGGTAAACGCTAACACTATTGCCCGTCGCCGTGGCCTCCAGGTTATAGAAGAGAAAGAAGCTGTTTGCGAAAATTTTACTAATCTTATCGTTCTTGACATCGACACCTCTGCAGGAAATGTGTCAGTATC
>CAYNLZ010000048.1:1602-5290 GCA_964398255.1 uncultured Dehalococcoidaceae bacterium
TCTCTCAAGTCAGAAATCAATCGGCACAATCACCTTTATTATGTAGAAGATAACCCTGAAATCAGTGATGCCGAATTTGACATGCTCATGCAGCGGCTTCTGGAGCTGGAAGGCGAATACCCAGAGTTTCTTACCTCAGATTCTCCCACGCAACGTGTTGGCGCTACACCCTTGGATTCATTCGAGACGGTTAAACACCCTCTTCGCATGTTATCGCTTGCTAATGCCTTCACAGAAGATGAGTTTGATGAATGGTACACGAGAACACTGCGCCTGGCTGAAGGCTCCAGCTTTGACTTTGTGTGTGAGCTTAAAATGGATGGATTGGCGGTTGCCCTTACCTATGAAAAAGGTCAATTTGTTATCGGGGCTACACGAGGAGATGGTGTTAATGGAGAAAATATTACCCTTAATCTGCGCACTATCCGCTCCATTCCACTAACAATTAAAGACAATGCTGCACCCCCTTTCGAGGTAAGAGGTGAGGTTTTTATAACCAAGCCCGGCTTTGAAAAGCTCAACCTGGCTCGGTCACATCAGGGGCTTTCACTTTTTGCCAATCCGCGCAACGCTGCCGCTGGCTCTGTACGTCAGCTTGACCCACGCTTAACAGCGGAACGGCCACTTGATATCTACGTGTATATGATAGGATGGTCAGAAAGCACAGACCTGCCCGATACACACTGGGGCAGATTATCGTATTTAAAAATTTTAGGGTTTAAAACAAATCCTAATAGCAAACGTGTTTCCAGCATTAAAGAGGTAAAGGAATTCTACCGCTATTGGTTAGAAAAACGCAGTAGTTTACCTTATGACGTTGACGGTGTTGTAGTAAAAATTAACCAAATAGAACTTCAGCAAAAGCTGGGCGACGTAGGGCGTGAGCCACGCTGGGCAATTGCCTTAAAATTTCCCCCGGTTCAAGCTACCACCTTGCTTAAAGAAATCAAAATAAGTGTGGGGCGTACGGGCACCATGAACCCTTATGCTGTACTGGAGCCAATTCAAATCGGTGGGGTAACAGTCAAACAAGCTACTCTTCACAACGAGGACGACATACTTCGTAAGGACGTGCGGGAGGGCGACACGGTAATAGTCCAGCGAGCAGGTGACGTAATCCCGCAAATCGTTGGGCCTGTTCTCTCCAAGAGACCGCAAAACTCACAGCCCTTTAGTATGGAAGAAAAACTGAGAGATGCAGCCTCTGGACTATCGGTTTGCCCCGAATGCGGCTCAGTCATATTAAAACCAAAAGATGAAGTTATGTATTACTGCCCGGATGCCGCCTGCCCTGCACAGGCTGAGCGAAGGATTGAACACTTTGCATCACGCGAGGCGATGGACATCAGGGGAATCGGAGAGAATCTTTCTGTTGTGCTATTGCGTAGTGGGCTAGTTAAGGATTTTGCAGACCTTTATTACCTTACTGCTCAGAATATAATGAAACTCGATAATATGGGACAAAAAAGTGTTTCCAACTTATTAAAATCCATTGAAGGCTCAAAAAAGCCTTCCCTTGAACGCCTGATATTTGGGTTCGGAATCCGCCATGTAGGGATCGAAACTGCCAGCCTGCTCGTCAAGCACTTCAAAAGTCTTGACAAGCTAATGGTTGCCACTGCGGAAGATCTTAATCAAATAGATGGTATTGGCCCTAAAATTGCCGAAAGCATCGTTGCCTTTTTTGCTAATCCTGCCAACCTTGCAATCATTAAAAAACTTGAACAAGCAGGAGTTCTCCCGCCTGAAATTCAGGGTGAATTAGCCAAAGAAGCCCCTCTCGACGGACTGGAGTTTGTAATTACCGGGCGCCTGACCAATTTTACAAGAGAAGAAGCTGAAGCACGCATCAGAGAACTTGGAGGAAGCGCCAAAAGCGATATTACTCGCAAGACCAATTTTCTGGTTGCTGGTGAATCTCCTGGTTCCAAATTACAAAAGGCGCGCAATCTGGGTATCAAGGAAATAACCGAAGGTGATCTGGTTTCGCTGTTGGCAAAACATAGCCCTGACTAGCTTTTTCTGTTAGAATGAGCCCCGACACCCCTTATCTTTGGATTGATAATACTGATTTTTACAGGAGAAGATTAATTTCGTTATGGCTTTCATAAAACCCTTTCGCGGAATACGTTATAACACCGGAATTACGCCAGATTTGTCCAAGGTTATCTGCCCTCCCTACGATGTAATATCCCAATCCGGGCAGGAAGATTGCCGCCGGCTGGATAAATATAACTACATTCGGATTGAACATAGCTGCGAGTTGCCCGAGGATGATGAAAACGATAATAAATACACACGCGCACTGGCAACGCTGGAAAAATGGCTGGCTGAGGGAGTACTGCTTCGGGACCAGGAAGAAGCTATTTATATCCACGACCATTATTTCAAACTAAATAATACCGAATATCGACGCCGTTCTATCATTTCGACCGTTAGGGTCGAAGATTGGGAAAAAATGATAATACGCCCACATGAGAGCACCCTTCCCAAAGCCAGGAGTGACAGAGAAACGCTACTTCGTACCCTTAACTCTAACACCAGCCCGGTTTTTGGTATGTATCAAGATGATGACAATGCTATCGGGTCAATCCTGGAAGACCTTACTTCTTCTGCCGAACCTATCATTACTGACGGGTATGAAAATGACAGGCATGAATTATGGATTGTTACTGAACATGATGCCTTACAGAAGCTTTCCCGTCTGTTTGAATCCAAGCCACTTTACATTGCCGACGGCCACCATCGATACGAAAGTGCGCTAAGACATCGGCACGAGCAGGAAGCTCTCCATGGCACCACCACGGGCGAAGAGCCATTTAATTTTCTTATGATGGAGATGGTAAGTATTAGTGATCCCGGGCTGTTTATCCTGCCTCCTCACCGATTGGTCCGTGGAATCAAAGAAGCAAACCTTAAAGGGTTGATATCAGGACTGGAAAAATTATTCGATGTGACCGAACTTCAAATAACGAAGGATGAAGACTGGGACAGTGTTGAAAACAAACTGGCTCGACCAGGAGATACGCGGTTGGCAATTTACGGACCTGGAAAAAACAGTGTATATATATTAACGGTCAAGGACCAGGACATGCTCAGCAACATGATGCCAGCTTTTCACTCTGATCTTTATAAATCCCTTGATGTAAGCATTGTGGACCATATAATCCTTGAAAACCTTCTGGGGCTTACCGATATGACCGACCTTTCCCGCATATCATTTAATCACGATCTCCCAGAGGTTGTTGAACTGGTAACGAGCGGGCAGTATCAGCTTGCTGTGATAATTCGTACTACCAAACCGGAAACAATTGTATCCGTTGCAGATGCAGGAGAACGCATGCCCAGAAAATCTACTTACTTTTACCCGAAGCTTCCCTCAGGGTTGGTAATGAATCGCCTGGTATAAACCGGAAGAAAAAGTTCAATAGAAAATGTATTTAATAGTCGGACTGGGCAATCCTGGCAAAAGGTATGAGAAAACGCGCCATAACGCAGGCTTTCAAGCTGTTGATTATCTGGCTTCAAGGCATGATATCAAAATCGGCACTCGGGAGAGTCTGAGCCGCACCGGAAGCGGCTCGATAGGCGAAGTCATGGCAGTACTGGCAAAGCCCGGGACTTACATGAACTTGAGCGGAGAGGCTGTGAGCCGGCTGATAAGAAAATATCGCGTAAAACCACAATG
>CAYNLZ010000048.1:5390-6727 GCA_964398255.1 uncultured Dehalococcoidaceae bacterium
AACCTTGGGCTTGACGAGGCCATGAACAGCTTCAACAAGTTCTTTGCTCCCCCTCTGGACGAATGATATAATCCACCTGGCAGTTAATGGTGCATATTAAATATGACTAATAAAAAAACAATATCTGTTATAGGCGGCTCCAAAGCGTCCGATGAAGAGCTCAGGCTAGCCGAAGAAACTGGCAGAGAAATTGCCATCAAGGGAGCTATTTTAGTGTGTGGGGGTCAGTCCGGAGTAATGGAAGCCGCATGCAGGGGCGCACACCAGGCAGGTGGGATAACTGTTGGCATACTTCCTGGTGACAAGCGTTCATCCGCCAACAGGTTTGTGGCTATACCAATCGTCACCGGAATGGGCTATGGGCGTAACGTCATCGTTGCCAAATCAGCTCAAGCCGTAATTGCCGTTGGTGGCAGCTATGGCACTCTTTCTGAAATCAGCTACGCCTTGCAATTCGGAATACCCGTAATCGGGCTTAATACATGGGAATTTACCAAGGACGGAGAGCTGGACAAATCAATAATACGAGCACAGACAGCAGTTGAGGCAGTAAATCTGGCTCTGGATATGATAACCGACCAACTTGGAGGAGACGAATAAAGAATGCCTTTAATTAGCAAGATTATGGCTCGTGAAATCCTGGATTCGCGAGGCAACCCCACGCTGGAGGTTGAAGTGGCAACCACTGGCGGAAATACAGGAAGGGCAATGGTTCCTTCTGGAGCCAGCACCGGTAAATACGAAGCGGTAGAATTAAGAGACGGTGATCCAAAACGCTATCAGGGAAAAGGGGTCCTCAAAGCCGTAAATAATGTTAACAGTATCCTTGCCCCTGCACTCAAGGGCATGGATATTACCCACCAGAAAGATATAGACGCCCGCATGATAGAGCTTGACGGAACTTCCAATAAAGCGCACCTGGGAGCCAATGCAATTCTGGGTGTTTCACTGGCAGTAGCTCACGCAGCAGCCAACCACAGCAACCAACCGTTATACAGCTACCTGAATAAAGGTCAAAAAATGTTGTTACCAGTGCCTATGTTTAACATCTTGAACGGAGGAAGGCATGCCGCCAACTCCACAGATTTTCAAGAGTTCATGGTAATGCCAACTGGCGCCGGAAGTTTTTCAGGTGCCTTGCAGATGGGAGTAGAGATTTATCACAACTTGAAAGCTCTTCTTTCTCATTATAATCTTAATACTGCTGTTGGCGACGAAGGGGGATTCGCCCCTTCCCTAGTTTCCAATGTCGCCGCCCTTGATGTCATCATGGAAGCAATCGAAAAAGCCGGATACCGCCCGGGGGAAGACTGTCATCTGGCATTGGATGTAGCCGC
>CAYNLZ010000049.1:0-3842 GCA_964398255.1 uncultured Dehalococcoidaceae bacterium
TGACGTGGTATATTATGGTATGCGTATAGCACTTTTAGCTGATATTCACGGGAACATGGATGCCCTTTCTGCTGTTTTGCGAGATTGTGAGGAAAGAGGCGGTGTTGACGAATATTGGGTTTTGGGTGACCTGGTAAATTATGGCCCGGAACCTGAAAAATGTGTTGAGTTAATTAAGAGGCTCAAGAGTGTTGCGATTGCCGGTAACCATGATCTTGCCGCCGTGGGAAAACTCCCAGCTCGACTTCTTAATCCGGATGCGGTTACTGCACTGGAGTGGACAGTAAAACAGTTGAGCCCACCGAGCATCAAATTTTTGGCAGGGTTGAAACAAACAGAGACTCGGGGGGATTTTTTTCTGGTACATGGTAGTCCCAGAGACTCGGCAAAAGAGTACCTGGTTTCTAAATCTCAGGCTGAGGAAAACTTCCGTGTTTTTAAAACCAGGTATTGTTTGGTTGCTCATTCGCATGAATCTTTGATGTTCAGGCTTGAGAAAGACGGGAGCGTCATTTTTATACCTTTTGTGGATGGGATTGGTCAAGTGCTTGGGGACGCGCGTCTTATAATTAATCCTGGAAGTGTAGGACAGCCACGTGATGGAGATCCGAGAGCAAGTTATGCTGTTCTTGATAATATCACTTCCATGATCAGGCTGTACCGAGTGGCTTATGATATAGGTTCAGCGCAACGAAAGATGGTAAATGCCAATCTGCCGATGCGTTTGGTAGCAAGGCTTGAGAAAGGGCTTTGATTGGAAGAAAGAGGAGAACATATAAATAAACCGTCCCTGGGAAAAGAAACCAGGCAATTCTTGAAAGATTCGAGGCTGGCAGCCAAAAAAAGCCTCGGGCAACATTTTCTGGTAGACAGGGGGGTGTTGGGGAAAATTCTTGCCGCTGGTGAAGTGACTGAGAGCGATACGGTTATTGAGGTTGGGCCAGGGTTGGGAGTGCTAACGGTTGAGCTTGCGCGGCTGGCAAAGCATGTGGCATGTGTGGAGATTGACTCGAAGCTGGCTTTAAGTCTGGAAGAAAAGCTGGCAGGCTTTGATAATGTTAACATAGTCAACAAGGATATTTTGGAAACCTCGCCCTCTGACCTTCTACCTTGTGATGAAACTCGATACAAAGTTGTGGCAAATCTTCCTTATTACATCACTTCTCCCGTTTTGCGCCACTTTCTGGAAGCTGTTATTCCGCCTGATCTGATGATCGTGATGGTTCAAAAAGAGGTTGCTAAATCTATTACTGCCCCTCCCGGGAAAATGAGCTTACTAAGTGTAGGTGTACAGTTATATGGAAATGCCAAAATAGTGGCTAATGTGTCGGCAAAGAGTTTTCATCCTGTGCCAAAAGTGGAGTCAGCCATTGTTCGGATAGCTCGCTATCCGGAAGTCGTTGTTCCTCCGCAGCACAGGGCAAGCTTTTTTGAAATAGTGCGTGCCGGTTTTGGTTCACCGCGAAAACAGCTTGTTAACACCCTCTCTCATGGCCTCGATATTGAGAAAGAAAGGACGCGGGAGAAATTGCTTGAAGCGGAGATAGAGCCATCAAGGAGGGCGGAGAGTCTTTCAATAGATGACTGGTGTCGTCTTTGGAAAGTTTTCCAGCAAGCAGAAGGAGATACATGTTGAAGTTGCGTGCACCGGCAAAAATAAACCTTACCCTGGAAGTTCTCGGGAAACGCAAAGATGGTTACCATGAGATCGCAAGCGTTATACAAACGATTTCCCTTGCAGATACCCTGGAGTTTCAGCTGGCTGAGACCTTCACTTTTTCCTGTGATGACCCAGAATGGAGAGCCGATAAAAGTCTTGTACCCAAGGCGGCGTTATTGTTTGCAGGCTACTCTGGAATAAAGAGCAAAGCTTGTATCCGCATTCAAAAAACAATACCTTTTTCAGCTGGACTGGGAGGCGAAAGCAGTGCCGCGGCGGCTACCCTGATAGCTCTGAACTATTTATTTAAAACTGGTTTACCGCTAGGTGAACTATACCAGATGGGAAAAGAATTAGGCAGCGACGTGCCGTTTTTTCTAACCGGAGGCACTGCTCTTCTTTCGGGCAGGGGTGAACAGGTCAGCACTCTCCCTGGTTTGCCTCTTTACTACGTTGTTTTGCTTATTCCGCCGGATTTGGATATTCCAAACAAAACTGCCAGGATGTATTCTTTGTTGAGGCCCTCTCAATTCACTTCTGGCAAAACTACCGATAATTTTATTATCTTTTTAACAGCAGGAACAGGAGAAGCTCTCCCTGAAATCTATAACGTTTTTGAGGGAGTGGCGGTAGAAGTTTTTGATCGATTTTTGTGGTATAAGGAACAATTTTATCTGGCAGGCGCAAAAACTGTAAATCTGGCAGGATCAGGTCCGGTTCTTTTTTCTCTTGAAGCAGATGAAAATAAAGCGAGGGAGATTGCCAGGTTTTTAACCAAGCGCGGCTTGAAAGCCATAACTGCTCATACTCTTGAATCTACCGGAAATGATAGTTTTATTTAGATTGAACAATTGACTATTCCGGATGCTTCTCTAAAAGCAGTTTTTTCGCTATCTCTATTTCTTCTTCACGTGTATGAACTGCTCCGTTCAGGCGGTGCTCTCTGATTTTATCCAGGGTGTGTCCGAGCATTATGCCTGGGGAATAGCCAAGCTTGATCAAGTCATCTCCTCTAAGGTCTGGTTTGATGTAGCGCAGTTTGGTTAAATACAACTGAAGTCGCTCTTTTATCACCGGATTGTCTGAAGAGGTTGCGGCTGCTTTGATGGATAGCGGGTTAAACACATTCAACAGTTGGTAAATCTCGGAAGGTTTTAATTTTTCCTTGCTTAAATTGACGTGTTGGGCCGCCAGATTATGGGCACCTAGCATTATTTCTAGAGTTTCAGTGGACAGATTTAGCCGCTTGGCTGCATCTTGGATGGTTACTGAGTCGAGCTGGCTGAATAACAGCGCCCAATAGAGTGCCTTCGGAGCTGTGTACGCAGAATAGCTTTTCCTCATCGTTTTAAACCATTCGGCTTTCTGTTTATCAAAAACGAGGCCTGGAAACAATTCTGTCAATATTGACAGAATTGAAGCTCTGGCAAGGGCCTTCTCCGGCTTTGGTTCATTAAAAACACAGTCAAATTCATATCTGATGCGATCCGGAGAAAGGCAGGTTAGAAATTTTTTATCATCTTCCAGCAAAGCCAGAGTGGCGGGTTCAATTTTAAAACCGAACCGTTGTTCGTAGCGGATAGCCCTGAAGATTCGCGTAGGATCGTCTTGAAAACTTAGTTTATGCAGGATGCGAATGTTTTGCATGTATAAGTCTGCCAGCCCGCCAAGAGGATCAATCAGGTTGCCATATTTGTCTCCCGATATGATTATAGCCATAGAATTGATTGAGAAATCCCTGCGGTTGAGGTCGTCTTTCAGGGTGCCAACTTCTACTCTTGGAAGAGCTCCAGGATGGTCGTATGTTTCTTTACGGGCAGTTGCTATATCAACAGAAAAACCATTTACTTCAAGCTTGGCAGTCTTGAAGCGTTCATGCAGTATTGTCTTACCCGGAAAAAGGTGGGAAATTTCAGCCGCTAATGAGAAGGAGTCCCCTTCAATAACGAGATCAATATCTTTGGATGGCGAACCGAGTAATAAATCCCTGACTGTACCGCCGGCGATATAGAGGAACTCGCCGCGCAGTGAACAATGGTCGGCGGCCTGCTCAAGCATTTGCAGGAGGTGAGCGGGCAGAGTGGATTTAAGCTCGAATGCCATATTTTTTTTGGCTAGTGAATCCATGTTTACCTCACAGTCAGCTGGCAATTATAACATACAACGAGCTGGCAGCATGCCC
>CAYNLZ010000049.1:3942-6726 GCA_964398255.1 uncultured Dehalococcoidaceae bacterium
ATTTTTTGCCCCCGCTGAATTTGACAGTGCCGGAGGCAATACAGGTTTTTCTTTCATCGCGGTTGCTACTTCAGTTTTCACGGCGAAACAGCGTTGATATGTTCAGCCTGTTCCTCAAGTTGCAAAAAATTGTACCCGAGCCTTTACAGGAAGAAATTGAAAAGGCTAGTCGGTGGATGCAGGAATTACCGGCTAACCCACGATTGAATCGCAACTTGTCGCTACTTGCTCAATCTTGGATCAATCGACGAAAAGCTAAGATATTGTATAAATCGCTTGATGCTGAAAGTGCTACCAGCCGCTTGATTGAGCCCTATTTTATTGAGCCGGCTGCCAGCGGTCGTTCTTGTTATGTGATAGCCAACTGTTTACTGAAAAAAGAGATCCGCACTTTTAAAATTGAAAGAATTGAAAGCGTGTATGTTACTGAAGAAAAATATGTCATTCCACAAGATTTTGATGCCAATCGTTACCTCAGCCCATCTCTTGGCATAATGATAACCAGTGACGAGTTAACCACTGTCAAGTTACGCTTCAAGCAAAAAATTGCCCGCATTGCTGAAGAATCTGTTTGGCATCCGTCTCAACAGATGGCAGTGGAGGCAGGTGGAGATATGGTCATGACAATGGAAATAAACGAGTCTCCTGAGCTGGTCAAATGGATACTTGGGTGGGGGGATGGCGTTGAGGTGCTTTCTCCAGGCTGGCTTCGGGATAAAATCAAATCTGAGATTCTCAAAATGGCTGCTGTTTATGGGCATAACCGAAAGGGTTTGACAAAATGAGACACTCTTTCATGGTACAGTAATGGAGATGCAGGACGCTTATATTGACATAGAAACTACCGGGCTCTCTTCGCTGTCGTGTTCAATTACAGTGGTGGGTATTTATCGGCCTGGGCAAAATGGTGCAGAGCTGGTTCAGCTGGTTGGCAAGGATATCACCCGCAAGGGAATTGAGCAGGCGGTTTATGGGGTAGATACTATTTATACGTATAACGGGCATAAGTTTGATTTGCCCTTTATCTACGATTCTCTGGGGCTGGATTTAAAAGACTATTGCCGTAATCATCGGGATCTGATGTATGATTGCTGGCGTAACAATTTGTATGGCGGGTTAAAAAAAGTTGAGATAAAATTGGGCATCTCCCGCCAGATTGAAGGGGTGGGTGGATTGGAGGCGGTATTATTATGGCGCCGCTACGAAGAACATGGTGATGTCCATGCTCTTGATACTCTGCTCAAGTATAATGCAGAAGACGTGATGAACCTAAAGATACTTAAGGAAAAGCTTGATCGTATTGGTTGAGGTTTATTCAAAGAGTGCCACATCAAGTTGCAACGACGCTTAAGCACATCGCTCTTTCAACCAGGGGTTACCATGATCATGACAATCTACTTTTTGCCAAAATCCCGGACGGTCTGTTGAGGCAAACCCAATTCCGGCAATCCGCTTGGCATTTTTATAGCGCGAGCCATAATATTTACTGGTAATATTTGACAAAAATTATGTGGTCACTTAAATTATTCTACAGAACAAGTGTTCGATAGTAACTAGATGCAATGGGTAGTAAAAAGATAAAGCTTTCTGATCGGCAACGTGAAATATTAAACTTCATCCAGGCTTATCTGGACGAGAATAGTTATCCGCCGGCGATACGTGACATCGCCGCTGGTTGTTCTATCAGCTCCACTTCGGTTGCCGCTTTTCACTTAAAAAAACTGGAGGAGAAGGGCTATTTACGCCGGCGCCCTGATATTTCGCGCGGGATTGAGCTTGTTAACCCTGGCGATAGAGAAGACGTCAGTATTCCGTTGATTGGAGTGATAACTGCAGGCGTGCCCGCTCCGGTGCCCTCCGCGGACACCTGGAGCGAACTTGGTTCAGCAGACTATATTAAAGTGCCACGTACTCTGGTTACCGGGGCAGACGGCTTGTATGCGCTTAGAGTCAAAGGAGACTCCATGCAGGATGCCCTAATCAGCAATGGTGATATAGTTATCATGGAATCTGCAAGTGTTGTAGAAAATGGGCAAACAGCCGCTGTCTGGTTAAAAAATGAAAAAGAAACCACTCTTAAAAAAGTATTTCAAGAAAACGAACACATCCGTTTGCAACCAGCTAACAAACAATATAATGCGATAGTAACTGATGCTGATAATATTGAAATACAGGGAAAAGTAATAGCGGTGTTGAGAAACCTGTAATATACCGCCCCGGGTTTTGGGCTGTTTTCTTCCATTTTTATGATACACTATTATTGAAAAATTGCTACAAGGAGTCTGCATTGCCAGCATTTAGAGCTCCCAGAGGAACCAGAGACATTTTGCCTGAAGAGCAGCATTACTGGGATTATGTAACCAGCGTGGCTGAGAGCGTTTGTCTGAGCCGGGGTTACGGTCGGATAGAAACCCCCATCTTTGAAGATTCGCGTCTTTTTTTACGAGGTGTTGGCGAGGGAACCGATATCGTAGAAAAAGAGATGTATATATTCGAGGACCGGGGAGGTAACTCGCTGGCCTTGCGTCCTGAAGGTACAGCTTCCGTATGTCGGGCTTATCTTGAACATGGAATGGCAAGTTTAACCCAGCCGGTGAGGATGTTTTATCTGGCACCTGCTTTCCGGTATGAGCGCCCACAAGCTGGCAGAATGCGTGAGCACCATCAATTTGGCTATGAGGTGATAGGAGATGCGTCTGCCCTGGTAGATGCTGAAGTGATCAGCATGTCCTGGCAATTTCTCTTCCAGCTGGGATTACGTCGGCTTACACTGAAGCTCAATTC
>CAYNLZ010000050.1:0-6720 GCA_964398255.1 uncultured Dehalococcoidaceae bacterium
CATGTTTTTATATCTGCTTCCGAAGTGCACATGGCTCATCAGTTACATAAAAGCCCGGAAGAAGTCCTTGAGCTTGCGAGAAAGGGAGTATCTCATGCCGCGCGATATACATCAAATATAGAATTCTCTCCCATGGATGCAACACGGGCTGATAAAGATTTTTTATACCAAATTGTTGAAACTGCCATATCTGCCGGAGCAACTACAATCAATATTCCGGATACCGTTGGCTACGCGATGCCAGATGAGTTTGGGAAAATGATCGCGTCTTTGTTTGAGAATGTAAAAAATATCCAAAAAGCAATAGTCAGCGTTCATTGTCATGATGACCTGGGTCTTGGCGTTGCCAATTCACTTTGTGCAATTAAAGCTGGCGCCAGACAGGTTGAATGCACCATAAATGGAATTGGTGAAAGGGCCGGCAACGCTTCGCTGGAAGAAATAGTTATGGCGATTGCAACGCGCCAGGATATATATAATGTTAATACTTCAATAAATACCCGGCATATCTACCGTACTAGCCGACTGGTGAGTGAAATAACTGGTTTTCAGGTCCAGGCTAACAAAGCCATTGTTGGCATGAATGCATTTCGTCATCAGTCAGGAATACACCAGGACGGAGTTATTAAAATGCCTGGAACGTATGAAATCATTGATCCTCAAGAAGTTGGGGTGCCTTCATCGGCTCTTGTTATGGGCAAACTCAGTGGCCGACATGCATTTAAAGAAAGACTCGCTGAATTGGGTTATAATCTGACCGAAGACGATTTTAACAGGGCTTTTGGGGCTTTTAAAGACCTTGCAGATAAAAAGAAGCAGGTTACTGATAGGGATATTGAATCCCTGCTGGCTGATGAAAAAAGAATTTACGCAGGCGATTATCAACTTGAAAAACTGCAGGTAACCTGTGGAGCAGGCATACCAACGGCAGCTGTAGTACTAAAATGTCCGGATGGTGAAATAAAACAAGATGCAGCTTTGGGGTCAGGGCCAATTGATGCTGTTTACAAAGCGATTAATCGCATTGTAAATACCCCCAATCGCCTGACTGAATTTACCGTAAAGTCTGTCACTGAAGGTATAGATGCAATTGGTGAAGTGTTGATAAGAATAGAAAGCGGAGGCGTTAGTTATACTGGCCGTGGAGCAGATACGGATATAATAACTGCCAGCGCTAAAGCATACATGAACGCATTGAATCGCCTCCTTGCTGAGAGTAGTTAACATAATAGGTGGGGTAGATGGGCACTGAAATAGAAATCGTATTAAGGTTACTGTTGGCGGCAGTCCTGGGTGGTATACTTGGGTTTGAAAGATGGAAAGCTGGAAAACCGGCTGGTGTTCGAGATATGGCTTTGATTGCGCTGGGGGCGGCTATTTTTACAATAGTCTCCTTGAAAGGGTTTGCTGGGAGTGACCCTGCGCGTATTGCCGCCGGTGTTGTGACTGGTATAGGGTTTATTGGTGCCGGAGCTATTCTTCATCGTGACAGTGGGGGCGTACAAGGTATTACTACTGCAACCAGCATTTGGCTTGCGGCTGGAATAGGGATTTCTACCGGCACAGGTTTATACTATGTTGCGTTAGCCGCTACTGCAATAGCTTTGATGGTTCTGTTGATTAAGAAATAACACAGTTGTTGGTAACTTAGAATAAGGGGTTTATTGATGACATTAGCAGAAATGATCCTCGCTGCCCATAGCAGCAAAGACAGGGTAAGTCCTGGTGAGTTTATCGAAGCAAGTGTTGATATGGTGCTCTCGAATGATATCACCGGGCCTATTGCTATAAGAGAGTTTAATAAAATTGGCGTGAAAGAGGTATTTGACCCGAGTAAGGTTGTAATAGTGCCGGACCACTTCACTCCAAACAAAGACATTGCTTCTGCCGAACAGGCCAAAACGGTAAGAGAATTCTGCAGGCAACAAGAATGCCACTATTATGAAGTTGGCAGAGTAGGAATTGAACATGTACTGCTTCATGAAGAGGGCTTGGTGCTACCTGGTGACTTGATTATAGGGGCAGATTCGCACACCTGTACATATGGAGCTCTGGGAGCTTTTGGTACCGGAATGGGGTCTACTGATATTGCAACAGCAATGGCCACAGGTCATATCTGGATGAAAGTTCCCCCTACAATTCGTTTTAATTATATCGGAGAGCCCAAACGATGGGTTGGAGGAAAAGACTATATCTTACACACTATCGGTGACATTGGGGTAGATGGAGCTTTGTACTCGGCAATGGAGTTTGGTGGCGGTGCGATTGATAATCTTTCTTTGGAAGGTCGGTTAACAATGGCCAACATGGCAATCGAGGCGGGTGCCAAAGCCGGGCTTTTCTATGCCGATGAAAAAACGGTCAGTTATGCAAAAGAGCGAACTCGCAGACCTTTTATTGTGTATAATCCGATGCCAGATGCAGAGTATGCTGACGTAATTACATACGATGTTTCCGAAATCGAGCCACAGGTTGCATTTCCCCATCTTCCTTCAAATACGCGGCCGGTAAGCAAAGCGGGGCATGTTAAGATTGACCAGGCTGTAATCGGCAGTTGCACCAATGGACGCATTGAGGATCTCAGGGTTGCTGCTACCATATTGAAAGACAGAAAGATTGACAGCACAGTTCGCTGCATAATAATACCCGGCTCTCAATCTGTATATATGCAAGCTATCAAGGAAGGTTTGATAGAGATCTTTATAAACGCCGGGTGCGCTGTAAGTGCGCCAACATGCGGGCCGTGTTTGGGGGGCCACATGGGAATCCTCGCTGCCGGAGAAAAAGCTATTGCAACCACAAATCGAAATTTTGTCGGCAGGATGGGTAGCCCCAAGTCGGAAGTATACCTTTCCAGCCCCGCTGTTGCTGCAGCCAGTGCAATAAGCGGCAATATTATTGGACCGGAAGATCTTTAAACAATGAAAATGAATTTCATTGAAAAGTGGATGGTCAACCGTTCGGTTACCGGAAAAAGTGGAGAAAAACTGGCAAAAAAGCTACTTTCCCATGCTGAACTTGAAAGTTCCAACAAATTTCTTGATATTGGGTGTGGGCGAGGGGTAATTACGAGGTTTATAGCTGAAAATTATCAAGGTGAGTTTTTTGGTATAGACACAGATGCTGATGAGCTCAGCATAGCAAAAAGCAAATCAGATCCAGAAAATATTACTTACATGGAAGCTGATGCCAGGTCACTTCCTTTTGAAGCACGGAGCTTTGATGTTGTAATTGCTTTTGGGGTTCTTCATCACATACCGGATTGGTATAAGGCAGTTGAAGAAATTGGTCGGGTTTTGAAAGTGGGCGGAACGTTTATTACGGCTGAGCTCGTTTACCCGGATTGGGTTGCCAATATGGATGAAAAAAGTTCATTCAAATTTGGTATATACAGCCTTGATACTGTAAAACTGGTCCGTTTGATTCAGGACCAGGGGTTTGTCACGATATTTAAAGAAGAAAAAGAGCGGATTATGTGGACGGATTTTCAGGCAGTATATAAAAAGAAGTTTGAAAAAGCTTGGTCAAGAGTATAGCCGCACAATTATTGATTAACAGAAAGGTTCCACAACATACCGATTAAGGAGATTAAAGTGAAAGCAGGAAAAGCCCATAAATACGGTGCTAACGTTGATACCGACGCTATTATACCAGCCAGGTATTTAAACGTCAGTGATGCAAAAGAACTTTCCCGGCACTGTATGGAAGACATTGACATAAACTTTGCCCATTCAGTCAAACCCGGTGATTTTATTGTGGCTGATAAAAACTTTGGTTGTGGGTCATCCCGCGAGCATGCTCCCCTGTGTATAAAAGCGGCTGGAGTTGCCTGTGTTATTGCTAAAACGTTTGCAAGAATTTTCTTTCGCAACTCTATCAATATTGGTTTGCCATTATTGGAATGCCCTGAAGCGGTTGATGGTACCAGTCTGGGGGATGAGCTTGAGGTTGATTTATCAAACGGGGTAATAAAAAATCTCTCTACAAGCAAAACTTATCATGCAAAGCCATACCCGGATTTTATGGCAGGCATCATCCGCAACGGTGGATTGATAGAATATACCCGTCAGAAACTGGCGGTAAAATAGGAGAAAAATGGCAAATTTTAATATCGCAGTTTTGCCAGGAGATGGCATTGGGCCTGAAGTTGTCAACGAGGCAATAGAAGTTCTTAGGGTAATAAGTCAAAAATATAATCACAAATTTACGTTGAATTATGGTTTGATTGGTGGTATAGCTATTGATGCTGAAGGTACTGCTCTTTCAGACTTCACCCTAAAGGTTTGCCGGAAAAGTGATGCCGTTCTGCTTGGAGCTGTTGGAGACCCTCGCTACGACAATCCGGAAAATGATATACGACCAGAGGATGGTTTGCTGGCTATAAGAAAACAACTGGGGTTGTTTGCAAATATCCGGCCGGTGAAAGTATATAAAGAACTTGAGAATAATACCCGCTTCAAGCCGGAAGCAATAAGCGCTGCTGATTTTGTATTTGTGCGTGAGCTTACTGGCGGCGCCTACTTTGGGCGTCCGAAAAGACGATGGGAAACCACCAGAGGTCGGCGTGCGGTTGATTCGATGGTATATTCAGAACATGAAATCGCTCGAATTGTAAAGGTGGGATTTGAGCTTGCCCGCAAACGAAAAAGACATCTCATTAGCGTAGACAAGGCAAATGTGCTGATGTCTTCACGCCTTTGGCGACAGGTTACTGAAGAAGTAGCCGAGGATTATCCGGACGTTACGCTTGAGCACCTGCTGGTTGATGCATGCGCAATGCGGTTGATACAAGACCCGCGGTATTTTGATGTTGTGGTAACCGAAAACATGTTCGGGGATATTCTTACTGATGAAGCTTCTGTTCTTGCCGGCTCACTGGGTATGCTTCCATCGGCGAGTTTGGCTGGTGTGCCTGAAGCAGGTACAAAAATATTTGGTTTATATGAACCTGTACATGGAAGCGCCCCAACAATTGCTGGCAAGGATATTGCCAATCCACTGGCTACCATTTTAACGCTTGCAATGATGCTCAGATATTCATTTAACCTGGATACTGAGGCTGACGCTGTAGAAAATGCGGTTCAAAAAGCGCTGTCACAAGGCTACCGCACTTCTGATATAATGGATGAATCATGTACAAATGTTGGTACATGCAAAATGGGCCAAATGGTAAGGGAGCACCTGGTATAGATAAATGAAAGTAGAGCTATACGATACAACTCTTCGGGACGGGTCTCAGCGTGAAGGGATTTCTCTTACGGTTAAAGACAAGATATCCATTGCACGTAAAATAGATGAATTGGGCGTGCATTATATTGAAGGTGGATGGCCAGGCTCAAACCCCAAAGACGCCGAGTTTTTTGCTCGGGCAGAGGAGCTTAATCTTGGCAATGCAAAATTGGTAGCATTTGGCAGTACCTGTCGCCCTAATGCTGAACCAGAAAATGATTCTAATTTGCTTTCGCTTGTCAGTGCAGGCACGGGAGTAGTCAACATTGTTGCCAAAGGTTCAGACTTGCACGTCTTGCATGTTTTAAAAACGGCGTTGGAAGAAAACTTGCGCATGATCAGGAAGTCAATCAAATTCTTAAAATCTCAAAACCTCGTCGTGTTTATTGATGTAGAGCATGCCTTTGATGGTTATAAACACAACTCTGGCTATTCATTGGAAGTTTTGAAAACCGCGGCAGAAGCCGGCGCAGATTGTCTCGTTTTATGTGATACAAACGGAGGAGCCCTTCCTGATGAGGTTGCTAAAATGGTTTCTGAAGCCAGACAGATAGTAGAAACTGACCTTGGTATACATGCTCATAATGATGCTGATCTCGCCGTGGCGAATAGTCTGGCAGCCGTGATAGCCGGAGTCAATCACGTTGAGGGTACTATTAACGGATATGGTGAGCGCTGCGGAAACGCCAACCTATGTTCAATTGTTCCAACTCTAAAACTAAAAATGGGCATTGACTGCATTAGTGATCAGCAGCTTGCAAGGCTCACAGATGTATCACGCTTCGTTAGTGAAGTGGCTAACCTTAGTCCGGATCCCTTTTTGCCATATGTAGGCACAAGTGCTTTTTCTCACAAAGCCGGCCTACATGTTTCTGGTATGAGTAGATGGTCTCAAAGCTATCAACATATTGACCCGGATCTTGTTGGAAATAAAACTCGGACGCTCGTCAGTGAATTATCCGGTAAATCCAACATAATAATAAGAGCAAAAGAGATAGGAGTAGCCTTGCCTCCTTCGGGTGTTGAGGCTCAAAAACTGGTAGATAAGGTTAAATCCCTTGAGAATAAAGGTTTTCAATACGAAAATGCTGAAGCGTCTTTTGATTTGTTATTACACCGGGCAATGCCCGGTTATGAGTTGCCATTTGAACTGGTAGATTATCTGGTGCTGATAGAAAAGCGTCGCCGCCAATCCTCTAACAGCAACGGGGGTGACCTGTTATCTGAAGCTATGGTGAAGGTGAAGGTTGGCGGCAAAATTTTGCATACCGTGTCGGAAGGAGATGGTCCGGTAAATGCTCTGGACAATGCCCTTCGTAAAGCTCTGCTGGCTAGTTACCCTAGTTTGTTATTGGTAAAACTGGTTGACTATAAGGTTAGAATACTTGAAGAAAGCACTGGTACGGAATCGTTGGTGAGGGTGCTTATCGAATCTACTGACGGGGAATCCCAGTGGAGAACTGTTGGTAGTTCCACTAACATAATAGAAGC
>CAYNLZ010000051.1:0-6624 GCA_964398255.1 uncultured Dehalococcoidaceae bacterium
CATCATGAGAAGCGCGAAGCGCGACGTAATGATCTAAAATAAATTATCCACTTATCTCTATTATCCCAGGGGACCGCTTACAGTCGAAGGAACTATTGCAACAAGTTATTTATTTTCGACAGCAAAATTTAAAGCGAAATAACCTCTCATTTTTTCATTTTTCAAGCGCATTATTTACAACTAATTGGTAATATTAATCTCATTATGTTAGCATTGATATAACCTTTAATAATCAAACTAGAAAACCACCTTGATAAAATCATCAAATAGTAGTGGTTTTCTATCAAAACATTTTCAATACAAACAGGTGAGTAATTGTTTCAAGTCAGCAATACGAATGTCTGCGTTATAGGCGTGGGCTACGTAGGAATGCCACTGGTACAGGCATTTGGTAAAACCATTAAAACCACAGGGTTTGATATAGACCTTACCCGTGTAGGTGAGCTAAATAAAGCCAACACTAACGTAAATATTAACTTCACTGCCTCACCATCTGCCATTAAAACTGCAGATTATGTCATTATCTGCGTGCCCACCCCGGTAAGCAAACAAAAAGAGCCTGATCTTTCCCCCGTAATAGACGCTGCAAGAGTTACCAGTAAAAACCTTAAACCTGGCGCTACCGTAATACTTGAATCTACTGTATACCCTGGTGTAACAGAAGAAATAATGATACCCATACTGGAAGAGAGCGGACTCAAGGCAGGAGTAGACTTTAAAGTTGCCTATTCACCAGAGCGTATTAACCCCGGGGATGATGAGCACAATGTAGAGAGTGTTACCAAGGTTGTTGCCGGCATGGATGATGTCACTACCGAAGCTGTAGCCAGGCTTTACCAGCTGGTTACACCCAGTGTCTATAAGGCGGCAAGTATAAAGGTGGCAGAAGCCGCCAAGGTTATAGAAAACACCCAACGAGACCTTAACATAGCACTTGTTAACGAACTTGCCATGCTGTTTAACCTTATGGGGCTTGATACTTCTCAAGTGCTTGACGCAGCCGCTACCAAGTGGAACTTTAACCGCTATTCCCCTGGGCTTGTCGGTGGCCACTGTATACCGGTAGACCCCTACTATCTTGTTTACAAGGCAAAAGAGCTGGGATTTCACCCCCAGGTAATAACAGCGGGAAGAGCTGTAAATGATGGCATGCCAAAATACGTAGCTGAACTTGCAGTAAAAGCTCTTAACATTGCCGGTAAGGTTATAAAAGGCTCAAATGTGGTTATCATGGGTTTAACTTATAAAGAGAATGTGGCTGACACGCGTGAATCACCAGCTTACGGTATTATCAAGGAACTGCAGGAATACGGTGTCAATGTATATGGCCTTGATCCATTGTTAACAGATGGAGATATAGAAACTACATTTGAAATTGAGCCTGTAAAACTTGCTAAGTTAAACGCTATTAAACCTGACTCCTTGATATTCACCGCTTCCCATAACGCATTCAAAAAACTGACACTAACACAGCTAAAAGCCATCACCATTCCCAACACTGTACTAGTAGATATAAGACATCTTTTTAATTCTGAAGAAGCTAGTAAAGAAGGGTTTATTTACAGGGCTTTGTGATTAGATAATTATCAAATCAACCTTAAGGATTCTAATTGTACAAGGGTAAAACAATTGCCGTAGTAGTACCGGCATATAACGAAGAAGATTTTATTGCAGATGTAATTCGCGGTATACCAGAATACGTTGACCGGGTATATGTTGTAAACGATGCCAGCACAGATAAAACTGCCCAAATTGCCCAGTCTTTTGCTTCGCGAAACGACAAAATAAAATTGATAAACCATCATAAAAACGGTGGAGTTGGAGCTGCAGTTACCTCCGGTCACATGAAAGCACTTGAAAAAACGATTGATATCGTAGCAGTGATGGCTGGAGATAACCAAATGCCACCTGAATTCATGCCGGCATTACTTGATCCAATTGTTGAAGGCGAAGCGGATTATGCAAAAGGGGATCGCATGTCTGACTCTCAGCATCGGGCAGGAATGCCAATATTCAGGCGATTTGGCACCTTTCTGCTAACCATACTAACCAGGGTTTCTTCGGGTTACTGGCATATTAAAGACCCTCAAAACGGTTATACTGCGATAAACAAAGAGGCGCTATCAAAAATCCCACTTAATGAAGTATACGAAGGTTTTGCTTTTGAAAACGATATGTTGATTAGATTAAACCTTATAAATGCAAGAGTAGTTGATGTGCCTCACCCTGCTATATACGGAGAAGAGTTATCAAAAATTAATTATCCCAAGTTTATCATTTCAACCAGCTGGATGTTATTAAAAAGCTGGATTTGGCGATTATGGAAAAAATATATTACAAGGCAAGCCAGTTGAAACTTGTATTCATAATCAATACGGAAGGACAGGCGCACACTTGGAAAAATATTGCAAAAGAATTTGTTCATAACCAAAACAACGTTTCAATATTTGCTAGAGACTATGGCAAAACACTCAAACTACTTGATCAAGAAGGCTTCATGTATAAATCCTTTAAGCCAATAAAGAACAGGTTGTTTAAAGCTTTAGATATCTTTAAACACAGCATTTTAGGATTAAATTTAAGACTTACGTCCGAAACAAAATTAATTATTGGTTTTGGAGTAGATGCAAACGTTGTCGCTAAAATGGCGGGAGTTCCCTCAATTATTTTTACAGACAGTGAACCCAACGGTATCCAGAATATACTAATCAAATGGTTTTCAGATTGCATCATCACCCCTGCTAAATTTGGACTAAATTTAGGTAAAAAACATTTACGAATTCCCAGCTATAAAGAACTGGCTTATTTACATCCAAATCATTTCACCCCTGACCCCTCAATTAAAAAAGAACTCGCGTTAAATGACACTGATAAATATGCCATTTTAAGATTCAACGGTTTTGATGCAGTTCATGATATTGGTCGCACAGGATTTTCTTTACGAGATAAATATGCGCTAGTAGAAAATTTAAAACCTTACTTAAAAGTGCTTATATCTTCTGAAGTGGAATTACCTGGGGATCTTCAACAATATGCAATAAACATATCATATCAACGCATCCACCACGCTTTATATTATGCCGATCTCTTAATTGCGGATACTGGTACGATGGCTACAGAAGCTTCTGTATTAGGCACTCCAACAATTATGTGTCTTTCTAACTATAAAGAATTTGGCAACTTTGTAGAACTGGAAAATGATTATGATCTGATGTATGCATTCTCTAATTCAAATCTTGCCATTAAAAAGGCACTCGAGTTAGTACAAGAACCAGACTTAAAAACCAAGTGGCGAAACAAAAGGTCAAAACTACTCGAAGATAAAATAGATCTTACTTCTTTTACGGTCGATTTAATCTCAAGATGGCCAGAGAGTTTTAATGAACTAAAGGCCAGTAAGGTAGATAAATGAAGATCCTTATAGTAGTAGGTGCAAGGCCTCAGTTTATTGAACATTTCTCAATGTTAAGAGGATTGAGGAAAAACCATACGAAAATATTTGTACATGCCGCCCAGAATAATGTTTATTTTGTGAACAGGGTATTCTCCGGAGAGGTGATGTAACAAATGTATTCTATTATTGCAAAACACCTGGTATATCCTCTTGGCGATCTCGCTTTAGGTACATCTGTTATGAAATATTACCGGCAGTTAGACCAAACCCAGTGGTTGTCGCACGAGAAATTAAAAGAAATGCAAAATGCCAAACTGCAAAAGCTGACTCGACATGCATATACCAACGTGCCTTATTATAACAGTCTTTTTAACAGCCTTGACTTATTACCTGAAGATATCTCAACACAAGAAGATCTTGTCAAATTACCAATTCTGACAAAGCAGATAATTACCTCAAACTTTGAAGGTCTCAAAGCAAAAGACTTCCGTAGATATCATCCGATATTGAATAAAACCGGTGGCTCAACCGGTAAGCCATTACAGTATTACATTACCAAAGACTTAGCTTCTATCAACTGGGCTGGTATGTTTAGGGGATGGGAGTGGGCAAAATATAACTTGGGAAATAAACGTATAACTATTGGAGGCTCCTCTCTCTTACCAGATGACAAAATATCTCTATTCAATAAAATCAGGGGGGCGCTAGAACGTAATTTACCATTGACTGGAGCCCATCTAACCGAAGAGATACTGGAAAGCCATGTCAATACCATCATTGGATATAAGCCCGAGTTCTTTTATGGCTACTCGTCTGCTATTTATGTTCTTGCTGACTATTGCAAACAAATGGGAGTTGATGATATTCAACCTAAGGCAGTATTTACTACCGCGGAGATGCTTCTGCCTCACTACCGCTTTCTAATTGAAAAACAGTTTCAATGTGAGGTTTATGATCAGTATGGCTCTAATGATGGTGGTATCCAGGCATTGGAATGTGAGTATCACAACGGTTTTCATATAACAACCGAAAAAGCCATTGTGGAAATAGTTGATGATAAAGATAATTTAGTGGAGCCCGGGCAAACAGGGCGCATAATTGTTACGGACCTTCATAACTATGCTATGCCTTTTATCAGGTATGAAAATGGTGATATGGGTACATTATCAACCGAACAATGCCCATGCGGGAGGGGTTTACCTTTATTAAAATCACTTGAAGGCAGAACTTCAGATATACTCAATTTTAGCAATGGTGTTTCTATAAGTGGACCTGCAGTAACACTTATATTCAAAGACTGTGACGTTAAGCAATATCAACTGGTTCAAACCGATCACAATGAACTGTCTGTCAATATCATAAAGGGTAATAACTATTCCCAAAACGATGAAAATCATTTTATGGGCTTACTGAGACACCATGCTGGCGAAGAAATCTCAATATCAGTTAATTATTGCGAGAACATACCTAAAACAAAAGCTGGTAAGCACAGGTTTATTATCAACGAATATGAAAATAGGAAAGTTAATAAAAATTCCAAATGAGTAATTCTTATGTAGAAATAATAGCTGTTGGCGATGTCATGCTTGGAGATGGTCCCTTAAGCGTTGGAAAAGGCGTTTCTTCCACGATAAAACGCATTGGAAGCGAAGTTATATTTGAGCATATCAAACCAATATTAAAAAATGGTGATGTTGTGTTTGCCAACCTTGAAGCGGTGTTAGCAGATGTTGAAAAAGCTTATGCAAAGGACAAGCATTTTACGCTCTTAGGCGCTCCTTCATCAATTGAAGGTTTGAAATATGCTGGCTTTAACGTCTTGTCTATTGCGAATAATCATGCACTTGAATATGGATCCCTTCCACTACTTGAGACAATAGAATTACTTGAAAACAGTGGGGTCATGTGTATTGGTTTAACAAACTCTAATCTAAAATACAACCAACCGCGTTTTAGGGATTGTAATAACACCCGTCTTGCATTTCTGGCTTATTGTCTGGTTAATGACCCTACTGCGTATACCACTACCGATGATGCTGATGAAATTTATACAGAAATTAAGAATGCCAAAACTCAAGCTGACGCGGTAATTGTGTCTATGCATTGGGGTGATGAATATATACAAAGACCATCTGTCAGTCAGATTGAAATGGCACATAAAATGGTAGATTCTGGCGCCAGTCTTATTCTGGGGCATCACCCTCATGTGGTTCAAGGGGTTGAAAAGTACAAGAATGCATTGATTGCATATAGCTTGGGTAATTTTGTATTTGATATGGATTATATTCCAAAAACAAGAAACAGCTTTATTCTTGAGTGCTCCTTAAGTAAAAATGGTGGGGTCCAAGAGTACAAAATACACCCTGTGTATATCAATGACAATTTTCAACCTGTACCTCTCCAAAATAGCGACAAAGAAAAAGCGTTGGAGAATATGGATTATTTATCAAGCTTGATACGCAACAGAGACGATGCTTACGCCCAAAGTTATAACGAAGAACTGCTTAGTCAAAATAACCTCGCAAAAAGACAAATGAAGCTCCATTTTTTAAGAAATAAATTCAGATACCCACCAGGCTTTACCGTTAACGTGATAAGGGATTACGTGAGGAAATTATTAAATTGAAAATACTTATCCAAATGGGAAAAATTGGAGACAGTATAATACATCACTCGATAAGTCCTTTGGCGCAGGTGGAAGCTGTTAGCGAAGTAATGCTTGTTACCAAAAAACCAGGGCCACCAATAGAAAAGGTTAAGTATTATTCTCCACCAAAACTGTTTATGAAATCCGCGGTTATTTCTGTAGCATGTGAATTTATAGTGCTAATAATCTTGGCAATTATCAAAAAGCCTAAAGTCATAATTGGCTACTTACTGTTCCCCCACGGAGTTATGGCATACCTGGCAGCAAAACTTACCAGAAAACCAATTGCCATTTCACTGATTGCCGGGCCCGTAGAACTATATGGAATTGGCAGTCCCTTAGATTATGGTCCCAAGGAAGAATTAAAACTCTATGGCAAAATAATGCTCGAAGTTTTAAAGAGGTTGAACGCGATTATTGTCAAAGGGTCTTTTACCAAAACCTTTCTTAAAAAACAAGGTGTAAATAGCAGTAAAGTATTTCCAATAATTAATTGTCCTAATACCAAAGAGTTTTATCCAGTTAAAACAACTAAAGAATTTGACGTTATATTTGTCGGCCGTCTTGCACCAGTTAAAAATGT
>CAYNLZ010000052.1:0-6528 GCA_964398255.1 uncultured Dehalococcoidaceae bacterium
ACCCGGTAATTTACTTTACTTGCTATAAGCGGTCTTTCAGGTTCTTGCGCTTGAAAACCCTTGACCAGCTTCCTCCTTTTGCGCGCATCTCTATAATTCGGGGAATGTAACTCAGGTATGGTATCAGCAGCATGACGGAGGAATAAATAATGTAATCAACGCGGCCATAAATCAGCCATGCAACGAACGGAAAGCTTATCATGGCAATTCCATAGCTTATTGTGGGGACGCGGGTAATGGCAAGCAGTATTAAAAACGCCCCAAACCCGATCGGTAAACACCACGGCATTAAAAAAAGTATAACACCGATAAGCGTTGCGCCGCCCTTGCCCCCCTTGAATTTGAGCCATACAGGATAATTATGTCCTATCACGACAATTAAACCCGCAATCATTTCAACAATAACAATTGTTTCATTGCCGGTAGCAAGCTGGCACAAGAAGCGCGTCAGGGCAACAGCCGCCACGCCTTTCAGAATGTCTGCTGTAAGAACCGCAACCCCAGGTAAAAAACCAAGGCTGTAAAAAGTATTCATGGCGCCCATGTTATGACTGCCGATGGTGCGTATATCCACACCTTTGAGGAACCTGCCGGCCAGATAAGCCGAAGGCAGGGTACCGATAAAATAAGCGGCTATTATTGCAATAATTGAAGCTGTAATCTCGTTCATATTTCCCCCCTCATTCTTAAGACAGGTTGTATCCGGACCAGGGTTTCATATCCAAAAGTTTAAGCCTGAGTCTTGTTTCTCCCATCCACTCATCCTGTTCCAGGTTAAAGGCTATGTCCATCCGGCCCTTAACATCCTCAAAATTATCACCTTGCCCAAAAGCAACTGCATCCCACACAGCGCCATTATTTTTTACCTGAAGGCGAAGATGTTTACCGGTGCTTCCCATCTGCCGACATTTAATTACTTCAACATCGCGGCTAGCGAGTACCGGTACCGGGTTACCTTTGCCAAAAGGTGCCAGAGCAGAAAGTGCATGATATGCCTTTCCGCCAATTTCATTAAGCTTGACATCAGCATCAATTTCAAGGGAGGGCTTCAAATCAAGCCCCTCAAGTTTTTCATTGGCAATTTGTTCCATCTCGTTTAAAAACGGGGAAAGTTCAGCCGTTTTAATAGTAAATCCCGCCGCCTGGGGATGGCCTCCGTAACGAGTCAGATAACTGGAAAGGTTGCTTATTGCATTGATAATATCAAACTCTACAATCGAACGACAGCTACCCTGACTGGTCTTCTGTCCGATCTTGACAATAATTGTCGGGCGGTAGAATTCGTTGGAAATTCTGCCGGCTACCAAACCGATAATGCCGGCTGGGTATTCATGAGAGCTTGATACAATAAGACTGCCCGGTTCTTTCTGGAGTACTTGTTCCCTGGCATGCGTGCAAGCCTTTACCGTCAGTTTCTGACGCTCCAGGTTTTGCTCTTCGAGTTTAGCCGCCAGGGAATGAGCTTCTTTCCAGTCTTCCGTTATTAGCAGATTGTAACCCCCCAGAGCGTGTTCCAGCCTTCCAGCCGCGTTCAATCGTGGAGCCAGTGCCCATGACACATCTTCGGATGCCACCTTTCCTTGGGAAAGGCCAGCAAATTCCATCATCATCCGTATTCCAAGACGCGGTTCTGAATTAATTTTTTCAAGCCCTCTTTTTACCAGATAACGGTTTTCATTATGAAGCGGCATCATATCAGCAATTGTACCTATAGCTACCAGGTCAAGCAGTTCTTCCGCTTCCTCGCGCTTGCCAACACTGTCATAAAGCGCCTGGGCAAGTTTATAACTTACTCCAACCCCTGCCAGCTCGCGGAAGGGGTATTCGGAATCAACCCGTTTGGGGTTAATTACGGCTACGCATTTTGGCAATTCTTCCTGGGGGTTGTGGTGGTCAGTAACTATTACATCGATACCTTTGCGCTTTGCTATTTGTGTTTCAGCAGTGGCACTTACACCACAATCGGTAGTGATAATGAGGGTTACTCCGAGCTCTTGCATTTCGTTAATAGCTGTGCGGTTTAATCCATGGCCTTCATTCATGCGGTGGGGGATGTAAGGTATGACAGAGCCACCCAATTTCTTAAGTGTCTGCGCCAGTAATACAGTGCCAGTAATGCCGTCAGCATCAAAGTCCCCATATACTGCCATTTTTTCACCGGAAAGCAATGCTTGGTAAATCCGGCTGATAGCCTGATGAATATCAGGCATGAGGTAGGGATCGTGGGAAAGGGATTCTCCACCTTCTAAAAAAGCGGCAATGGAGGCGGGGTCTTCAAGGCCGCGGTTATAAAGAATCTGCTTAACAAGCGGAGAAAACCCGTTTTCTCCGGCTAAAAAATTATCTGGAGCAGTGGGCTTCAGTTTCCAATCTAACTGGGACAAATAATCCTCCTGGTACGATAAAAATAGCAAACAATGCAAATCAAGTCAAACAAGGTAACAAATGCATGACGGATTGTTAATTTAAATTGTCTGTTTGTCGGTTGTACTTTTCCCTGAGAACAGGTTTTTCGATTTTGCCGGTTGGGTTGCGGGGAACTTTGTCAAAAAATATCAGCCGTGGCCTTTTGTAACGAGGCAAGTTTACTTCGCAATAAGCCGCTATTTCTTCTTGAGTAAGTTTCACGCCGGGCTGAGGCTCAATAACTGCCGCGGCTATTTCTCCCAAACGCGTGTCTTTTATACCAATAGCGGCTACGTCGTAAACCCCGGGGTGAGCAGAAAGAACTTCTTCTATTTCAACCGGGAAGATGTTTTCCCCTCCCGTAATAATCACGTCTTTTTTACGATCAACCAGGTAAATAAAACCGTCCTCATCGGTTTTTGCCATGTCTCCGGTGTATAACCACCCATCTCGTATAGCTTCGGCTGTTTTAGCAGGGTTTTTATAGTATTCTCTCATTACCCCGTCACCTTGAATCAGCAGTTCGCCGACTTCACCCTGTTTCACGTCCTTGCCAGTATCGTCTACTATTCTGGCTGCCCAACCCGTGCCTGCTTTGCCAATGGAGCCAACTTTGTGCTCGTTTTCGATTCCCAGGTGAACGCATCCCGGACCGGTGCTTTCACTTAGCCCATAGTTGGTGTCATAGGCAACGCGTGGGAAATACACCTTCCAGCGTTTTACCAGGCTTGGTGGAACCGGTTGGGCACCGATATGCATTAATCTGAGGTTGGAGAGATCATAATCGTCCAGTTTAAGCTCACCGCGGTCAAGCGCTCCCAATATATCCTGCGCCCAGGGAACGAGGAGCCATATGATAGTACCCTTTTCCGAGTGTAGCGTATCTAAAATGGTTTCCGGGTTAATTTCGGTGAGAATGGTCGCCTTGCTTCCGGTCAGCAGACTGCCAAACCAGTGCATTTTAGCGCCAGTATGATAAAGCGGTGGCAGAAGAATAAAGTTATCTTCTTTTGTCTGGTGATGATGATTCTCTTCGGTAATTGCGGCGTGCATCATATTTTTATGCGTAAGCATTATCGGTTTAGGGTCACCGGTTGTGCCGGAGGTAAAATACAAACTGCAAATATCGTCCGGGGTTAGCTCAAGTTGAGGCACGTCAGGTTCAGATGAGGCTATCATCTTGTGCATATCTTCCATCCCGGGAGGGACATCAAGCCCGGTATAGATATAGTTCTTTATCAGGTTAAGCCCAGAACGGGCTTCGTCTAACCTTTCAATAAATTCCGGACCCACTATCATGGTGCTTGCTTCTGATATATTGGCGCAGTAGAGTATATCTTTGGAAGTAAAGCGAAAGTTGAGAGGAACTGCCCAGGCTCCAGTCTTCAAAATGGCAAAGTAGGCGATAAGCCAGTCGATCGAGTTCATCATCAGGTGTATGACTTTGTCTTCCCTGCCGATTCCTCTGGCGGCTAGCGCCGTGGCAAACCGGTTTATTTTGTCATCAAATTCCCCCCAGGTAATCGTACGGCGGTAATTTGCGGAAGGCTTCAGCTCAACAAGCGCAATGTCGGATGGGTATAATCTGGCATTGCGACTTACAAGGTCAAGAATCGTCATTTTAAAACATCTTTCTAAATTATTTATTTACCTGGAGACGGGTGTTAGTTCATAAGATTCGGCAAAAATGTTGCTATTTGAGGGAAGAACAAGAGTAACAAGGCCAATAAAAGTATGGCGCCAAGAAATGGGAAAATGCCCTTGAAAATATTTTCAAGAGGAACATCCTCTGCAATACCTTTAATAACATATACATTTATGCCTACGGGTGGAGTTATTACGCCCATTTCGGTAATCAATACCACTATAACACCAAACCAGATTGGATCGAAGCCAAGTGACGTAACCAATGGGTAGATAATCGGGATTGTCAGGGTTATCATGGCTAGCGAATCCATGAAGCAGCCACCAACGAGGTAAATCAGTATTATTATACCCATTATGATGATTGGGTGCAGGTCAAGCCCGCCAACCCAACCAGCCAGGCTATTCGGAATGGTGGTTACAGCCATAAAGTGTCCAAAAATTGCAGCCCCTGTAACAATAATTATAACTTCGCAAGTAATTTTCAGTGCATCTTTTACTGCAAAGAGGAAATTGGGAAGGGTCATTTGTCTTCGGATGAGTGCAATTATCAGGACTCCAGCCGTACCCACCGCACCAGCTTGCATTGGGCTGAATAAGCCGATGAACAAACCCCCGATTACGAATATAAACAGGACAATGGTATCAGTCATCCCGCCCAACCCGGAAAGTTTTTCCCTCCAGGTCGTTGGACTCCCAGCTGGAGCCAGTTCAGGTTTTCTCCAGACCAGGAGCATTATTGTAAAAATGAATATTACTGTCAGTATAATGCCAGGAACAATACCCGCCAGGAACAGAGAGCCGATAGATTGCTCCGTCATAATACCGTAGACCATAAATACCGTGCTGGGCGGTATAAGTATTCCAAGTGAGCCCGCCGCCGCTACGGAACCGGTTGCCAGTGAATCGTCATAACCATATCTTTTCATCTCTGGAAGTGCAACGCGTCCCATGGCAGCCGCGGTGGCATTGGTGGAGCCGCAGATGGCCGCAAAACCGGCACATGCGGCGATAGTGGCTATGACCAAGCCGCCCTTAAGCTCGCCGAATATTTTATTAGCAGAAGAATATAATTTCCGACTCATCCCGCTTGCAAAGGCCAGTGATCCCATAAATATGAACATTGGAATTACTGTTAATGAGTAGTTGGAAAAAGAGGTCCACACGTCTCGCGCCAGCAAGGCTATTGCAGCATCAGGGGAAACAAGCAGGGAAAAGCCGGCTATTCCTATAACGGCCATGGCAAATCCAACCGGCATGCCAATCATAAACAAGGCCAGGAGCGCGGCAATGCCGATTAGCCCAATGGCAACTGCACTCATTTCTTTATCATCCGGTTTGCGTAATCAATCGCTTCAATTAACAGTTGCAGGCATATAGGGATACAGCAGAAGGCCAAGGCATATACAAAGGGGTAAAAGGGTATTCTCTGCGTCATGGATACTTCACCAGATTGCCGGAGAACGTGGCCGTATTCAAAGCTTCCCCATGCTAATAATGCAAAAAGTATTACACCTATCAGTGAAACGAGCATACCAAGCAAGTTTCTAATTATGGGTGGAAAACGCGTAACGAAAAAATCTACCTGAATGTGACCTTTGACTTGTTGTGTATAACCGAGTGCAAATGCCACCACAACAACACTCAAAAAGCTGATTAGTTCAATAGTGCCCGGAATGGGGGTTGAGAATGCCTTGATTGCAATTGCATCGGCAACCGTCAGTACCATCATGATAACCAGCCCGGCACCAGCGACCCAGTTAAAGCTCTGATTGAGCCCCCTGGAAACCTTTCTTAATTTATCCATATTGGCGTCATATTCATAGTAATGAAAGAAAACGTCCTGCGAGAATAGGCTAAGTTAGGTAATCTCCCAGGTTTTGTTCAACCCATGCATAGCTTTCTTCTGCTGAAGGAGAGCGGTCTTCCCAATATTTTACTCTTTCCAGCAGATAATTTTCATACTCTTCAGCTTTCAGGCCAAGGGCGGTCTTTTCGCTTATATATGCGTTAATCAGCGGAGCAACAGCCGCCTCTTCCCAAAGCTCTACCTGCTCGCTGGAAAGCTCAATTACTTCTCTGCCTCCTCCAAGGCTCAAAAAGTAGTCGATGCCTGCTTTATCATAATAGTCCCAAACCATGCCGTGCTTTTCTATCCACTCCGAGCTCACTTCAGAGATAATATCCTGCAAGTCAGTCGGCAAGGAATTCCATTTGTCTTTGTTAATTACCACAAACATCATGGTGGTATTGCCTACTTCGTAGCAATCGGTTACATATTTAACCACTTCGCCCTGTTTCCAGCCTTTCAGAACTTCCCTTGGAGTGTAACTGCCTCCCACAATCCCGCGGGACATAAGTTCGTAAGCCTCTCCCTGGCTAATCCCATACCCTTCTGCGCCCAGAGCTTTTACTATGTTAGCGCCGATGCCGGTAGCGCGGATTACCATGCCTTTGAGATCGTCCAGGGTGGTGATT
>CAYNLZ010000053.1:0-6511 GCA_964398255.1 uncultured Dehalococcoidaceae bacterium
CCATTGCGGCTACCCCGCCTATCGGAAAACCATACCCCCAATGAACATCTGGCATAGCCATCGAAGCACGTTGAATTCCTGGAAGACTGGCAACGTTGGCAATTTGCTCAATAACGTTCTCCTTGCTTATATCAGCAAGCATAGCTTTTGAAGCGTAGATAATACCAGGTACCTGCATTCCTGCCTTATAGCTTTGCGGTAACCGCCATCGATAATCGTCTATACGTTCAAGCAACGTGTCATTTTTCATTTCATTCCCCCTTTAAACATCCAGAAACACCCGTACCCGCTTATTCTCTTTATCAACAAGGAGTTTGTAAAAGGTTGCTGATTTAACACCGGTTTTAATGGTATGGCGCTCGGGATCGTACTTTTCACCAAAGCAATTCGCAGTAAGCTGGTTATCGCTAAAAGATACCATCTCAAACCGCCTGAATAAAAAACCATCGGTATCAAAATAATATATGAGCTGATTAAGCCATGAAAATAGCAGGTTTTCCACATCCATTTCTTCAATATTTATACTAATCTTCTCACTTGCAGCTACAGTCCTCAAGTCAACCATGATAGAGCTCAACCCCTTTCCGGCATTGAGGAATGCCTCCCCCAAGTCATCCCCCCAGGCGATGAAGCCGATGTCTGCTGTGTGTTCGATTGTCCTGTATTTACGCGCCATGCTTTTCCTTTTTAATCCGAGTATTTATTATTTGTTAAACCTCCCTGCCAATACAATTGTACCCCATACATGTGTGCCCTGTTCAACACCGTCATAAATATTCTCACAGAAGTCGTGTTTTCTCTGTTAGCATCGTTTAGTGGCAAGAATTCCAAAAAATTGCCTTATTGCCTGCTAAGTTCTAAACTGTAAGTTACTTTTTTTAAAATTAGGGAAAGCCCAGACAGGAGACTTGATGAAAACCTTGATACTTACCAAAAGCGACGTTTTGAAATTGATAAACATGAAGATGGTGATAAAGGAAGTAGAAAAAGCTTTTAACGAGATGGCAACAGGACAGGCAAGAATGCCTGCCAAGTCCTATGTTCCACTTGAAAAGGGTGACTTCCGCGCCATGCCAGCCGCTCTGGCAGATGCTAGCGGAGTTAAATGGGTAAACGTGCACCCTCATAACCGTGCGTATAATTTACCTACAGTAATGGCTACAATTATCGCTAATGACCCCGAAACCGGCTACCCGCTGGCGATAATGGAAGCAAGTGAAATCACCGCATACAGAACCGGTGCTACCTCTGCCATCGCCTCTCGTTGTCTGGCTAATCCCCATGCCTCGTCTATCGGGTTGGTTGGTACGGGTCGGCAAGCTCAAACGCAGTTGGAAGCGCACCTCGAATTATATGAGTTTTCAAAAATTAATGTGTTTGATATTGACGAACAACGCGCAAAATTATTCGCCAGCTACTACCCGGAGCTTGCGATATCCATCTCAACCATAGAGGAAACATGTAACAGCCATATCATTTGTACAACAACGCCAACTAAAACACCGCTGTTAAAGTACGAATGGATTAATAAAGGAACGCATATTAATGCTGTTGGGGCTGATGCACCCGGCAAGCAGGAACTCGAAAGTGAGATTGTAAAAAACGCAAAAGTGATTGTTGACGATATTGAACAGGTCACAAAATCCGGCGAGATAAACGTACCCATTCAAACGGGCGAGTTTTTAAAGTCAGAAATATTCGGGACACTGTGTGACTGTATCACTAACCGAATAAATTGCCGGTGGAACCACGATGAGATAACCGTTTTTGACTCTACCGGTATTGCCATTGAGGATATCGCTGTCGCAAGAGCTGTTTACAACGCCGCAAAACAAGCACCAGCTGGCACTTATCTTGAAGTCGCATTATTTAGCTAGCTTTATCGGAGCGCTTTGTGAGTTTTGCGCTTTTTGCCCTGCTTAACAGGTTTTCCCGCAAAATACATTGCCGCGATTCCAAGGGCTAATACCAGGAAGTTACGAAGGATTAAAAATATCACAGCAGGTTGCTCAAAAGCCATAAGCTGTCCATAGTTATGCGGGTAAATGTATTGACTGAGCAGTGCGATTATTCCAAATGTAATCCATGCAGGGTGCCTCATTCGGCCGCCAATCAAAAAGATTAGTGGAAATAGCCATATGACAAATTGGGTAGAAAAGATTTTTGTCGTAACCATCAGTACTGAAATTACCCCAACTGAAAAGCCTGCTAACTTTGCGCAATTCCTTTCCTTGGTTGGATTGGCTCGATAATAGAAAACGTAGCAAGCAAAAACGGCGGCAATTGCAACATAATTGGAAATAGCAAGAAAAAAGTCCGAGGCAGGAGCCCAGATATCTACGGAAGAATATGCCAGTACAATTTCCACTTTAGTCAGCCCAAGCATATCTGCCAGCATCAATAAAGAAGCATAACCCGATTCCAGTTGCAAGCCTCTTTCAGAATGAAAATTTATAAATCCCCAAAATCCGTCCGGGCTGGCAATCAGGAATGGCAGTACCGCAACCAAACCGGTGGTAACGAAAATAGCCAGGTTCTTTGCCAGCGCTTTATATTCCTTTCCGCGCAGGTAAGAGATGATAAATAACGGCGCAAGAACCGCAGGATACAGCTTGGTCAGGACGCCCAGTGCCAAAACAAACCAGGCAGTTTTATCACTACCTTTCAGGAAATAATATATTGCTCCGAGCGACAAAACGGCAGGGACAACGTCAAAACGGTTAATCGCGATATCGCCGATGATAAAGAATGAAAAGGTGTAAATTACTAACGCCAGACAATGATTAGTCTTCAGCAGGCGGCTCAAGCGGCTGGCAAAGTATAATCCCAACAGGTTGAATGCCACCATAAGTATCGCAAAACCATCGGCATACCCGGCAAGGTTTTCTGAAAATAACCTCGGAATAAGTAAGAGTAACAACGCGAGAGGCGGATATTCCACTGTGAAATCACGGTACGGTACTTGCCCGTTCATCATCAAATCAGCATATGATAAATACAGCTCTACATCGGGGTGAATTCTTGGATCAAAAGCAGAAAAATTCATCCAGATAAGCAGGATAAAAACGTTAATTATGGCAAATAACGATAACTGCCTGCCTGGAGTAGAAAAAAATGAACGTATCTTAAAAATAATATCTTGCATATCAACTGTAATTTAAGGAGTACCGTTATTATAACCGAGATCAGCTTATTTAGAAACACTTCATGTTCCTTGTCGCTTCTTGCCAATAATAACGCGCGGGGCGCCGAAAAGTTTCCATAAATAACTGTAAAATTATTTTGTTAATATAATCTTCTTCGCAGGGCGTAAAAGAACTGCCGGAGTTAACCCGTTTATCTTGAGCGAGGGAATATTATTATTCGGCTATAGCAAATTGGCTATTATAAAGAGAAGCGTAAAAACCATCATCTGCCAACAAATTATCGTGATTTCCCTGTTCGATAATCGCACCGTCTTTCATCACCAAAATAAGATCAGCTTTCTTGGTGGTTGACAAGCGGTGAGCAATAATAAAACTGGTTCGCTCCTTCATAAGATTAGCCATAGCCTCTTGAATAAGAACTTCGGTTCGCGTATCTACTGAACTTGTAGCCTCGTCCAGGATTAGTATTTTTGGATCTGCGATAATCGCACGAGCAATAGTAATAAGTTGTTTTTGCCCTTGTGAAATATTGGATGCTTCTTCGTTCAACACCATATCGTAACCGTCAGGCAAAGTATGAATAAAATGGTCTATATTGGCCATCTTTGCCGCCGTAAACACCTCTTCATCTGTGGCATCAAGTCGCCCGTACCGAATGTTTTCTTTAATCGAGCCGTTAAAGAGCCATGTATCCTGCAAAACCATACCGTATAAATCGCGGTATTCTTTCCTGGAATAATCACGTATGTCGGTTCCGTCTAGCAAAATAGCCCCGTTATTGACGTCGTAGAAGCGCATAAGGAGTTTTACTATGGTAGTTTTGCCGGCACCAGTGGGGCCAACGATAGCAACTTTGTGCCCGGGTTCAATTACCGCACTGAAGTCGTTAATAACAGTTTTATCCGGCAAGTAGCCAAAATAAACGTTCTCAAAACGGATAGTGCCTTTTATATCCTCCAGTGGCACCGGCTGGGCAATTTCTGCCACTTCTTCATCTTCATCAAGAAATTCAAAAACGCGCTCAGCGGCCGCCGCCGTGGATTGTAAAATATTTACCATGTTAGCAAGTTGAGAGAGAGGCTGATTAAACGACCTGATATATTGAATAAATGCCAGGATGTCCCCCACCAGAATATTCCCCAAAATAACAAGGTAGGCGCCCAGAATAGATACTGCTACATACCCCAGATTGCCAACAAAATTTGTGAGAGGCATCATGATTCCAGATAGGAACTGGGATTTCCAGGCTGCATTATAAAGCTCTTCATTCAACCCATTAAATTTTTCAATGGACTTTTCTTCGCCATTGAATGCCCGCATCACTTTATGTCCGGAATACATTTCCTCAACATGGCCATTCACGTGTCCCAGATAATCCTGTTGCTGGCGGAAATACACCTGCGATTTCTTTACGATTAAAGAAACAAGCAACATTGTAACCGGCACCATCACAAGAGCAACAAGTGTCATCACCCAGCTGATGGTCAGCATCATGATCAATACGCCAATCACCGTGGTAACTGAAGTAATAATCTGAAACAAGCTCTGGTTTAAAGTGTTAGAGATAAGGTCTACGTCATTTATTACATGACTGAGGACTTCGCCGTGGGACCTGGTATCAAAATATTTAACCCGCAATCGGTTAATTTTTAAAGATATTTTCTGGCGAAGATCATAAGTTACCTTGACTGCAACCCCTGTCATTATCCAGCCCATCAGATAGCTGCATATTGCACTTATGACATAGAGCGCAAGCAAGAATAATACGAGGTTGCCGATGTAGCCAAAATCGATTCCGCCCGTACCGGCAACTTTCGCCATCAACCCCTCAAATAGCTTGGATGTGGCATTGCCCATTAGCTTGGGGCCGACAATGGTAAAAACTGTTCCAACGATTGCTAGCACGAACGCCATAACAAGTGACAAACGATACGGCATGAGATAACGGACAAGTTTTTTCATGGTTTGCCCGAAGTATTTCGCTTTTTCACCAGTGCCACCCTTCATGCCTCCATGCCCACCAAAACCCTTGCCATGGCCAGCCCGCGGTGTCCTCACTTGCTCGTCAAGGGGTTTTTGTCGCCTTGTCATGACAAAGCCTCCCCTTTTGTGAGCTGAGAAAGGGCAATCTCGCGATAGACTTCACAATTTTCCATCAGTTCGCCATGTGTTCCTTTTCCTGCTATACGCCCTTTTTCTAAAACTATAATCTGGTCGGCATTCTTTATTGTGCTTATCCTCTGGGCGACAATCAGCACGGTTGCGTCGGCAACTTCTTTATTCAAGGCAGTCCTTAACGCAGTATCCGTCTTGAAATCAAGCGCAGAAAAGCTGTCATCAAAAATATAAATATCTGGCTGTTTTGCAATCGCACGGGCAATAGTCAAACGCTGTTTTTGGCCGCCAGAGAAATTTATGCCTCCGGGAGCTACATTGGATTGGAGCCCATCCTCGGTGGCATTAATGAAATCAAGCGACTGGGCAATAGTTGCCGCCTTTTTAACATCTTCTTCTTTTGCATTGTCATTGCCGTAAGAAATATTACTTTCAATCGTGCCCGAAAAAAGTACACTCTTTTGAGGAATATATCCGATTCTTTCTCTCAAGTCGTGCTGTGTTACATCACGGATATCCACATTGTTAATAAGAATCTTGCCTTCCGTAACATCATAAAAACGTGGGATAAGATCAATCAGCGTTGATTTACCGCTACCGGTACTGCCAACAATAGCGGTAGTCTGACCAGGTAAAGCGGTAAATGACAGGTCTTCAAGAACATACTCGTCGGCATCCGGATATTTAAACCCCACTTTTTGAAATTCAAGGCGGCTATGCTCGGTTTTTTCGAAAACAACCGGGGCTTTGGGATCATTAATATTGAGTGGAGTTTCCAAAACTTCACTAATACGCTGAGCTGATACCAGAGCACGGGGCAGCATTATGAAAACCATTGAAACCATCAGGAATGAAAAAATGATTTGCATCGTATATTGCATAAACGCCATCATGTTCCCAACTTGCATTGCTCCGGTATCTACCTGATGAGAGCCAACCCATATGATAAGTAACATTACAGAGTTCATAATTAACATCATGGCTGGCATCAAAAATACCATGATGCGATTGATAAACAATGTGTTGCTGGTGAGCTCAATATTTGCCCTGTCGAATTTTTGCTCTTCGTAAGTCTCGTTATTAAACGCCCGGACCACCATTAAACCGGAGAGCATTTCACGAGTTACCAGATTCAACTTGTCGACAAGTTTCTGAATAATTTTGAATTTCGGAATAACAACCGCAAAAATAACAGCCATCATGGCAAGCAAGGCCGCAACAGCGGCGGCAATTATCCACGACATTGATAC
>CAYNLZ010000054.1:0-3859 GCA_964398255.1 uncultured Dehalococcoidaceae bacterium
AGTCTTATAGCGACTTATACAATTACTACGCCGGCTTGCTGGCAACACCTGAACCGGATGAAATATTTGAAGTAAGTGGTATTATCAGTGGATACAAGGTCCAAGCAAAATTTAAAGATATCGGTGATGGTTATTACGAGGTCCTTCTGGGAGTAGAATTACCAATTGGTGTTGGTGCTACTCCACATCCGCTACTTGCTGATTTCCCTGAGTTTCTAATTGATTGCTGGGCTATCGGAGATGTTATTCTGGAATATTATTTATGTGACAGTGAAGGCCTTAACGGCAGCATAGTTGGTTACAGGATGTATCAGTCCCAGAGGGCTCCTAACGAGCTTCTTGATCACTATGTACAATTATTTGGAAGCACCCCTGACTTCGAAGACGGCTATGATGATGAAATAGATGCGCGTGTGTTAAAAGGTACTTTTGACGAGATTAAAGCGGAAGTCGCACTTGGATTGTACGGGGTAGAGGGATGGGTAGCTATCTCTTACCAGATCTACAATTAAGCTAGCTGTTTCGGGCAAGAATATATAGTTCCTCCCGAAAGGAACCAGTAAAAAAGACTGCTCTCCGGTGGGATGTTGTTTGATCCCTTTGCTTATCAGCTAAACCTGAGTTAGACTGGACAACCTGATAAGGAAAGCAAGAGTGTGAGCGCGTGACCAAGCGGTAAATGAGCAAGATTCACACTCTTGCGCATTTCGTGCGACTTCAGTGTGGCAGTGTGAATGAATGGCGCGCTTCCCATTGGGGCAATGGAGATGAGGGTGCGTGGTGTTTTGGGTGGAAAAGAGGGGAAAAATACAGAAAATCAGAGCACTCTTGTGTGTATTTTGTTGACTAAATGAACCTACTGCTTTAACATAACGCCAAGGGTAATTTGTAACTTTACCAGTGCAGCACACTTCCTGCGTGACAGGGCAGGAATAATTTTAAGTGTCAGAAATTTGAATAGTTTAAAAGGGGGAGCAGTTTGGTAAAAAGCCCCTATTACAAGCTCGGCGTTATTTTGATAGTAAGCGGAGCGGTGCTCGCTCCGGTGTTTTATCTTATTTTGGACTCTGTCCCTCTCGCCGCTTTAGGCATTTCAATGATAACCCTTGGTCTGGTTAGCGCAATGCTTGCCTCCAGTCGGCCGCCAATTACTCCAGAAGCCAGTCAAATGATGTTACTTAGCGGTATACAAAATCTGGCCGCGTTGCTTGAAGAGCTGGGGTTACGAAACAGGGCAATATATATGCCTGCTGAGGGGGCCGGGCGTCCAAGGGCATTAATACCATTGAGTGACGATAATATCAACCATATTGAAGCCCAAACGTTTCCAGAGAGGTTAATAGCACGTTATGGCTCTAACCCTGAGGATATAGGCCTGTTGGTTACTACGCCCGGTTCAATAAGCCTTGATGGTGTTGGAGTTGAGCCTGGTGGGGGCTATGCGCAAATTGATGGAGTATTAAGCCAGATAATTGTGGGAACCATGGACCTGGCAGATTCTATTTCTTCCAATCTTTTTACAGATAAGTTGGTAGTGGAAATTAAAAAGCCGCGGTTTGAATACCAGAACATATGGTTTTACCGTTGTTTGGGGAGCCCTCTTGCATCGATAGTGGCATCTGTAGCCAGCCAGGCGCTTTTAAAGCCAGTTCGCATAACAAATGAAGAGGAAACCAAAAAAGGGTTAAAGGTTGAACTGGAGATCATGGAATGAGATTGCTTAACAGTTTTATAGCTATATTAGCGGTTATATTTTCACTGATTACCATTATTATGGCTTCGTTGAGTGTCAATGATCTGAGTGCGTACTTTACAGTTTATACACTGGCTTTATTAGTACTAACGACACTTTACGTCAGCCTTTCAGAAAAAGCCCGCAGAGCCTTGAGTGCAGTTGGTCTGGTTGCTTTTGCCGGGTTCATGGTTATAGTAGTGATTGAAGTAGTCGAGATTATTTCGAGGTGACATGGGTTTTCGCAAAACCGGGATACTGGTAATTCTGGTTGTTACATTATTATTTACAGGTGGAGTTATACCTGTTAAAGCAGATATACCTGTCCATGTAAACCCGGAAGAAGCGGCAGTTGTATATGACGGAGTAACTCTACTCGAACGGTATGGCTATGCCGCTGACCAGGTGCTTGCCAAAAATACCCTGATTCTGGACCTGTTGCTCGAAAATACTGAAATAGCTCATATTCCAGACGATTTAAAAGATTCTGCCGGAAAATACTATTTGGCAAGTCGGAAATTAAGTGTTTATATAACATACATTGAAAGAGATATTGACCTTGTTCAGGAACTCGTTCGAGAGGCGCGCGTAAACGAAGCTCTTGAACTAATCAAACAGGCCAAAAATACAATATTGGCCGCCCGGGAAGAACTTGGAATAATGGAAACTAACGCCTGGGAAGCCGGTACCTGGTGGAGGGCGGACATAGCAAGGAAGGGAAGTGCGCTTGCAATAATGTGGGGTAATCTGCTGGCAAAACTGGAAAACCTCAAAGCACTGCTTGATTATTATGAACAACTCCTCACAATAGCTGAAAGTGAAACTGGAGCAATTATTGATGACGGTATTTTAATAGCCACCAACCTTACGCTTTACGTTGAACCGATGACAGCCTACGTAGGAGATATCATAACCATATATGGTTGGTTAAACGGGGAGGACGAGCCTTTGGATGGCCGAAGTGTAACAGTGCTTCTTGATGGGGTGCCGGCAACTGATTTCACAACCGGAAATGACGGCAGGTATGAAGGCACATTGCAACTGCCATATGATTACGTAAGTAAAAAAACATTAAAAGCTGTTTACGTACCAAAAGAGGGAGATGTTGGAGTCTATATGGGTTGTGGCACTCCAGTGGTGGAAATTGAGACCCTTTATTATAATACTTCGCTTGAATTGACAGCCCCTGAGCAGGTTTATCCCGGCGCCGAATTTGAATTAAAGGGTATTTTTAATTATGAATCGGGTAACATCGCAGAGAGCCGGAGGATTAATTTGTACTTCGATGGCGTATTGCTCGCTGATGAAGTAGTTGGTGCTGAGTTTGATTTAGTTATCAAGATACCTGATGATGCCGCTACTGGTATCAAAAGATATACGGTTTATGTAACAAACCAATTGCGTTATGCCGGGACAACATCTAATACCCAGATTGAAGTTATCACACTGAAACCGATAGTTACCCTTGATGTGAAAGGGTTTGCGTTTTTACCGGCATTTTTTGATGTGAAGGGCGAAGTGAGCAGTGATAATGGATTCATTGAAGGTGCAGAGGTCAAGGCAATTCTTGGAGAATGGACAGCTTCCACGCGAACCGACCCTGATGGTTCTTTCAGCCTTGAGATTGAAACTGCCTTGAACTTGAGTCTTGTCGGAGCTCAGCAACTACGTGTAGAAATAACGCCCACCGAATCCTGGTACTCAACGACATCAGTTAATAAGCAAGTTATGGTAATAAACCCGGTTAATGTAGCAGGTTTATTTTTAATCGCACTGACGTCTTTGGTTTTAGTGATACGAGCAATTGTAAGAAATAGGAAAAGAGCTTATTTGAAGCCCCGAGGCATTAAGACCGAGGAAGTGCCAATTAATGTTGATGTGCAAGAATGGGAAGAAAGTAAGCCACCAGAACCCTGGTTTGAAAAGGATGACAAGAGAAATCCGGTCATCTTGATATATAAAAAAGTACTGGGCATAGTTGGAAGGCTAACTTCTTCTGTGTTGCGCTCAAATCATACTTTAAGAGAGTACTCCAAAGAAGTAGCCCCGAAGCTAGGTCCGTTGGGGGGCTACTTTAATAAACTCACCCTGCTGGTAGAAAAACTTTTGTATTCAGGGAAAACGGCT
>CAYNLZ010000054.1:3959-6413 GCA_964398255.1 uncultured Dehalococcoidaceae bacterium
CAAATATTAGAAGCCCTGGAATCAAATATAACGTTTGATGGGAGCCCTTTGCTTGATCCGTACCAGTGTTACCGTAATCAATGGCTACCGGTTGTAAATGACTTTGCCAGCGAGCTTGAAGAAATTGGCCTTGAGCAACTAAATCTAAATTATGCGACAGCAATCAATGCTCCTCCAGGAAACCGCGTTTTGGCTCGTTCTTCAGAAACTTCTTATTTGGACCATAACGAAAATGGGGATTGGGACGAAGATGAACTTCGGGGTCCGTTTGCCGTAATTGTAACGACAGGGTATGGCAAGGGAACTCTGGTTGCAGTCAGCGACCCAAGCATTCTCATAAATAGCATGATGGGTAAGGGCGATAACAACCGTTTACTTGAATATCTCATTTCGCTGGCTGGAGAAGAGGCCACTGTTGCTATCGACGAAACGCACATACCAGCAGTGCCTTTGGACTGGACAAAAAACCAATGGGAGAGAATACTTGTACAGTTAGATTCACCCTACAGAAAAGCGCTGGTAGCCGGCGTTGTATTAATAATTACTACCGTGCCATTATGGAAAAAAGGAGAATAGATTGGAAGAAAGCAAGAAAGATTTGTTCAATAAGATAAAGCTCGTGGTGGGCGAAGTTTCTAAAACAATAGTCGGCAAAGAGGATGCCAAGGAAGCCTTGATGATAGCTCTTCTGGCGGGCGGCCACATTTTAATTGAAGGCCCCCCTGGAACGGGGAAAACAAAACTGGCGGATGCATTTGCCTCTGCAATAGGAGGCACGTTCAAACGTGTGCAATTAACGCCCGACTTGTTACCAGCAGATATTACCGGTTTTTACATGTATGCAATACAGAGTGAGCCGAGGTTTGTAAAAGGGCCATTGTTTGCAAATGTAGTTATGGCTGACGAGCTCAACCGTACTACCCCAAGAACTCAATCTGCGCTCCTGGAAGCAATGGCTGAGGAGCAAGTAAGTATTGAAGGTATAACCCACTACTTGCCCCAACCGTTTATGGTAATTGCCACCCAGGTGAAAACAGGTAGTGAGGGGACCTATTCTTTGACTGATGTACAAATTGACCGTTTTTTGCTTAAAGTATCAAGCAATTACCCTGCCCGTGAAGAAGAACTGCGGATTATTAACGATATTGATTATCTTGATAGCACGGATTTGTGTGTTGTTATCAAGCCAGAAGATATATTGGCACTGAGAGAAGAGGTAAAAACGGTACATGTTTCAAAGGCGATTAGCGAATATATTATAGACATTGTTGACTCTTTGAGAAAAGACCCTGATAACTCGTTTGGCCCTAGCCCGAGAGGTGCCATTAGCCTCTTCAAGTGCGCAAGAGCAAAAGCCAAAATAGACGGGCGAGATTACGTTATCCCCGATGATGTAAAGCAAATCGCTGGTATGACTTTAGGGCATCGTATCGTTATTCGACCTGAGGCTGAAATGGATGGAATTACAGCCGACGCAGTGGTAGAGCGTGTTGTTTCCAGTATAAGAGTCCCAAAGGTTGAGGCGTGAAGCTAATTCACTCCGTGCCGCCCTTGATTGCCAGGCTTTGCGTCTTGGCATTATTGATTGTGGCTGGAATTGTTACACCCGTTGTTTATGCTGTTATTATATGGGGGCTTTTAGCGATATTTATATTTGCTGAGTTTGGTGAATTTAACCCTGGTGCACGCGTTGCATTTTATTATTTGATTATAGTCCTGATGCCTTTTTACTATGAACCAGTGTTTGGTACATGGGTCAGCCCTTTATTAGTATTGCCAGTATTGGTCCTTTTTGACAGAGCCTTGAAGATTCGCGCCTCCCGTGCCAATTTTAATCTTGACGTCAAGCCAGGAAAACGTACAGATAAATATTTATTATATCTGGTTGCACCCTTGCCAGCGCTTGCCATTGTTGCGGTATTGATGGGCGCATGGGTGCTCGCATTGAGTTGTGGAGTGGTGGCCTTGTATATATTGGTAATATATTTATATTCCTGGAGAAAACTGAAAACTTCGGCAATTAATGCTGAAAAAACCGTCTATCGAGTTATCGCCGGCAGTAAAACACGCGGATATATAATGCTGGTTAATCATACCCGCATGCCCATGAAAGTAAAACTGGTTCCTGCTTATGAGTGGTTTAAACTGCGGACGGAAGCCTTTATGTTTAACACCACTAAAAAGCAAGTCGATGTTGATTTTGAACCATTGCTGTCTGGGCCAGAAGCGGTTACAGTGCATGTACATTTACGGGATTCACGCGGAATTGTAACAGCTTTAATCAAGCTGGAAGTGATGCAGTTATTTGTAATATCGAGGTCCCGTTATGCCCGGTGGCTAGCTGAAAAATACCTGAGGATAAGTAGGGGTGGTTCATTGTCGACCCAGGAAAGTGAATCAACCCAGTCAAAATACCCCTCCAGAGTTGGATTGGATTTTTATGGTTTTCGTGAA
>CAYNLZ010000055.1:0-4207 GCA_964398255.1 uncultured Dehalococcoidaceae bacterium
TCTGCAAGTTTTTTATAATCCATTAAACTTCTCCTCCCCTATAAAATAAGCTAACGCTATTAGTATTCTAACAGCGTTAGCCAATATTGTCAATCAACAACGTCGCCAATTTTTCATGGTATCCCTGCATAAATCTCCCACCATCGCCTGCCGTTCTTCATCGCAACTTTTACAGACTTGAAGGGAGTTGCCTCGCAAGAATAATTACTTCATTGGGACAATTTCTGTTACAATAAAACCAAATTCTACTCTTTCAAGTTTTGAGGTGCAGCAATGTTAAGCAAGGTTTTAAAATTACTGGAAGATGATAGCCGTCTTACCCCAGAACAGATTGCGACTATGCTTGACACCAACGCAGAAAAGATAAAACAGCTCATCTCCCAAGCAGAAAACGATGGTCTTATACTTAAATACAAAGCGGTTATCAATTGGGACAAAATCACAGACGAACAAGTATGGGCACTGATTGAAGTCCGCGCCAACCCTCAAATGAAGGCTGGCTTCGACGCTGTTGCAAAGCAGATTTATCAATTCCCCCAGGCAAGAACAGTAATGCTTGTTTCCGGCACCTACGACCTCGCAATTGTCGTAACCGCTAATACCATACGCGAAATATCAGATTTTGTTACCCGCTATCTCGCTCCAATTGAAGGGGTGGAAGCAACAACCACTCACTTTCTGCTCAAACGCTACAAGGAAGATGGCGTAGTGCTTGATGATACAAACAAAGAAATGCGGCAGAAGGTAGTTTTATAAGGATTGCAGGGGGGAATAAGAAGGTGAATACTGGCTCTAAACAACAGGTTGTTAATTCTACCGGCAGAATAGCACAGAGGGTTGGAGATATTGCCCCTTCGGGCATACGTAAATTTTTCGATCTTCTTGCCTCCATGAACGGAGTAATCTCCCTTGGAATAGGAGAGCCTGATTTCCCCACACCCCACCACATAAGCAAAGCGGCCATTACTTCCATTGAGAACGGCTACACTATGTATACAGCAAATAGTGGTATTCCAGAACTGCGCCAGGAACTTTCCAGCCACCTTAAAAGGCTGTACGATCTCGATTATAACCCGGATTCACAGGTTTTAATAACAGTTGGCGTGAGCGAGGGGATGGACCTGGCTGCACGTGCTCTCGTTAACCCGGGAGATGAGGTCTTGATTCCTGACCCGTGTTATGTTTCGTATTCAGCTTGTATCACGCTGGCAGGCGGCATACCTGTAATGATACCGACTTATGAAAAAGACCATTTTGAAATATCAGCTGAAGGCCTGGAACCTTTCATCACCAACAAAACCAAGGCTATTATTATCGGCTATCCTTCCAATCCCACTGGCACTGTAATGCCACGCGAAAAGCTCGAAGACATTGTAAAACTTGCTCGTCACTATGGTCTGACGATCATTTCAGATGAAATCTATTCTGACCTTATATATGAGTGCAAGCATACCTGTGTGGCTACTTTGCCAGATGCGTATGAAAATACTCTTTTTCTGGGCGGTTTTTCAAAAGCGTATGCCATGACCGGCTGGAGAGTAGGCTTTGCAGTCGGCCCGACCGAGATTATTGCCGCCATGACCAAGATACATCAGTACACTATCATGAGCGCCCCCACAATGAGCCAGGTCGCCGCCATTGAGGCTCTTCGGAGCGGAAGGGCAAGTGCCGATGAAATGGTTGCAGATTACAACAGGCGCCGTCTGGTTATGGTTAAAGGTTTATGCGACATAGGCTTGCCCTGTCATAAGCCCCAGGGAGCATTTTATGTATTTCCTTCTATAAAAAGCACCGGGATGACAAGTGAGGAATTTGCGCGTTCCCTTCTGACAAAAGAAGGGGTTGCGGTTGTGCCAGGAAATGCCTTCGGGCGATGCGGAGAGGGATACGTACGCTGTTGCTACGCCACCTCTCTTAACGAACTTTACGAAGCACTGGAAAGAATGGACCGCTTCCTTAAAAATCTTGCCTCAGGTTAAGACCGGCCAATTATCCCGTTTACGCGCTGTATAACCCCATTGCCTGCCGCACCTCGTCCATTGTTACCCGGGCAAGGGTCCGTGCTTTCTCAGCTCCGTTTTTCAAAACCTGATTCACAATTTCAGGTTGCTTTTCCAGCTCGCGTCTTCGCGCCCTGATCGGTGCCAGTTCCTGGTTCAACATCTCCGCCAGACGTTTCTTGCAATCAACACACCCAATCCCGGCAACGCGACATTCTCTGGCTATTCCCTCAACTTCCTTCGGATTAAAATAACCATGAAGACGGTATATATTGCATATCTCCGGGTTACCGGGGTCTGTCCGGAACTTGCGCCCCGGATCGGTAACCGCTCCCATTATTTTTTTAGTTGTTTCTTCAGCAGTTACGGCAAGCTCTATCACGTTTCCGGACTGCTTGCTCATTTTTTCGCCATCAAGACCCTGAACAACTGGGAAATCAGTAAGGCTTCCTTCAGGTTCAGGGAAAACGGGCTTGAACCTTCCGTTGAATCTCCTGACAATTTCCCGCGTCAGCTCCAGATGAGGTAATTGATCCTGCCCTACCGGGACGACCTCTGCCTTATACAACAATATATCTGCCGCCATCAACACAGGGTAACCAACCAGGCCATAATTAACATTTTGTGGCTGGAGCCTGGCCTTGTCCTTGAAGGTCGGCACCCTGAGCAGCCAGCTTAACGGTGTAGTCATAGCAAGATAGGTATAAAGCTCTGCGACTTCGGGTACGTGAGATTGCACGAAAAGTATACTTTTATCCGGATTGATACCAGCGGCCATAATGTCAAGCACCATCTCATAAGTAAGAAAGGATAATTCCGAGGTATCTTCTAAAGAAGTAAGCGCATGAATGTCTACCACACAGTAGACACAATCAAATTCACTCTGCATACTGACCCAATTTTGCAATGCTCCCAGATAGTTACCGATATGCAGCCTCCCGGTGGGACGCATGCCAGAAAAAATGCGCTTCTTCATAATTCTCCTTGGATATTTAATATTTTGAGCATATCACAACGCTAATTTTGCCTTCAAATTTACAATTTGGCAGATAGCTTCCGCAATGTTTTAATAACTTCTTCAATCGTTTCATCGTCAGTTGAAGCTCCAGCAGTAACCCCCACCCGTTTTTTCCCTTCCAGGAGCGAAGGCTCAATTTCTGCTGCTGTTTCAATCAGATAAGCTTCAGTAATCTCGGCACACGTCTCCTTAAGATGGCGTGTATTGGCGCTATGCCGCCCGCCAATTACAAAAACCAGATCACTCCGCCGGGCAATTTCCAGCGTTTCAGTCTGACGATAACGAGAATCATGGCAGATGGTATCAATTATCCTTAGCTCCTTATCCCTGAACATGGGCGAGCTTATCAAATTGGCAACGAAAGCGGCAAACCGGGATGGAATCTGCGTTGTCTGGGAAACAATGCCGAGTTTGCCTGGCAGGGAATCGACCATGCCGATACCTTCAATATCAAGCGTTGCGATACCGTCACCATCTGCCCAGCCTATTATTCCTTTAACCTCCACATGACCAGCATCTCCAAATACGATTACATAATAACCATCTTTGTGAAGTCTGGCTGCAGCTTGCTGCGCCCTCATCACGTATGGGCAGGTAGTATCCACAACATTAACGTTTTTTTTCTTTATCTCTTCCAAAATTTTTGGGGCTACCCCATGGGCACTTATTACAATCGTGTTTCCGCTTATTTTTTCCACACCTTCAACAGCTCTGACGCCTCTTTCTTCCAGCTTCTCTTGAACCTGGCGATTATGCACAAGTGCCCCAAGCGTCTCAACCCCTTTTTGGGTATGGCCAACTTCTTTAACACGCTCAAAAGCCCGCCTTACGCCCTGGCAAAAACCCATATTGGAAGCAGTAATAATTTCAAATGACATATTCATTGTCCCCGAGGTTGCATCAGGAACAAATTATAACCCGCCAAGCGCATGATTACCACTTTAACCTGATACAAAGCTTGTTGACATTACCATTGAGCCCTTTTAGAATAACCGTAACACATTCATCCCCTATCGCTTTGTGTTTTATGATATTAAGACCATCAAATTTTTAAGGAGAGGCTGTTGAAACGTGTCATCAGGTTAATTATACCAGTACTCATCACTGTGGGGCTGTTTGCCTCCTCCTGCACGTTGGGTGCACCTTCATACATTGAGGGCAAGCTGACGATTCTTCCCGAGGTAACAGG
>CAYNLZ010000055.1:4307-6377 GCA_964398255.1 uncultured Dehalococcoidaceae bacterium
TGGGTGCACCTTCATACATTGAGGGCAAGCTGACGATTCTTCCCGAGGTAACAGGGGGGAGTCCAGTACTCGTTTATTCAGCCTGCCAGATTATTATTTACGATGCTCAAACCGGCAAATTTTTAGATATGACAGACGTAGACGAAAATGGTTACTACTCTATCAAAGTTCGCCCCGGCAGTTATATTGTTGACCTGTATAGAATGGGGTCTATTGGAAAGTCAACAGACGTTCCACAAATAATACAAATAGAAGGTGGGGAAACACTGGAATTGAATATTACACTGAACGCTCTCCGGTAATACTGATAGGGATAAATGTGGAAAAGTTGTTAATGCCGGTTGTTTTGGTGATTTTAGTCAAAAGGACTAACCTGAGCCTGCGAGGAAGATAAAATATTTCTTGCCTGAGGGTCCTATCTTTTCGTCTGACGTAAGCGTTATAACTGATGAAAACAATGGTAAGAGGTTAAGAATACATAAGACTCTATTTGTAAATTGAGGAAAAATAGTATTTAATGTATCTTGGGTATTGACGTTGCCCCGCATTCTATCCATGTGTAAAACCGGGGAGTCAAGCAGACAAGATGAAAAATATGTATAATACAGATATAAATCATGACCGGGAGGAAAATGTGGACAACAAAACCAAAAACAGCCTCGTGTTGCTTACTGGTGCTCTGGTCTTGGGTGGCTTTGTTGTGTCCCCGGCAGGCCGGAAGCTGATATCTCGCGTCAGATGGCGCATGATGAGTGCTGAAAAGCGCTACGCATACCTCTGGAACAGAACAAGGCAGAGCCTGTACTCCACCCCCTCTAAAGCATAAGCATAGCCAGCCGTTCCTGCAGTCTGGCAGTACCCAAAAGCCATGGCGACGTTTGTTTTACAAGCTTCTCGTGGTAAAGCAAGGCTGAGGCCGCCCTCAAGTTTTATTTTATCCCGACAGTGCCTGTCCCTTGACACTCGGGGCATATCTTCTTGCCCATCCTGTCAGGATTTGTGATAGGTGCTTTGGGATTAGCACCTAATGGAACATCCTTTGCAACCCTGCCCGTTCCCTTGCACAGGCAGCATTTCGATAGTATAGACATACCTTCCCTCTTTTGTTCCATCTGTTCAATTGATTATACAGCAGGCAAGGTCTGAATGATACTCAAATATCATCAAATTACGGGTTCTTTTCATTTTCTGCAAACTTCTCCGGCCACCAGCCTTTTAATCTTTTCCTTATTTCCTGCTCAAAACCATTTGCGCCAGGAAAATAATAACGCCGATTTTTAATCTTGTCCGGCAAGTTTTGCTGGCGCACAAAATTGCCCTCATAATCGTGAGCATATTTATAATCTTTCCCAAAGCCAGCTTCTTTCATCAATCGTGTAGGAGCATTACGAAGATGGAGAGGCACCGGCTCACTGGATGTTTTTTTAATATCATCCTCAACATTGCCAAAGGCAGTGTAAAGAGAATTGCTTTTGGGAGCAGTGGCAAGATAAACCACCAGTTCTGCCAAAGCAAGTTTGGCTTCAGGCATACCCACAAAATGCACAGCCTGTTGTGCCGCCATGGCTATTACCAGAGCTTGCGGGTCAGCCATACCAACATCCTCTGTTGCAAACCGAATCAAGCGCCGCACTATATAGAGGGGGCTTTCACCAGCTTCAAGTATACGCCCAAGCCAGTACAGGCTGGCATCCGGATCAGAACCTCTCAAGGTCTTATGCAAGGCTGATATCGTATCATAGTGGGCATCGCCAGTTTTATCATATTTTAAAGCGCGGTAGCCTATCACCTCTTCCAATAGTGAAACGCGCAATAGACGGCGATTCTGTTCGTCAGGAGCAGTTGCATTTGCTGCTGCTTCCAGGAAATTTAACCCCTGCCGTGCATCATGATCCGCAACAGTCACCAAAAACTTCAATGCTTCATCATCAACTTCCAGGTCCAGCTTGCCAAGCCCTTTCACCTTGTCTGAAATCGCCCGCTTGAGGATAATACCAATCTGCTCGTCACTGAGTGGTTGCAGTATCACCACCTGGCAACGTGATAAAAGGGGTGATATCACTTCAAACG
>CAYNLZ010000056.1:0-6351 GCA_964398255.1 uncultured Dehalococcoidaceae bacterium
TCTATATTAAGAGCCGAGGTTCACGTTCATCAATGCGTTGGTAAGTTTCTTTTTCCTGACGAGCGCAGCCAAGCATATTCAGGTTCTTCCCTTTATGACCTTGAATACAGCTTTCCAATTCTTCATGTGTCATTTAGATTTATATAAATATATTGTAAGGTCTTTCTAAAAATAATGTTAGTTTAATCTTTTATAATTTAGTATTATTTTAAGTTACATGTGCTATTCTTTTTGTGAAAGGCGTCATGTAACCATAATGTTGATATTACTTCGACTATAAAATAGTAATGTAAATTTAACCTAATAAATTAAGAAGAGTAAACCGTTATCCAAAAAAGGAAAGTTAAAAAACCAAAGCATTTACCAAATTAAGGGAATGAATATTTAAAAAAGGTGATGAGATGAATACGAACGAGCCCCGAAGCACTATAGGCCTCAGGATGTCTACTAAGGAGAAGCTGGATCAGCACCGGGCACCTGGTCAAAGTTATGACGGCTTCCTCTGCCAGATGGTAGACATGTGGAAGCAGGTGCACAGTAATGGTAACAGGGATGGGAAATAAAAGCTGGCGATTATTTGAATCTTGCAAGAGCTTATTAAAAGAGGAGGTGCACACAAGAAAGATAAAGTAGTCAGTGAACCCCAAAGGAAAGAACAAATATTCGAAAGGAGACATTAATGTCAGAAGAAACAAAGAAGACATCCAGAACTATTTCCAGAAGAGAGTTCTTAAGAGACGCCGGTATAGTAGTTGGCGGTACCGCCGTATCCTCTGCCTTCTTCCTTTCTGCTTGCGGTAAGGAAGTTGAGGTAACCAAGACCGTTACTACCACAGCACCTGGCGCTACCAGCACCATAACCACAACTGCGGCAGACAATACTGTTACGGTAACCAAGTATACCTGCCCTGTGTGCAATCAGGAGTTTGATTCACTTGAAGTCCTCAAAGCCCACTTTGACAGTGTGCATGGCGCGGTTTCTGAGCCGTCTAATAAAATAAAAATCACAGTCAATGGATGGCCATACGAGGTTCAAGTGGGGCCAGAGGAAGTTCTCCGCGATACCCTACGTGAAAAATTAGGATTTATATCCATAAAAGACATGTGTAATGGCTATGGTGCCTGCGGTTCTTGTAGCATAATTATGGACGGCAGACCGGTTCTCTCATGTCTGCTTCTTGCAGCAGAGTGTGACGGTGCAATTATTGAAACAGCAGAAGGGGTTGCTGAATCGAATCCTTCTTTGCTGGAAGCTTATGTTATAAATCAATGCATGCAATGCGGATATTGCACCCCAGGCTTTTTTGTAACGGCTAAGGTTTTATTGAGCAATAATCCAAATCCAACCGAGGCTGAAATAAAAGAAGCTCTTGGAGGTAATATCTGTCGTTGCGGCACATACCCATATCACATAAAAGCGATAAATGAAGTAGCCAAAGGAAAATAGATAGGAGTATAAAACATGGCGGAAGTAAATAACGAATACAGACCATGGACATGGCGGCCACCAGAAGGTGGCGTGACTGGTAAGCGTAGAGTACGTCGCAAGGATGGCGATGAAAAAACCAGCGGTAAAGCTGCTTACTCCAGGGACATATACCTTCCTGGAATGCTTTACGCGAAACCTTTGACTTCACCATACGCCCACGCCAGAATCAAGAGCATGAATTTTAACAAGGCCCTTGCTCTGAAAGGCGTTAGAGAAATAATTCGATATGATGATGAAGATGTTATAAAAACAACAGATAATTTTTGGGGAGATTTAGGCGGGCCGCTAAGCAAAACGATGCCAATTCTAACTGGAGAAGCTCACTCTTGGGGAGATCCTGTCGGAGCTATTGTAATTGCTGATTCAGACCAGATCTGCGATGAAGCATTAAGGCTAATTGAAGTTGATTGGGAAGAGTTGCCATTTGTACTTGATTGGGAAAAATCTTTGGATAGCAGCACGCCTTTATTGCGTCCAGACCTTGTTCCGACCAGCAATGTAAAACATGCTTCAACTGTTGAGTATGGAAATATTGAAGAGGGCTTCCAGGAGGCAGACCAGATAATTGAGTTTTCGGTAAAATGCGAAAGAGACGTATGGGCTGGTGTTGAAGCATACACCACAACTGCCGAATGGAAAGGTGAAAATCTTGAAGTTTGGTATAGTGGTCAAATACCCCAGTGGATAGAAAAATTTTTAGCTAAATACCATGGAGGCTTCAGCAAAACAAAGGTTCACTCTTTATATACAGGTGCTCGTTTAGGAGGATTAACATGGACACCATTTGAAAGTGTTGTTCCTCAATGGGCGGCAATAGCAGCTAAAAGAGTTGGGAAGCCGGTTAAAGTATCATTTGAAGGTTCTCATTTCTTTGGTTCTGAAGATAGGGCGGGAACATATAACTTCAAAATAGGTTTTAAAAATACTGGTGTTATCACAGCACTTGAGCTTCACACTGTTTACTGTGCACAATCAATGCATGATCAACTTGGGAAAATACGTGAGCACAGTTCAATAAAAAACTTGCTCCACACAGATGTTACCCCTTTCGCCAATACGGGCTTTATTGTATGTGCTAAGCATGGTGCACCAGCTACTTTAGTTTCAAATTTGACTTATAATAGAGTAGCGGCTGCATTGAATATGGACCCGGCGGAAATAGCGTTGATTAATGATGGTTGTTCAGGCCATTCTATGGCATATGTCAATGAAAATATCAAAAAAGTTGTTGGCATGGATCCGAACTCCGATAGCTTGAAAGATGTAATCAATGCATGCAAAAAGGCTATTGATTTTGATAACAAATGGCATGAGCCTGGCGCAAAGATTCTTTCGGATGGTAAATACCATGGAATTGGTGCTGCTTTCTGTTTGCAATGGGCACAGGGTAACCTATTGTACAACGACGGTTGTGGTCTGAAATACAACGGAGATGGGACTCTGTCGATCATCGGCAGACACGGTGACGGTGGGTGGAACTCTGAAAGTACCTATTGTCAGGTGGTAGCTGACGAAGTCGGTTTAAAATATGAAGATGTTTCTCACCGGCAGTTCGATGGAGAGTACGATTTAGCTGGCGGTGGTGGCTCTTATGGTACTTGCGTAAATCTTTTTCCCATTGTGACATCCGCACGAGCAATGAAAAAAGCTTTGTTGGAAAAAGCTGTTGGGCCTAACGAATTTCAAGTATTTGCTCCAGTGTGGGTTCCAACGCCGTCTTTATTCCCTGGCAAGACGGCAGACGAACTTGATATGAAGGATGGAATAATATTTGAAAAAAACAATCCTTCAAATTCAGTGCCTCTTTCCGAAATAAAAAAGGCGATATTTGTAAGAGAGTATGGGCAACTTGCTCAGTTACCAGACGGTGTTGATCCAGAAGTGATGGCAAGGCAGGCCTATTATCAAGAGATCACGATTGACCCCGAGACAGGTGAGGTTGAAGTGCTCAACACGGTTATCGCGCAAGATGTTGGCTTTGCACTTAACCCAGATACATGTGATGGTCAAACAAATGGTGGCACTGTTTGGGGTGTTGGAAGATCATACCTTGAAAGACAATTCTACGATCCAATTACAGGGGTACTGTTAAACGATGATCTTTGCTGGTATGCAGCACCGACAATCCTTGACTACGGTCATAATGTAGAAACTCATCTTATAGAGAATCATCTTGGCTGGACTGTTTATGGGGTTTACGGTATTGGTGAAAGTGGTGCGGCCGTCAGTGCCAATCTGTGTGGTCCGGCTGTATACAATGCTATCGGCAAGTGGATTGACGATTACCCCATCACCCCTGAGAAGATATTAAAAGCTCTTGGGAAGATATAGGTTGAGGAGACAAAAATGAAATATTTAAGAAAATTTAAACATGTAAATGCCAAAACCATTGATGAAGCTGTAGCTGCTTTATCAACCGGTAAAGCCATGGCAAACGCCGGCGGAACAGATCTTGTTGGAGCACTCAGATTCTTCATTTTTCCTGAAGACCTATATCCCAAAACCATAGTCAATCTGAAGTCTATCTCTCCAAGCCTGGATTACATTAAGGAAGAGGGCGGAATGCTCAAGATTGGCGCCTTGACACGACTTGAAGATATCGCCCTCAGTAGCGTAGTTAAGGGCCATTGGACGGCCCTGGCAGAGGCAGCTCGCAGAACAGCGTCGCCCCATCTGCGCGAAGCAGGTACTATCGGTGGCAATATCTGCCAGATGAACCGTTGCTGGTATTTCAGAAAGGGAGAGAACAGGTTTGACTGCATCAGAAAGGGTGGTGGCATGTGTTATGCTATGGCAGGCGACAACAGATACCACTCGATATTTGGTGCCGTTAATGCTTGCGTCGCCGTAAACCCTTCAGATACTGTCCCGGCATTGGTAGCCCTTAATGCCACCATCAAGACCAGCAAAAGGGACATACCGGCAGATGAGTTCTGGGCGGTCAAAGTACCTGGGTCAACTGTTCTTGATGTGGACGAAATCGTTACCGAAATCCAGGTACCTGCATTCGCCGGAAAGAGCGCTTTTCAGAAGTTCGCTTTAAGAAAGTCTATTGATTTTCCAGTGGCCAATTGTGCTGTTGCCATTTCAAACGGTACGGCTAGAATATGTATGAACGCAGTTTACAACAACCCCAGAAGAGCAACTGCGGCTGAAGAAGCTATCAACGGCAAAGCTATCAACGAGGAAAATGCAGAGGCAGCTGGAGAAGCCGCCGTTAAAGGTGCTGTATTATTGCCGCTCAATAAATGGAAGGTGCAGATAGCAAAAACAATGGTAAAGAGGGCAATATTGGATTGCGTATAATGCTTGCTTAATTAAAATCAAGCATTGATTTAAATAAAACATTAAGTCCCGGGAGTTTTGTTAAAGCAAAGTGCTTACTCCCGGGACTTAACAAGAATGGAGGAACCAATGGCAGAAACTATCGTCAAATCATGTGGCTGGCAAAAAACTTTAACTGAACTGAAGGAATATATTGCTGCTAATCCGGGTATCAGGATTGAGCGAGACCATATCATCATCCCCGAGAACGTTCGCTCTGAATTTTACAGGCTTTTCAACGATACCAGAACTTCGTCTGTTGACAGGGTTTTGCCTACTGTATTTGCAAAATCCTGTGACTTGAGTGAAAATTTCAAAAAGGTAAAAGGTGACTTACGTAAAACGCTGGGAATTGAAGAGGTCTCGATGCGTCCTGATTTGGACAGGTTTCTTCAAAACCCAAAAGAAGAACTTGTATCCAAGATCTTTAATGCGTTATTTGATGTGCTAAAGGGAAATACCAGCATTGAGGTATACGAAGCAGAAGTATATAAAAAAACCTTTCCTTATTTTACAACTTTATACAGAGATGGTTATGAAAAATGGATGCTTCTTTCACTGGTAAAAATGCTGACCCCTGGCAAGCTCCTGCAAGCTAATTGCCGCAAATACTGCTCACCGGAAGAAGCTGTTCGTGCAAAGAAATCTCATCCTGCAGAACCGGTCCCCGTTCCTGAAGAAGCAAAGAGTATTTTGTTCCATTTTGATAACGTAATCCCGCTGATGATGGCGGATGTTATTATATATTCGGAAAAAACAGGTAAATACATTAGCACTCGCTCACATTTTACCCTGCCATTTAACACGGCAGGCAGTGTCAATATAAAAAGAGAGTGGTATTCTTTTGAAGAAGCTTTGTACTGGAATGACGGTATAACCCTGCTTTACACAGATAGTGACCCGAATGACATATCACTTGTGGCGCATGCTGATGGCGTTTGCAGGCCGGATATTATCATTGCTTGCGAAAGTCGTGCTAGGTGGTTTGAATCTGAAAAGCTCAACCAGATAAAAGCCTGTCATGATAACCTGAAGCCGCGACTTGGAACTTACATAGTATCTAAAGAGAGCGTCCCTGACGAGTTTATATCATGCCCTGAGGAGAGTATTCATATCATTTGTGCTGGCTTTGATGCTGATAAGCTGTCCCCGATTGTTGGCGTGCTTGCATGCGAAAGCTCGGCGTAGTTTATTTTGCTCGGTGGCTGTTTTGAATGAGGCGGTTTTAAGATGAACAACCTTGAGTTTTCTGTTCCGTATAATAACGAACCTGAAACACTGGATGATATTTTTGGTCTGAAGAATTGGAATGGTAATGCAATTACCGAAGTTTATCTTTCTGGGCCAAGAGAATACTTCGGCTCAGGTAGAATAGTGCCTAAAATGGAGGCAACAGAGCTCGTTGATACTATCGACCGGATACATGGTGCAGGCTTGCGTGTAAACCTGGTGCTTAATTCGACTTGCGAAGGGGTTGGGTGGTATTCGCAAAAGACTGTAAATCTTGTAATGGATTTCCTCAAGTTGGCGCATGAAGA
>CAYNLZ010000057.1:0-6311 GCA_964398255.1 uncultured Dehalococcoidaceae bacterium
GGTGGAAAGGCTTCATCAGTGGCGGGGTTATTAATATTTACGGCTGGGGCCTTCGCCATACTGCCCGAAACATTTCACAATATCTGGTTGGCGACGTCACTCCAGACTGGCAAGTCAACCTTGCCTGGGGTTTTGTGACATTGAGCTCAATTGTTGCAATTATCGGCATCTTTATTAAAAGATGGTGGGGCTCACTGTTGACCGGAATTGCTGGTATTGGATTTATTGCCTATGCCTATACAGCTATGTATGTGGTAATAAGTGACCGCCTTGCTGACTTTAGCGCCCCTCTTGAAGGCTATTTCCCAATTGGATTAGGGGTAACCTTGAACGCAAGTATTCAATCATCTTACTACCTTGCTTATGTTGCCGGTGGGATAATGCTCCTGGTTGCCATTGCAAAGGGCATTCTAGCTTTTACCAATTCTCGAAAGGGAACAAATCAAATAACCGAACAGTCTATTGGTTAGCCTTATGAATGCAGGGTTAGTATATATTGTAATCGATATCAATGGTGCGAGCATCCAGATATAAATATAATGACGGGGCTAACTCCCGTCATTATATTTATATTGCCAGCGTGCTAAAAGGTAACTTATCGATAATCCTTTATTTGCAAGCCAGTATAGACCTTTTTACCAAGCCTTTAGCAATCTGGATCTTGTATTTTGTTCCCGGGTTGTCAGCCCTGCCAGGCAAAGCAACTGCACTAGAAACTGCGGCTTCAGCCGCGGATTCGGCGTTTCCTTCACTGAGCTCCTTTCCTTTGATGACATCCTCTGCCTTGGTTGCACGATACGGATTGTTGTAAACAGCATTGAGGCAGATTCTGGCATCAGAATCGGAAATCATGGCAGCACAATTCACAATTGGAAAGTCAATTGATTTTCTGATTGCAGTTTTGAAAAAGGCGCTTTTTCCTGCCGGCTCTGGCACAATAATTTCAGTTACAATCTCATCGGCCTCAAGTACTGTTGATCCAGGAATCGCTAAAGTCCAAAATTCCTCAGCGGCAATTTCTCTCTTGTTGGTTTTGATAACAGCATTCAAGACAACCAAGGCTGGAGCGGTATCCGAGGGATTAACTGCTACACAAGCACTGACAGCTCCAAAGATAGAATGGTACCTATTGTCACCAACCATAGCATAACACATATTGCCACCCTTACGAATACAGTCAAAACGATTCTCTGGCTTCCTAAAATACCAACACCTATTCATTTGACAGATGTTTCCGCCGATGGTGCCCTGCTCTCTAATATGAGGTGAAGCTGTTTTATCAGAAGCTTGTGCCAGTGCACTATATTTTGAGTTTACAATCTGACTTGTGGCTATATCTTCCAAGCGTGTTAAAGCCCCAATTTTAAGCTTCCCACCTTCTTCCTTGATATAATCAAGACCGGGAATTGTTTTCAGGTTGACAACGGTTCCTGGATAATCTCTTAAAATTTTGAATCTGAGAGCACCAACCAGATCAGTACCCCCGGCACAAACTACCGCATTTCCGTCCTTTATAAGGGATGCGGCTTCATCAATGGTCTTTGCGTTAATATGTTCAAATGCTTTCATCTCTTTCCTCTAAGCTTTTCCTAAAGCCTTTAGTACTTTGTCGGGAGTGATGGGTAGATCATAGATCCACTCTCCGATAGCGTTATGAATAGCGGGTGACAGTATACCTGGTACCACTGTTGCCGCTGACTCACCGATACCTACGGATCCGTAAGCACCCCAACCAAGGCTGGTTTCAACTAGTTTAACTGGAATATCACCAAGATCTTCAAAACATGCGATTTTATAATCGAGTAAATTATCGTTTAGCTTGACACCGGTTGTAGGGTCAAATACGACTTCTTCCATTTCTGCCCTACTGATGCCCATATAAGTGCCACCATATTCTTGGCCTTCACAGGATTCAAGGTTAAAAATCTTTCCAGGATCGTTTACGCAAACTACTTTGATTACGTCAACTTCGCCGGTATCTGTATCAACCTCGACTTCACAAAAATGCAATTGTCTGGTTAAAGCAACGGCGGCGCGAGGCAGAGGATTGATATAAGCCGGATCACCAAGTCTTCTGTGCCATCCATAACCATAAATCGGCTGGACCTCTGGGGAGGAGTCCAGTATTCCAAGGAAGGGTGATTCTTTCTTTAACTCCTCTGGCCACCCACCAGGAACAGGCCCGTGGTACAACTCCATTTTGGATCTCATAGCAGCAACTTCTGGCACAGGAACACTATTACTGGGGTTAGCTTTCTCAAAAACAACCCCGTTCTTGATCTCAAGATTCTCTGGTTCCAACCCAGGGAACTTAGACCATTTTGATAAGTCGTTGCCGCCGGGAATGTCATTCAAGTCGTATTTGTATTTACCAGTACACGTTGCAAGCTCAAGTATCTGCTTCTTTACTTCCTTAGCCGCTTTTCTTAGTGCAAAAGTGTTGGTTGTAAGATTGAATGAAGCACCGGGAGACATCAACCTGGGGCCAACGTCATCCTGATGCCAATGCTTTACATCTTCATATTTAAGCCCAATCTCATCAGCGACGAACTGACAATATGTAGTCTGTGCACTAACGCCAATATCAGGGTGCTGGGAAAGAATTCTAGCCGTGCCATCGTACATTAATTCAATAGTGCAATCAGCAACGCCGCCATCAAAATGCCAACCATGCATCCAACCAACCCCTATGCCGTGCATCTTGCCATTGGGTAATTTCTTGGTACCCGGTGCGTGCCATTTATTATCCCAATCAGCCAATTGTTTACCGGGTTCGATTACTGCGGCTAAACCATCTATATCAGGGAATCCATGCCTTGCTTTATATTCAGCTAGAAATTCACCCCCGTCTCCGCAGTTACCATCGTTTTTATAGGCGATATCCAACGGATCCATATTCAACTCAGCAGCAACCCTATTCATAATGAGGCTGTAATGAAGAGCACTTCCCAGTCCTTCACAACGAACCGTGCCATTTTCTCCCTGGTTAGTATAAACTGCCTCCCTGTCTTCCGCGATATTGGGAATAGAAGTCGAATCAAACAAGTAGTAAGCACTTCCAGGGAAAGCAAAAAGGCCAAGGAAGCGAGAGTTTCCTAGCGTGCAGTCCGAGTATACAGCAGTAATCTTGCCATCATTATTAAAGCCGACTTTCATATTAGTCTTGGAATAATCCATGCTACCACCCATGAAATGTGAAGGACCTGCATCCAAGGTAATTTTAACTGGCCTCCCGACAGCTCGCGTTGCAAGAATCGCGTAGTTGACACAAGAAGCCCCCGGGTATGAACCATGCCCATAAGTGGCGCCGTTATATGGAAAATGGGCTTTAAGACAACTCATGGGAATATTGAACAAGCCCATTGCGTTCTGAAGGGTTGAAGTAGGACTTTGCGTATGCACCCACAATTCAACCTCTTCACCCACTTGTCGGGCGACACAACTTCCAGCTTCAACGCCTGCCCACGAATTGTATCTCCTGTAAGTAGAAAACTCAACAACATGATCAGACTGTTTAAATGCCGTCTCCGGATCTCCCATTACTTCATTTCTTAATGAAATCTGGTTATTCTCGGGGTTTCCGTCAGGATTAGCTAAAATATCCCCTTCCAATGCCTCACTGATGTCAACTACAAATGGTTTTTGTTCCCATTCAACATCTAAGAGTCTTATGCCTTCCTCCGCTATATCATCAGTTTCTGCTATTACAACCGCTCCACACATTTCACCTTCAAAGGTTGCATGATCTAGAAGAACCTTTACAAACCCGGTCGCCCCAGCACTTGAATCAGCCACTTGAGCAATATCCTGAGCTTCAGGACTATCCCAAGTAATGACTTTTATCATGCCAGGAAGCGCATCGGCTCTGCTGGTATCAATACTTTTTATTTTTGCATGCGCATAAGGTGAAACGAGAACTCGGCCATATGTCATATTCGGTACCTTTACATCTCTTGTATAAATTCCAGTACCTTTTACTTTGGCATCCGCATCGGTATGTTTGAGCCCTGATTTACCTATAGCGTTCCACTCGTAATCCGGTTGCCCGTCCCAATATAAATACTCGGGCGAGATTTCAAATGTAAATCTGTTAATTTCTTCAGCCATTATTTTCCTCCTGCTAGCGCCTCAGCTGCATCCAATACAGCCGGAATATGCGCCGGATATGTCCCACAACGGCAAAGATTCCCACCAAGAGCTTTCCGTATATCATCCTCGGTTGGGTTAGGGTTTTTATCAAGCAGCGCTTTTGCTGTTACAACAAAACCCGGAGTGCAATAACCGCATTGGAAAGTAAGATATTTAGTATACGATTCTGTTATGGGGTGTTGTATATTTGCGATACCAAGAGCAGTTTGTACTTCCATACCGTCACACTCATTTGCCAATACCATACAAGACAAAACTGATCTTCCATTTAATATTACTGAGCAAGCCCCACACGCTCCATATCCCACACACATGTCTTTAACATCAGTAAACCCTAATTCCTCTCGTACCAAGTGCTGAAGAGTCCATTCAGGATTGATCAGAGGAGTATATTTTTTACCATTTACTATAATGGTTATCTTTTTCTTGCCGCTGATTACTGGCGATTCGCCATCATGCATAGCATCATAATGGTCTTTCAAGGCACTGATGGAATCAAATTCCTGGCTGCAAACCGGACAAATATATCTGGTTACAGTTTGAGTGGGACCTGCCACAGTTTTGGTTACCTCTACCTCTTTGCCACAGGCAGATAAAAAGAAGGTGGAACCAACCGCTGTACCACCGACTGCAATACCGGCATTCCTCAAGAATTGCCGCCGGGTAATTTGATCAGGTATTTTTTTTGTTTCCTTTTCTTCCGACATTAATGTCTCCTTTCACATATTTGTGATTTCCCTTAGGATTTACCAATTACTTTATATTTCTTTCTTGCACCTCCTCTTTTAATACATTCTCGAAAGAGTCAGGTAATCACAGTTCTTTACTTGCCATACCTGTTACCATTGCTATGCACCTCTTCCCACATATCCACTAACTGACAAAGGAAACCGTCATAACATTGGCCGGGTGCCCGATTCTTATCCAACTTGTCCTTGGTGGACATCCTCAATCCAATGGTGCTTCTGGTGTTTTTTGCATTCATTTCATCTCCTTCCTCAAATATGCAATATTAAAACCATACACTGGAATGCACGAGTGTTATAAAACCTTATGGTTACAAAACTGACAAATTAAAGCGACGTAATAAACAAATGTAAAACCTATACAATTGAGAAATAGATGTATAAAAAATTATTCATTCTATAGAATTATAGATGTGAAAGGTAAAGATACCAGTTTAATATTGTAAATATTTAGTCAAGAATGGTTAAGAAACAGTTAAGATTCTTTAAGCAAATGAGGCCAACTGCGTTACGAAGCTGCTTTGAACATGTAACCAATACCAGGAGTATTATGTATCAAATTTTCTTCATCTTTTTCTATTTTACGGCGAAGATTGCTAATATGGACTTTCATACAGTCTTCAGCCCCAGGATAGTATTCTCCCCAAACTGTTTGAGCCAGTTCAGCATAACTAACAAGACGGTTATTGTTTTTCATGAAAGTAAGGAGAAGGCGACCCTCTGTAGATGTAAGAGGAATTAACTCATCACCCTTATACAGTTCCCGCACAGAGCTTCCAAAGTGAATATTGCCACACTCAACAGCCACATCTTCCTCAATAGAGACTGGCCTGGTTAGTTTTTTTATCCTTGCGATCATTTCCAGAGGACGGAGAGGCTTAGTAATATAATCATTAGCACCCATCATCAAGCCCTTTACCACATAGTTTTCCTCTCCGCTCACAGTAGTGATTATTATTGGCACATCACTAAAAGAGCGAATATGTTTTAAGACATCGAACCCATTCATATCTGGTAACCCCAGATCGAGCAAGATAATATCAGGGGTAAAGCTTTCTGTCATCTCAATGCCCTTTTTCCCCTGACTGGTTGAAGATAGCTTGACATCTGGCCAGCCTATTTGAAATGCTGTCGATAAAAAATCAACAGTATTTGAATCGTCTTCAATAATAAGAATTCTCATTTTTGTATATTACCACTTATAGGTATTATAAAACTGAAGCAGGTTCCCTTCTGGGGTACACTGCGAACAGTTATTTTCCCTCCGTGAAGATTAACCAGCGTCTTGCAAATAGACAACCCAATACCTAATCCTCCATGATATTCATCTTCCCAGTTGATTTTAGAGTAAGGTTCAAAGATATCTTTTAGTTTATTTTTATCAATTCCCTGACCGGCATCTTCAACTCTAAAGGA
>CAYNLZ010000058.1:0-6267 GCA_964398255.1 uncultured Dehalococcoidaceae bacterium
CCCTCAAATATAACCTGAGACTGGAACGTTTTTTGCCCCAGGACGTAATGACTAACGTACCAGATATAGACCTGGACTTTCCCCGTTCCATCCGCGAGAGCCTGATTCTAAAAACACACCAAAAATGGGGATATCGCCACGCCGCTCTTACCGCCACCATTGCCACTTACAAAATCAGGGGAACTGTGCGCGATTTAGGAAAGGCACTTGATCTTCCACCAGTGGAAATTGACAGGTTATGTAAACATGCTGATTACGGTTCTGCTAAAAATCTGGCTCACGAAATGGAAAAGTCTCCCTATTTTCAAGAGAAAATCACTGCTCCTTTGTGGAGCGAACTGATTGACCTTGCCGGCGAACTGGATGGGTTCCCCCGCTATATGGGGCAACATCCCGGTGGCATGATTATTTCTTCAACCCCAGTCACCGATATGGTACCGGTATGCCCTGCGGCTACAGATGGCCGCTACGTCTGTCAGTGGGACAAGGATTCTATAGATGATGCCGGTTTTGTAAAGATAGATTTTCTGGCCCTTGGCGCGCTATCCCAGCTCCAGGCTGCTGAAAAAATGGCAAAAGAACGTACAGGAGAGAGAATAGACCTCTCCCGCATAGATTTCGATGACGCACCAGTTTACGACATGCTCTGCCAAGGAGATACTATAGGAATTTTTCAGATAGAATCCGCCGCCCAAATGCAGACTATCACGCGCCTCAAACCACGCAATCTGGTTGACATGGCGCACGAAATTGGTGCAGTAAGACCGGGTGTGGGTGTAAATGGAGGCGTCCAGGATTACCTGGCAAGAAGAAGCGGGAGAGCACCGATAACTTATGACCATCCTCTTGAGAAACGGGCACTTGAGCGCACCCTGGGAATAGTACTGTTTCAAGACCAGCTAAACCAGCTGGCAATAGACGTTGCCGGCATGAGCCACGGCAAGGCGGACCTTCTGCGCCGCGCCTTCGGTCGCAAGCATAACACTCAACTTATCGACAGCTACCAAAAAGAGTTTATTTCTGGTGCCCTTTCAAGAGGGGTTAGCAAGCCAACAGCAGAGAAAATCTTTAACAAATTCAACGGCCTGTATATGTTCCCGGAATCACATGCATTTGCCTTTGGAGTAACAGCTTATCAGGCCGCCTGGATGAAATATTACTATCCACTGGAATTTTTTACCGCCATCTTCCAGGAGCAGCCTATGGGCTTTTATAATCTGGAAACTCTCAAGGAAGATGCCAGACGCCATGGTATAAAAATCCTGAACCCGGATATAAATACAAGTTCTTCCTTGTGCCAAATAGAAAATGGTTCTATACGTCTGGGGCTTTTAAATGTGCGTGGTCTGGGTAATTCTTCCGCCATGGCCATAGAAAAAGCACGTAAAACCGGTGCCTTTCAAGGCATTGCGGATTTCCTTACCCGCACTGGCGTGCTGGAAGAAGTTGCCTTGGGGCTGGCAAGTGCCGGCGCTTTCGATAAACTGGAAGCAAACCGCCGCACGGCACGTTGGCAAATCGGCCTGCTCTATCGGCCATTAAATTCCCAGCTCCCTCTCCCCTTACCAGTAAGCCAGGATATGGTAGAACTCAATGGTCTTGACCCCTGGCAACGTATGGAGGAAGAATATTCTACTCTTGATCTTTTCCCTTCCGGGCACGTAATGGCCAGTTTGCGCCCCTATCTGGACAAAACTCTGGTTACCAGCCAAGACATCACTGCTATGAAACATGGAAGCCCTGTAACCACTGCCGGGCTGGTAATCCGCCGTCAGCGCCCACTTGGCAAAGCAGTTTACATCACCCTTGAGGATGAGTTTGGACACATTCCATTAATTATATTTCCAAAAGTATATAAAGATAACGAGCTAAAATTCCGTTCGCCGTTTCTGGCGATCAAGGGAACCCTTTCCCGGCGAGAGAACACCTGCAACATAGTCGTGCACCAGGTAAAACCATTCAATGCACTTGAAAAGGCACCCTCGTCAAAAGACTGGAAATAAAAAGTAGAAACAAGCAGAAAAGTCACGAAAGGTGTTAACGCCTGACAACTTTCAAATTTGCCAGAGCCGGAATATACTTGTAAATCTTCTCCAGATACACATATAATCAAACATCATTTTCAACGGAGAAAGCTAATTTAACTATGCTCCCTCTACGCGATCATAATCCACGCCATATAACTCCATGGGTCACATACCTGCTTTTGATTGCTAATCTTGCGATATTTATTTTAGAACTCATCATCGGTGAGGCATTTATCGTCGAATGGTCATTTATACCAGCCCGCTTTCTGGAAAACCCGCTCGGCCAGATTCCCACTTTGTTTACCTCTATGTTCATGCATGCCGGATGGTTACATTTATTGGGCAATATGCTTTACCTGTGGATATTCGGTGATAATATTGAAGATCGCCTGGGGCATGTCCGCTTTATTATTTTTTATCTAATCTGCGGATTGGTCGCCACATCTTCCCATCTGTTATTCAACCTGAATTCTCCTATCCCATCGCTGGGTGCATCCGGGGCGATCGCCGGCGTGCTGGGTGCCTACATTGTAATGTTCCCCGGCGCCAGAGTCAGAGTGCTGCTGGGGCTTTTTATTATTCCCCTGCCCGCTTTTGTTGTCATTGGAGGGTGGATATTCCTGCAACTGTTTTATGGTGTTGGTTCTTTGACAGGCGCAACGGGTACCAGTATAGCCTACATGGCGCATATTGGCGGGTTCTTTGCAGGCCTGATAATGGCAATTATATTCAAGACTGTTAACAAGCGAAAAACCCGCTCTTACTGGATAAATTAAGCCCATTTACCACTATTTCAGCTAACCCAAACAAGAACAGAAGTTATAGATGCTTAGCCTCTTGCGGCATTGGCAGCAGCCCGTGCACGTTGATGCATGGTAAGCAGCTTCTTGCGCAAGCGAATAGTTTTGGGAGTTATTTCCAGCAGCTCATCCCTGTTTATAAAATCTAAAGATTGCTCAAGGTCCATCTTGATAGGTGGTGTAATTTTTACAGCAATATCAGACGTAGAAGAACGAATATTAGTCTTCTTCTTTTCCTTGCACACATTAACCGGCAAATCCTGAGGACGAACATTTAACCCGACTATCATTCCCTCATAAACATGGGTACCGGCATCTATAAAGGTAAGTCCTCTCCCCTGGGCATTGGCAAGCCCATAAGGCGTGCTGATTCCTTCATCTGAAGCCACCAACACCCCATTACGAGTTGATAAAATCTCCCCTTTCCAGGGCTCATAACCTACAAAGACAGTATTCATAATACTTTCCCCTCTCGTGGAAGTTAAAAAGGCGCTCCGAAAACCCAATAGCCCTTTGGTAGGTATTTCAAAAACCAGCTTTACTTCCCCCAACCCATCGTTTGCCATATCAACCATGTGCGCCTGACGATTGGAAAGCATTTCAGTAAGTACCCCTATATATTCTTCCCGGGTAGTTATAAAGAGCGATTCTACCGGTTCCACCAATACACCGTCTACTGTTTTTGTAATCGCCTCCGGTTTCGACACTTCAAACTCGTAACCTTCCCGCCGCATTGTTTCAATAAGTACTGCCAGGTGTAATTCTCCCCTTCCCTTTACCAAAAATGTATCAGGCAGCCCGGTATCAGCAACTCGCAGACTAAGATTAGTTTCAAGCTCACGAAAAAGTCTCTCTCTCAACTGACGCGTAGTACAAAAACGCCCCTCACGTCCTCCAAACGGAGACGTGTTCACACCAAAGGTCATCTCCACAGTTGGTTCGCCAACCGTGATTCTCGGTAAGGCTATCGGTTCTTCCGGGCTGGCAAGAGTGTCACCAATTTTGACATTAGTTATACCGGTAATTGCCACCACATCTCCCGCTTCAATACGGTCAACTTTCAGTCTTGTTAACCCCATATGAGTGAAAACTTCGTTTACAACAAATGTATGCGGCTGGTCTTTGTCTCCAATCAGCACCACTTCTTCATGTGGTGAAATACTACCCCTGAAAATCCTTCCAATAGCGATCTGCCCCTTGTGCGAGTCATAATCCAGGTTAGAAACAAGCATCTGAAACGGGCCTTCTTTAATCCTTGGACCAGGCACGATTTCCAATATCAGGTCCATCAAAGGTAATATGTCTACCCCTTTATCTTCCAGCCGGGTAACGGCATAACCTTGTTTGGCGCTGGTATAAATAATGCGAAAATCCAACTGGTCGGCATCGGTTGCCAGCTCTAAAAACAGGTCTTGTATCATACGGCTGACTTCAGCCACACGCGCTTCAGGGCGATCAATTTTATTAATTACTACAACAGTGGCAAGCTTACGGCTCAAAGCATGCCGCAATACCAGTCTGGTTTGCGGCATCGGCCCCTCGACTGCATCCACCAGCAAAAGGCAGCCATCTGCCATGGAGATTACCCTCTCAACCTCCCCGCTAAAATCAGCATGCCCCGGAGTATCTATAATGTTTATTTTCACGCCGTTATATTCAATAGCCGTGTTCTTGGCCATGATGGTGATGCCTTTTTCCCGCTCAAGAGCATTGGAGTCCATAATCAGATTACCCACTGCCTGGTTTTCTCTGAATATTTTGCTCTGTTTGAGCATCGCGTCCACTAGAGACGTTTTGCCATGATCAACATGGGCAATTATCGCAATATTTCTGATATCGTTGCGCTCAAGCATATATAAATAATCCTGCCTTAATTAAATTCATGGAAGCATAAATTGCCCATTGCAATGACGTTGTGTTTAGTAAAAGAGATAAATATATTATGTAAACTTGATATAATTTAGGGCAATTGCATAATAAAAAGCCCGCTTAACGGAAGCGGTGCATATAAAGCGAGCCAAGTAAACTATTATTAGCCTTCACGTTGACCATTATACAACTAAATTGGCAAATGAGTGAAATTGTTAATTCGGACTTCATATAAACAAAAAACACTCTTGTGATTAACAAGCCTGCTACCTGCAGCTAACGAGGAATGCTACCGAAGGCACTACATGAAACAGCCTCTACAGCGTCAATAATGTTATAGTAATATCACAAACAGAATAAGGCAAAGTTTACAGCGATGAAATACGATTTTGATAAAGTCTACGAAAGGTCAAATACCAACAGCGCCAAGTGGGACATGACTTCAGAGTTATTTGGCTGTGAAGACATTATTTCAATGTGGGTGGCAGATATGGATTTTCCCACCGCGCGCCAAATAGTTGATGCTCTTAAAGAGAGGGCATCCTATCCCTTCTATGGCTACACCGTCCCCGGAAAAGGGTTAGTACAAGCGATAGTAGAGCGCATGCAGCGCAAATACAATTGGGAGATTCAACCAGAGTGGATTGTATTTACTGCCGGTGTTATTCCAGCTATTTCCATCGCCCTTAAAGCCATCACTCATCCGGGGGATGAAGTTGTTATACAAGAACCAGTTTATCACCCCTTCTTTTCAATCATTAAAAGCAGTGGCTGTCACATAGCAAGCAACCAATTGCGTCTAACTGGAAACCATTATGACATGGACTTTGATAACCTTGAAGCCTGTTTCAAACCCAAACTCGGCATGCAAAGCAAGGCGTCGCGAGTAAAGGCAATTCTTCTGTGTAACCCGCATAACCCAATTGGCCGGGTGTGGGGCAAGCAAGAGTTGATGCGCTTGGGTAATATCGCCATATCCCACGGCGCTACCGTAATCAGTGACGAAATCCATGGCGAGCTTGTGTACAAGAGCCATCAACATATCCCGTTTGCGACACTTTCTGAGGAGTTTGAGCAGAATTCCATTGTGTGTATGGCACCTTCCAAGACTTTCAGCCTGGCTGGCTTGCACGCTTCTTCCATCATCATACCTAATGAAAAATTAAGGAAAAGCGTCCAGGAAGCCTCCAGCGGTTACTCAAGCCCCAACCTCTTCGGCTACACCGCCATGGAGGCTGCCTACCGCTATGGGGACGAATGGCTGGAACAAGTACTAAACTATCTGGAAGATAACAGAGGCTTTGCCTTTGAATACTTAAGCAAAAATGTCGAGCGTATTACACCAATCGAACTGCAAGGAACGTACCTGCTATGGCTGGACTGCCGCAAACTTGGGCTCGATGATATGACACTCAGAGACTTTATACGTAACCGCGCCGGACTTGACTTGAACGATGGTTTCTTGTTTGGTAAGGGCGGCTCGGGCTTCCAGCGCATGAATATTGCCTGCCCTCGTTCAGTTCTTGAATCCGCATTGAAACGGCTTAAAGAAGCTGTTGATTCGCTTCAGA
>CAYNLZ010000059.1:0-3318 GCA_964398255.1 uncultured Dehalococcoidaceae bacterium
GTGAATATCCATCAAGCGGGGTATATTAAAAGCGCTCTTAAGGTTATCCTCCCACTGGTGACCGACAAATTTACATATCGTCATCATTCCCAGGGAAGCTGAAGCGAGACGAACCGTGAGGATTACATTGGCCATATTTTTATAGTAAATCGCGTCTCCAGCGCCATCAGTCTGTAAGAAACTTGCACCAAGAACTGTTGCCTGAAAAACCCTTTTGTCCCCAAGTACAAGTATATAAGCAGGAGCTTTCCTGAAATGGTCGGTTTCAGTCGAGCAAATAGACTTGAGGATTTCTGACTGTAATGCCAAGTCACTCTCACTGGAAATAATCTTTTTTCTTCCATTTCTTGTTTGTACAATCAGAAACTCCCACGGTTGAGCATTTGCGCCTGACATTGTCCAACGAGAGGCTTCAAGTACCCTGGTAATATCCTCCTGGTGTATCAGGTTTTCTGCGAACGCTGCATTGCTATAAGTGTTATCCAATAAATTGAGGTAATCAGCAAAGTTTTTTGTAGATTTCGTATCATGTTCCTTTCTAGAACTTATCCGGTCTTTTGTTTGCAAGTAGTGGGGCTCTGTGATTTTTCTCAGGTTATGTAGGAAATTGATAATATCTTCATTGGTTCTGTATAGATCAACATTGTATTTTTCCCAATGAACCATCTCTACCAGATTACGGCGCTTTGATTCTTCAGGTTGATAACCGGGATAACCAACCGCAATCAATGTATGAATATCTATTTGTGAGGAGATATGCAAAAGATTTTTTATATTTGCGTCCCAGTTTCTGCCTACGCTGACCCATAGTGAGCCCAAGCCGAGGGCGGTTGCGGCTAATATCAAGCTGTAAGTGGCAATTGCCATATCATACATATACAGAGCTTCTGCCCCACCCCTGTTATGATAAAAAGCTTCAAAAACTTTTTCTTGGTCATATACAGCCCTGTTGCCAGTTGCCAAAATGAAAACCGGCGCGTTCACAAAAGGTGGATCAGTTTCAACCTGTCTTAAAAAGGGTAGCCGTAATGCATCAATCCGTGTTTGTTCAATATAAAAATTATCCCTATAAAATTCCTGCCAAAAATCAACAATTTGCCGCCTGTCGCGTTCATTTTGAATTATTTGGAACTGACAGGGATTTGCAGTACAACCCGTAATTGTCCTCTGTCCAGCTTTTAACAACTTGTTAATTGCAACAGTTTCAACCGCTGTTTCATCGAACCGACGCACACTCACCCTTTTGCGTAGTAGTTTTAGCAAATCGTCATATTTCATGTACCCTCCACAAGACTCAGATGCATTCAATTATCATTATTAATTCAAAAAGACAAACTAATATTCATTATTCTAACCTATTTATCACTCGAATCTCATGGGCCCCCGGGGCTCATGACAAAAACTTCAACAATCTGGTAACATTAACCGTCGCACATATTGAACCGAATATTCACAAGCATTATGAAAGAACAGCCCTCCAACACTCAATCAAACAGCAAGCTTCGCGCGTGGATCGAAATACAGGAACTGCCGAAGCATATTGCACCCGTATTCCGTATTATTCTCGGCGGTGTACTAGCATGGTATGCTACCGGTAACTTCGACTGGGCTATTTTCTTTCTTACACTACTTTCCGTTTTTTTCATTGTCGATGGTACTTTCATTTCCAACGAGTATTTTGATTACGAAACAGATAGAATAAACAAGGCACGCCTTGGCGGAGAAAACCAAAGTGTTACCAGCACAGGTGGCACCCGGGTGCTGGTCAACGGATTAATCAAGCGCGAACATGCACTGATTGCATCTATAGTATTTTTTCTCCTGTCTATGCCAGTAGGCCTCATTCTCCAGTTTGGTTTTGGCACTGGTGTATGGACTATCCCTCTGGGAGCAATTGGGATTCTTGTCGGATGGTTTTATACAGCTCCTCCAATAAAAGCCGCATATCGTGGGTTGGGAGAAATATTTATGGCTATGGTTTACTTCTTGCTGGTGATTACCATTTATTATACTCAAGCCGGATTCAGCTGGTTTCCAGTTGCGGTCACATCAACTCAGTTATTTGCAGTTCCAGCAATGAAAATTCTTCGTGAATTTCCTGATTATGAGGCAGATAATAATGCTGGCAAGCGTACGCTGGTAGTGATTTTTGGCAAGGAAAAGATAAGCATTTTGTACGCGCTTCTTATGATAATTGCAATTGTTCTATTTGTGCCTACATTTGTTTACTCAAAATCCTGGTTTGCCTTGCTTAATTTTATACCTGTTTATTATATATTACGCTCTACAGTTGAAGTAGCCCGTGGGAATTGGCGCAATCCGCAAGGATTAGCCTTCAGTTGCCGCTATGGTTTCTATGGCTTGATGTTCAGTCCATTAACTATTAGTCTTACTTTTCTGCTGAATGGATTGCTTGGCATATAACAATTCTGGAGGGATAATGATGATTAAAAAATCTTTCAAAGCTGGGGTAACGCTATTAGCGGCAGTCCTTTTAATGAGCACCTTACTTACAGGGTGTTTCGATAGCACTTCAAAGCCCGTTGTTAAAATTGTGATGGCTTCCTATTTTGGCAGCTGGCTTTGCACGCAAGGAATTAGCAATGGTTATATCACTTCAGACAACGTAGACGTTGTTATCGATTATTCACTTTCTTTTGATGACCAGATGATGGCTGGCAATTATTCAATTGGTGCTATGAATACTGCCGCCTTTGCCATAGCTGGAGAAAAAAGTTTACATAAACTCAAGGCTCTTGGCGTATACCTTGCTCATACCGGTGTAGATACTACTAACGGAGTGGCTATTGTGTATGTTAACAAAGGAAGCAGTCTTCAATCTCCAGAGGATCTTATTGGAAAAAAGGTTGGTGTACCAGGCTTAAATTCCGGTACTGCAAGTACATTTCTTGGATTGATGAAAACCCAATACGGTATTGATGAAAGTCAATTTATCCTCGTTGATGGAAGCCCACCTCAACTCCTGGAATTCTTGCGCAGAGGTGATATAGATGCTACTTTAGTCTTGGGAGACCCTTCTGTACAGGCGTATGTCAACGGAGATTTCGATATTCTGTTTAACGTGGACAAGACTTTTGAGTCACAATACAATACTTATAACCCAGCTTCGTTTTTAACAGTGCGCGCCGATTATCTTGAGGATAACCCCGAACTGGTCAAAGAAATATTTGACCTCCTGAAAGAAAGCTGCCAATACGGTGAAGCGCACCTGGAAGAACTGGCTCAAGCGTATGTTAATGAATTTGGTGGAAGCGTTGATTTTTACATAAATGCTTACTCCAAACACTACTCCGTTAC
>CAYNLZ010000059.1:3418-6185 GCA_964398255.1 uncultured Dehalococcoidaceae bacterium
CTATGGAAGATTCTTAAATCTCCTACGTCCTGGGGACACATTGGAGCGTCTACTTACAGGGTAGTCGTGGGTACTGCCATTGGTTCGGTATTTGGTGCAATATTGGGCCTGTCAACAAAATACTCATCATTCATGGCTACTGCAGTAAAAGTGGTTATTTATCCCCTTTTGCAGTCGGTACCTACAATTTGCTGGGCATTGATATTTGTGCTCTGGTTTGGCCTTTCCGATACTACTCCGATCTTGGCTATAGCTTCAGCTGTTGCGCCATTTTTCATGATTAATATTTGGGAAGGTTTAAAAGAATTGGACTCCAACCTTGTCGAAATGGCATCGGTTTATACCAAATCACGTAGCCGGATACTAGGAAAAGTAATAATGCCAATGTTATACCCTTACATATTTGCAGCAACTCGAAGCTCAATGATGGTTGCCTGGAAAGTGGTTATCCTCGGAGAGATATTTGGCTCTGCTTCAGGTATGGGCTACATGCTCTCTATTGCTTACGGGAGCTATCGGATTGAGCAGGTTTTTGCATGGACCTTGGCTTTTGCCATTATACTAATCATATTTGATTACGGAATATTTAAGTATATAGACAGGAAGTTTATTCGTAAATGGAAACCTCAGGAAGCGTAATCCTGGAAGTAAAAAATATCTCTCACTCCTTTGAGAACCTGAAAGTTCTTGAAAAAATATCTTTCGAAGTTCATGGCAGCGAAGTGGTATGCATATTGGGCCCTTCCGGATGCGGTAAAACCACACTGCTTCGTATTATTGCAGGGTTGATTTCAGGCGCACAGGGCAGTGTAAAGATTAATGGGCTGGAAACTATAAACGAATCTACCAACTGGCAAGATATCGGAGTAGTTTTTCAAGAGCCCAGATTATTACCCTGGCGGGATGCTTTTGACAATGTAACATTACCTTTTGAGTTGGCTGGTAAAAAACCTTCCGAAGCAGACAGCCGGTTGGCGAAAAAGGCACTGGAAATGGTGAATTTGTCTGACTTTGAATCAAGTTATCCTTATCAACTTAGTGGAGGTATGCGCCAACGGGTGTCTCTAGCCCGTGCCCTTGTTACTAACCCGCGCATTTTGCTTATGGATGAACCTCTCACAGGGCTCGATGTTTCTACTCGGGAAGAACTGCAGGAAGAAATCATTCGCATCTGGCGAGAAAGAAAAATGAGCTTGTTATGGGTAACGCATGATCCGGAAGAAGCTGTTTTTATGGCAGATAGAGTAATTGTGCTTTCCAAGCGGCCAACTAATATCAAAACTGTTTTTCCCATAGACCTGCCTCGTCCACGCTCAAGATCTTCTGAAGGATTTCTTAATACGGAAAAAACACTCAGGCAGCTCCTGTCCTGATGAATATTTAATCCATTCTTGCCACATTTCTTCTATTTTCTATTTATTTTGTCAGCCGAGTCATGTATAATCGAGCTTGGTCCTGAGTGTACTGGTAGGCATGCCCTGTCGATAGGAGGTCTAAGTGGCTGATAAAGTTGAAAAGTCTGAATCTACACAAACTCCAAAAATTCTAACCAAGCCTCTTCCAAAAATCCTTGATGAAATGGAAGAAAATATCCATGCGGCGATAGAAGCTGCCAAAAGAGCAGAGAAAGCGGCCCAGTCTGCAAGTGATGCTGCTCATATAGCAACTACAGCTTCAGGAGATGCAACCAAACGGGCAGATGAAGCAAGGACTGCTGGTCAGAAAGCGGCAGACGTTGCTACAAAAGCTGCCGCAGAGGCTGTTGCCGTAGCGGAATCCACTGCGGATAAGGCTACAAAGGCGGCTGATTTAGCCGCCACTAAGGCTGAGAAAGCAGAAAAACAAACGCTTGAAGCAGTTGAGTCTTTTCATCAAGCAGCTATTGAGGCTTCGGAAAAAGCCGAAGTAGCTGGAGAAAAAGCTCGACAGGCGGCTGAAGAAGCAACCAAGACTTCTCAAACAGCCGCTCAGACTGCTACAGATGAGGCAGATAAAGCTATAAAGGCCGCCCAGGAAGCCGCCGAAATTGCACGTAAGGTATCACAAGAAGCTGCACAGGCATCCCAAGATGCGATTACCAAGGCAGATGGTATAGACGCAGCGTTGCGCATTGCTTTGGCAGATGCGGTCAAGAGTGCTAACGAAGCATCACTTCGGGCTTCAAAAGAAGCTCAGGCGGCTATCAAACAAGCAGAGGAAGCTAGCGCCAATGCTCGTACGTGTGCAGAAGAAGCCATTCAATTGGCAGAAGAGGCTGCACGCAGGGCAGAAGAGGCATCACTGAAAGCAGAAAGCGTTGCCACGGGTGCGCGGTACGCGGCTGAAGAGGCAACTCAACGTGCCGAAGAAGCTGAGCTTTCTTCCAGAGAAGCAGCTGCTCGCGCGCAAAGGGCGGCTGAAGAAGCTGCTATAAGAGCAGAAAATATTGCGCTTGAAGCCAGAGATGCGGTATTAGCAGGAATAAAGAACGCAAAGGCGGCAGGAAAAAGCGCCGACGAAGCTGCACAGTCAACTGAGATGGCAGTTAATAAATTGGCAGAAAATCCCAATATAGATCACGCAAGGGACACAGAAGCAAGCGGGCGGCAAACTAAAAGAATCGCCGCTGCTGCTTATCAAGCTGCTGAAGACGTTCAACGCAAAAGCGAAATCGCGGAAATTGCTGCTGAAGAAGCTTTTTCCGCCACAGCTGGTGTATCTGAACAACTCGCTACAAGCCTTGAGGAAGCTGGCAACCAAGCTAAAGACGCTGCAAATAAAGGTTATA
>CAYNLZ010000060.1:0-2133 GCA_964398255.1 uncultured Dehalococcoidaceae bacterium
TCTTAATGCGGATTCCAAATCTATCCCCTGGCGACGGGCAAGGTTTGCCAGGGTAAAAAGCAAGTCGCCAAATTCACTCTCTTTTTCTTTAGGATTTTGGGCGTTGATGATTTCATCTGCTTCTTCCGCAACCTTCTCTACCACACCGCTGTCTTCATCCCAGTCAAAACCTACCCTTGCCGCTCTTTTTTGTATTGCCTGGCTGTAAGCGAGAGCGGGCATTGCAGGGGGCACTCCATCCAGGATTGATTTGTCTTCTCCGCGTTCTGCTTTTTTTATCTCTTCCCAATTTGATTGCACTTCAGAAATATTATTAACGTGTTGTTCTCCGAAAACATGCGGATGGCGGCGTATCAGTTTTTTGTTAATCGCTTCGATTACTTGCGAGATATCAAAGCGATTGTCATCGCTGGCAATTTGGGCATGAAGCATTATCTGGAGCAACAGGTCACCGAGTTCTTCCAGTAAAGAGGGCGTGTTATTATTGTCAATAGCACTTAGAACTTCGTAAGTTTCCTCCAGCAGGGAATCACGAATAGACATGTGTGTTTGCTCGCGATCCCACGGGCAACCGCCGGGGGCTCTTAACGTGGCTATTATCTTCGCAAGTACCTCAAACTGTTCCAGTCTTTTATTATCTGAAAGGGAATGATCTGTTTCCATAACATTTGATTATACCCTTAACTCAGTTGTGGGCAAAATTATCGAATATGTTTCTCTATTGGCGAACAGCATTACAGAATGCTAAAATCTATCCTGATGACAATACGTGAGATAAAAGCAAGTGAAATAAAACAACAGGTTGCCAGGTTGAGCCTTCAAGCTAATTATGAACTTGGCAACGATGTGATAACGGCACTGAAAAAATCTTCGAAAACTGAAAAATCTCCCATTGGCAGGCAAAATCTGCTTTATTTACTCGACAACGCTCGCCTGGCACGCGAAAAAAGCATCCCTCTCTGCCAGGATTGTGGTGCAGCCGTTGTTTTTATTGAAATTGGGCAGGATGTTCACATAACTGGTGGCAATCTGGGCGAAGCCGTCACTGAAGGTGTAAAAGAAGGGTACACCTCTGGTTATTTAAGAAAATCCATGGTTTCCCAGCCGTTTTCGGAACGAATAAACACCAAAAATAACACTCCTCCTGTCATACATTACGAAGTGGTACCGGGGAATAAATTGCGGATTGTACTGATGCCCAAAGGAGGCGGGGCTGAAAACATGAGCAGGGTTTCAATGCTTTCTCCAGGAGAAGGCGAACCTGGAATTATTGGTTTAGTGGAGGAAACGGTAAAGAATGCAGGGGGAGCCGCTTGTCCGCCATTAATAATAGGGGTGGGCATTGGTGGCACCCTTGAAAAGGCTTCTATTATGGCTAAACGAGCCCTTATGAGGCCTGTTGGCAAGCACAATCCAGATGCCGAAACAGCCTCTTTGGAAGAAAAAATTTTAGATCAGGTAAATTGCCTGGGTATAGGGCCACTTGGGATGGGAGGCAGTACAACCGCGCTTGCTGTAAATATAATCGCGTTTCCTTGTCATATGGCTAGTTTGCCCGTCGCTGTCAATCTGCAATGTCATAGCTCGCGCCATGCCGAGGTGGTATTGTAATGGCTAAAATTAATATTCGTTCACCATTTTCCCCGGATGAAGTTTCCACCCTTAGGGCGGGCGACCAATTACTAATCGATGGCATTGTGTATGTTGCCCGTGATGCGGCTCACAAGCGTCTTTCAGGGCTTATTGCTTCTGGGCTTGATCTTCCGGTGGACCTGGCTGGCCAGACGTTATATTACATGGGTCCGTCTCCGGCTCGCCCTGGAGCAGTAATTGGCGCCTGCGGGCCAACCACCAGCCGACGAATGGATCGTTACACTATTCCTCTTCTTGAGCGGGGGCTGAGAGTGATGATTGGCAAAGGTGAACGATCGAGCGAAGTCAAGCAAGCCCTTGTAAAATACAGGGCAGTTTATCTTGTTACCCTCGGTGGAGCTGGAGCATTATTGGCTGGTTGTGTAAAAAAAGCAGAAACCATATGCTATCCGGAGCTGGGCGCGGAAGCCATTATGCGGCTCGAAGTAGAAGGCTTTCCGGCCGTTGTTGCTTACGATGCAAAGGGAGGAGATCTCCTTG
>CAYNLZ010000060.1:2233-6184 GCA_964398255.1 uncultured Dehalococcoidaceae bacterium
TTGAAGCCGGTTTCCTCACGTAGCTCGCGTTTTGCTGCTGATTCGGGGGTTTCTCCCGGGTCAATGCATCCGGCAGGAATTTCTAAAAGAATTTCGCCAGCTGGATAGCGAAACTGGTTTACCAGCAGCAGATTTCCTCGTTCGTCAATAGCTATGATGCCGACAGAATCGACATGCTCTACCACTTCTCTGGTTACTTTGTGGCCTTTGCTCGTTTCAACGGTATCTGCTCTCAGGTTCAGTATCGACCCTTTGTAAATATAATTAGTGTCGATAGTCACTTCTTGCATGAAATTGCCTCATAGATAATATATTAGTGCAGATTCATCACAATCCGGGAATTTGGGGCATTTGAAGCACTCTCCCCAGATTTTTTGGGGAAGCTCGGCTTTATCTATTAGCTTGAAACCGCACTTGGAAAAAAATTCTGGTGAGTACGTAAGACAAAAAACCTTAGGTATATCAAGAAGTCTGGCTTCGTCCAGACACTTGTGAACGATTTTATCTCCCCAGCCTTTTTTCTGATGCTCAGAAGTCACAGCCAGAGATTTGATTTCGGCTAAATCCTCCCAGAGTACATGCAAGGCTCCGCAGGCAATTATCTTGTCACCCTGGCGTATTACAAAATAGTCCCGGATGTTCTCATAAATTTCTGAGAGTGGCCGTGGCAACATCCTGCCCTTGTCGGCAAAGGCGTTTACCAGTCGATGTATTTGGGCAGCATCCTTGATTGTCGCTTTTTCTAAGGTTTCCATTACACTTTCAATCTCTTTTCAATAGTATTATAAAAAGTAGTTTTCGGCAGAGCTCTTAAAAACCTGATCGTATGAGGACTGCGGCGAATTGTAATTGAAGCACCATCCGGAAGGGAGCATGATATGTGACCATCGATATTCAGAGCTGCCACATGGGTGTTTATAATTTGCAGTTGGACCTCGCTATCTGCCGGCAGGACCATATTATAGTTCAAGCCGAGGTGAGGAAGAATTGGGACAAGCAGAAAATCTTTGGATGAAGGATATAACACTGGTCCTCCGGCGGCCAGCGCATAGCCTGTCGAGCCGGTGGCAGTTGCCAGTATCACCCCATCAGCCCTATAAGTAGTGAGCAGGTCGCCGTTAATTCTTGTTTCGATATGAATTATGCGAGTGACTTCACCCCTTGCCACAACAACGTCATTCAAAGCCACAAAACGCCGCTTTGCGTTCTCTTCAGTGCCAGGGAGCGTCAATTCCGCTTCCAGCAGTGTTCTTTCGTCGATCCAGCCTTCGCCTCTGACCAGTGCTGGTATTTTCTCCCAGGTGTCTTCTGTGCTTATTTCGGTAAGAAACCCAAGCCTTCCCAGATTGATTCCAGCTATGCAGGCTGAGCCCGGGATGACTGCATTAGCTGTTCGCAAGATGGTTCCATCTCCGCCAACAGTTATGATCAAGTCAGCCCCAGACGCTTGACGCCGTAACTCTTCCGAGTCCCAAGCGGAAACCATCCAGGTTTCAACTCCGAGCTCTTTTAAGAGTGCGACGGTTTTTTCAGCTACAAATGGAGCAGCCTGGTTTTTTGGATGGTAGGAAACGCCAACAGTTTTCAAATAACCACCTTTTAAATAAAATCAGGAAAAAGCAGTCTATCATTGGTATTCTTATGTGTCAATCTAACGGATGCGGGCGAGTATTACAATGGCGATGCCGGCTAATATAGCAATGAGGGCGCCAATTGGCCCCCAGAATACCCATTTGATAAGACTAAGGCTGGAGTAAAGTACAACTACACCGATAACTATGATCAGGAGGCCAATAAGAACGGTGCGTGTGCGAGGAGAACATGAACGTTCCCCCTGGTCTGTTTCTGTGAGCTCTTCTGAATGCCGCTCTATTTCCTCCGACTTTTGGGCCATCCTGATAATGCGTACAACAAACAATACAATAAAGGCAACAACCAATATTAGAATGATTTCGCCTATGCCGGACTTCATTAATTTATCACTCTTATTGAATACTTTTTAAGCTTGGTAAAACTATATCAATAGCATAGCATAAACCAGGTTGAGTCAAAAATAACATTCAGGGGCAAGAGCGGGTTGTGATAGAATAACGTGGGTAAATTATATAGAGGCGGGAACTAATTGTGGTAAATGACAAAGTGCAATACACCTCGGATCATCTTTGGGTTAGACATGTCAAAGACAATTTGTATCGTATCGGCGTGACTTTTGACTATCTTGATCGGCTGGCTGCTGTAAATATCGTTGAATTACCAAAAGCCGGTCGTACGATTAAGCAGGGTGACAGTATAGCGGTTCTCGAGTCATCAAAAGCAGCAATTGAGATTTCTTCTCCCTTGACTGGCATAATTACTAAAATCAATGTCAATGTGGTGTCTGATCCGGAGCTCGTAAACCGCTCTCCTATGGAAGACGGTTGGTTGCTGGAGATTGAAGTGAACCAATTGGACCGTCTGGATAATTTACTTTCGGAAGAAGAATATCAAAGGCTGTTGTAATTAAATATGAACAGCATAGCTGCTGTTGCTTTATATTATTGTTAATAATTAGTACTGATAATAACTTTTATAAATAAATTTCGTTATATATAGTGCAAGCCTTGGACAAATCTGTTTGGGGCTGCAGCCATGTTCCTCCTTTTTGTGACAGTCGGAGCGGGTAGAGTGACCACGCTCCGGCTGTTTTTTTAAGACTATGATGTTTTTGGTAAAATGAATCATGGAAATTAACGGCATTTTAAAAATACTTCTTGTAGCCGGTGTTGGCTCACGAAGAAAGTTGGCAAGCGCGATTATGGAAAACCGGGTACGCGTTAATGGAGAGATTGTAACATCTCTCAACCATATTGTTGACATTAACACAGATCAGGTTGAAATTGATGGTGCTGAGGTGAATATTTCGCCGGAAACAAAGACATATCTTGTTTTAAATAAACCCACAGGGGTATTGTCTACAACCCAGGATGACCGTGGACGGAAGACGGTGATAGATTTCGTACCGCCCCATATTAAACAAATAAAGCTGTACCCTGTTGGTCGGCTGGATATGAACAGCAGTGGACTTGTTTTATTGACCAATGATGGTGACGTGGCTTATACGCTTAGCCATCCGAGTTTTGAGCAGGAGAAAGAGTATGTGGTGAAACTTGACCGAGTTCTTGAAGCACGGGATCTCAAACAGTTGGCTGAGGGGGTTGATCTTGATGACGGTGTTACCAGCCCAGCTCGGGTTATCTCTCTTAAGGAAGGTTTAGCTCATAAATACAGTGTTGTGATCCATGAAGGAAAGAAGCACATTGTAAGAAGATTATTCGCCCGCTTGGGGTACGTCGTACTTGCACTCAAGCGCATCAGGATAGCAACTATTGAACTTGGCGATCTTGACCTCGGCAACACAAGGCTTTTAGGAGAAGAAGAAATAGCCAGGTTAAAACAGGGTTTAAAAAAATAATTGCATGTTAGTCGGGCTTTGTGTAAAATAAACTCCGGTGGTTTAAGGCAGGCTCATCACATTGGTAGAATCTTTGAAGTTGAACAACTGGATATGCAAACTGGATGACCTAAGCTCTAACCAACTATTATAAAAGGAGGGAATCCAGTGGCATTCCAAGAAAGAGAACTTCAGTGTGCTGACTGCGGTGAAAACTTCGCCTTTACTGTAGGCGAACAGGAATTTTATGCAGCCAAGGGCTACACTAACGATCCTAAACGTTGCCAGGCTTGCCGCCAGAAACGCAAGGCTGAACGTGGCGATGGCGGAAATCGTCGCCAGATGTTTAGTGTTGTTTGTGCACAGTGCGGACAGGACACCGAGGTACCGTTTGAGCCGCGTCAGGGCAAGCCTGTTTATTGCAGCGCATGCTTTAGTCGCACAAGGGGAGACAGATAGTTTAAACCACTATTAATCAAACCTGAAAACAGGCCAGCTTTAATTAGTTGGCCTGTTTTTTT
>CAYNLZ010000061.1:0-5956 GCA_964398255.1 uncultured Dehalococcoidaceae bacterium
ATTAGCCGATTTGGAATTTTTTACCAGAGCAGTGAATTTTGCTCGGAGTAACGATATTCTAATATGCCACGATAATCCTTATTCCGAAATATATTTTTCAAATAAAAAACCACCTAGCATTCTTCAGGTTGCAAATGCAAAAGACGTAGCGATAGAGTTTCATTCTCTTTCTAAAACATATAATATGACGGGGTGGCGCATTGGGATGGCTGTTGGCAATCCGGAAAGCGTTAAAGCTCTTGGTATAATTAAATCTAATCTTGATTCTGGAGCTCCTCAGGCAATACAAGAAGCGGCCATTACAGCCCTTGAAAGCCCACCGGAAATAGTGCAAGCAAATATAGACGTGTATCGAAAACGTCGTAATTTGGTTTGCGAAGTTCTTGGCGACATTGGGCTTACGGTCACTCCTCCGGAAGGTGGTTTGTATGTCTGGGCAAAGGTTCCTTCCGGATACTCGTCTGTTGAATTTACAAACAGTCTTCTGGATCAGTGCAATGTAGCGGTAACTCCCGGTACAGGCTATGGAAAATACGGAGAAGGTTTTGTGCGGTTTTCATTAACAATTCATGATGCACTGCTTGTCAAAGGATTATCAAGACTCGGCAACTGGAAGGATGACAAGCAGCCGTTCAAAACAAAATCCAGACCTTAAGCGGATATAGTGGCTAATACTGTAAGAGAACTCATCTTGACCAAACCAGAAATAGAAAAGGCTATCCTTGTGGGAGTTGAGATAGGGCGCTCTCAAGAAGCATGGACGATAGATGAGTCATTGGATGAGCTTGAGCAATTGGCAAACACAGCCGGAGCCAGCGTCGTTGGACGAGTTAGCCAACAACTTGATAAGCCTTCAAAAAACTATTATCTGGGCAAGGGAAAGCTTGAGGAGTTAATTAATCTTCAGGAATCCCTTGGTTATAATCTGGTAATTTTTAATGACGAACTCTCTGCCCTTCAACAACGCAACCTGGAAGATGAACTTTGCGTAAAGATTATTGACCGCGTAGCTCTGATAATTGATATTTTTGCAAAACGTGCTCGTACACGTGAAGGTATTTTGCAGGTTGCGCTTGCACAAACTGAGTATCTGCTGCCAAGGCTGGCAGGGCAGTGGAGTCACCTCGAAAGGCTGGGAGGAGGCATAGGCACCCGCGGCCCTGGTGAAACCCAGATTGAGACGGACCGTCGGTTAGCGCAGAAAAAAATCAATCGCCTCAAGAAAGAAATTGAAAACATAAAGAAACGGCGGAGTCAGCAGAGGAAGACCAGGAAGAATAGTGAAATTCCTTTACTTGCGTTGGTTGGGTATACCAACACCGGGAAGAGTACAATCCTGAACATTTTAAGTGATGAAAATATATTCACAGAAGATAAACTGTTTGCTACTCTTGATCCAACCACGCGGCGGGTTATTCTCCCGGATAACAGCGTTGTCTTAATAAGTGATACGGTAGGATTCATCCGGAAGTTACCACCGGGCCTTGTTTCTGCCTTTCAGGCTACTATCGAAGAAATTAGTCATGCTGATATATTATTGCACGTTGTTGATTTATCGAATCCCCGTGCTGCTGAGCAATACGAGACAACTGAAAACCTCTTGGAGGATATGGGCCTTTCTCAAAAACCTAGAATTACAGTCCTTAACAAGGCAGATCGCGTTCTTGACCCAAAGGTTAACTGGAACGAGCAGGAAGCAATTGATTTTATCAAGAAGTCAATGAAAGGAAGCTTTTCTGATAGTCTTCCAGATACCGTAATAGTTTCGGCAACTCGTGCCTGGGGCATAAGAGACCTGGGACGAGCTATTATTTCGGCAATACATAATATGTGTAACGCGGGCCAATAGTACCCGCCTTATACCTCATCTTCTTTCTGGCTGCCTTTTTCAACAGGGAGGCGTTTGATTAACTCGTCAAAGGCAGAAAACCATTTGACTTTAATTTCATCTGACCAGGCAGGATCAAAATCTGGAAACTTATTTACTAACATTTTGTCCATCCCAGTTCCAAATAGAACTGGTTCTGTATGTGGTTTGGCACCCGGATTTACTGTTTTATCGTCGTTCTTAATTTTTGTCCTGCGGTTGCTTGTTGTAGTCCGCGCCTTGCGGTTTTTTTTAATCACGAAGGGCGAAACTGGAATTCTGGCATCGGTAGCAAAATCGACGAAAAACTTTATACACTTGCGAGCAACATCAGAAGTTATTTGAAAATTGGCATGTAATACATCTTCAAACTGAGCATAAGTCGCTGTCTTATAATCAACAGGACCACTTAGAAAGAAACTGTAGCTTATACGTGCTATTTGAGCCATAAGCTCATCTCTTTCAAAATCTCGTGCGTTTACCAGCCTTTTTAGAAGACTGGTAGGAATGCCAGAATCATCAATCAGCCCAAGGTATCGTAAAGCCCTCATGAGTTGGGCGCCAGTACTGCCTGAGAATTTATCCCCCCAATAGCTGCGGTCTATCCTCGCCGGGATAGCTTCATTCAGGCGATCTAAAAAATTCCAAAAAGAACGATATGATACATAAGGCGGCAACAGTTTCTTTTGAATATCGGACATTTGTCCTCCTTGAAATTACTAAGTATTTTATCTCTCTGGACAAATTATTGCAATTTGGATATCAACACGGTACTTGAAAGGACAAATAAGGACAATAGTTGACTGATTGAAAATACGTGCCTAAAATTGTTTTCTATATCCTAAAATAATTAAAGGAGAAAAAATGGGACCAGCAATTGAATATCAAAAACTGATGACCGAAATTGTCCACATTAACTTGCCTGGCCCTGAAGAGCCCACTGCTGGAATGAGTGGAGGAGAACTGCTACACGGTTTTTTAGCTGAGCTCTACAAGGCTCCCAATTCAGAAGTAAAACATTTTATCAACTCTATTTCTGATAAATGGAACGTTCATTTTCGTATTTCGAATAAATAATAATTTCAGGAGGTTTATTTGAAAACCAACAAGATTGGCGCCATAGATATTGGTACCACCAAAGTTTGCACCCTTATTGCCGAAACTGATGGTACAGGGCTTCGTGTTCTTGGTATTGGTACTGTCCCATCCAGAGGGATAAATAAAGGACAGGTAATAAATATAGCTGAAGCACGCGAATCGGTACGATCTTCAGTCAAAGCGGCAGAAAAGACAGCAGGGTGTCGCATGGATTCCGCCGCTATCAGCATGTCTGGCAAACATGTGAGCTCAGGTAACAAGCAAGGGGTTATCAGTATAACTGATGATAGCAAGCAGACGGTTAAAAAGAGAGATGTGGAACGACTGTTGGAAATCACCAGCAGTGACAGTGTTCCCCCGGAGGAAACTGTCCTGCATCAGATTCCCAGGTATTTCAGAGTGGACGGCCAGGATGGGGTCAAGGACCCGGTTGGCATGTTCGGCTATCGGCTTGATGTTGAAACTCACACGATTACTGCTTCAACCACTTCCTTGGAAAACCTTACTAAATGTGTTGTAGGCGCTGGAATTAAAATAGACAACATTGTATTCGAACCTCTTGCCAGCGCAGAAGGCATTCTTATGGAAGACGAAAGACGTGACGGAGTGTTACTTGCTGATATTGGGGGAGGCACTACGAATATAACGGTGTATAAGAATGATAGTGTGTATTATTCTTCCGTAATCTCTGTTGCTGGCAACCAGATTACCAGAGATATTTCACTTGGACTTGGCCTTTCTCCGGAAATTGCTGAAGAGTTGAAGGTGCAATATGGTTCATTGGTACCGTTGCCGCAAACTGAAACGCCCAAGCCTTTAATTGTAGGGGAAGCAGAGATCCCCTATGAAGATTTATTTGACATAATACAAATACGCACAGAAGAATTACTCAGACTGGTGCTTATACAGGTGAGTAATGACACAGGCGGAGCTATCGGTCCATCATCTTTACCAGCAGGAATTGTCATTACAGGTGGAACAGCCAATCTTCCTGGCATTGCTGAAATGGCTCAGCAAGTTACTCATATGCCTTGCAGGATCGGCTATCCTCCTTTAATATCTGGTATTGTGGATCGTATATCTAACCCGGAATTTGCAGCAAGCATAGGGCTTCTACTTTGGGAAAAAGAGAATCCGGAAGCTAATTATCGCCAGAAGAAGATGAATAACAAGATTTTTAAAAATACTGGCTTTGTTTCAAGGTTAATTAGATATTTTGGAAAATAAAACTATTATTGTAAAGGAGAACAATATCAGGTGGGAAAGATGAGCTATGTTCCCAATGGAGCAAAAATTAAAGTGATCGGTCTTGGTGGTGCCGGTTGTAATGCCGTTACCAGAATGGTTAGAGAGCATATTCGTGGTGTTGAGTTTATAGCGATGAACACTGATGCGCAGCATCTGGCAATTACGGAAGCTCCAACGCGTATCCAGCTGGGCGAACGCTGTACTCGAGGACTTGGTGCCGGGGGCAACCACAAAAAAGGTGAAGAAGCTGCTGAAGAAAGCATCAGCGAAATAAAGAAATTGGTCGAAGGGGCAGATATGGTCTTCATTACTGCCGGTATGGGCGGTGGCACTGGCACTGGATCAGCTCCGGTAGTATCCAGAATCGCCAAAGAAAGCGGAGCGTTGACTATAGGGGTGGTAACCAAGCCCTTTGCTTTTGAAGGCGCGCGTAGAGCTTCGGTGGCAGATGAAGGCATTGAAAACCTTGTTAACTATGTTGATACAATGATTATCGTTCCCAATGAACGGCTGTTTTCTATATGTGACTCAAAAATGGGGATGGACGGCGCATTTAAAATGGTAGATGAAACTTTGTACCATGGCGTCCAGTCCATAGCAGAAGTAATAACCGTTCCAGGAATAATTAATCTTGATTTTGCTGACGTGCGCGCAGTGATGAAAGACGCTGGTCCAGCCTGGATGAGTATCGGAAAAGGTTCTGGTAAGAATCGTGCAGTAATGGCAGCAGAGAATGCCCTGAGCAGCCCCTTGCTCGACGTATCGGTAAAAGGAGCCAAGGGAGTGATATTTAACATATCTGGCTGCGAAAACTTGACTCTATTTGAAGTTAACGAAGCCGCTGAGATTGTACGTCAGGAAGTAGACCCGGAGGCAAATGTGATATTTGGTGTATCAAATGAGCCTGTAATTGATGCTGAGGTTAGCATGACTTTAATCGCTACAGGTTTTTCGTCCAACCGGACTTCAACTGCGCAAAATCGGGATAAAGAAATCACCCGGGTTCTAAAGAACATCAGAACAGAGGCAGAACTGGAGATACCAAGTTTCCAGCGTTTAGGCGGGCTTATGAATAACCGTCGTACCGGGCAGTACGTTTCAACCAGACGATAATAATATATTCAAGGACTAGCTCTTGAATTAACAACCGAGGTGAATTAAATTTTCGGTTCACCTCGGTTGTTTTATAATTAGCATTTTCCTGAAATAAATAACTACTTCTCAAAAGTGTCGTTTATTATGTAATGTTAAAGATGGTGAAGCATGTTCGCACTATATATGTTATGTCATTAATTCAAACGTAAAACCTGTCTAGTTTACATAATATATTAAGAAATAGCTAATCATTAATCTTGAAATAATTCTTTAAACTTATCAATAATATGCACACTTGTTAACCGGGTCAAGCCGCTCAAAAATTATCCAACTTATAATGGAGCCGATATCTGTAGAGCTTACAGCCAACCTGTCTTTAATTGCTATTCCAACAAAAATAATTGTAAACTCTTGATACCATGTTTAGTGCCAATGCTTGCAATAACTTGGGTTATATCTATCTTTTGCGTAGTGCAAAATGATAGCTTTCTTAAAAAATAACATTTATGACCGTATCACTCCCAAGATAGCTTTATTTGCCATCTCTATACCTTTCAAAATCCTAGGCATTGGCCTTGGCTTCGTTGGAGTACAAAATAGCAATATCTTATTGATTATCTTTGGCTTTATTTCGTCCGTTCTCTGGTT
>CAYNLZ010000062.1:0-5849 GCA_964398255.1 uncultured Dehalococcoidaceae bacterium
TCTTTTTACTTATGAGCAACCAGGAAACTCAAAATCTGCATAACGCGTTTCTTGCATTAAAATAAAAGCATGCTGTTATTAACTTTGACACGATGTAAAGGAAAGGCATGCTGTTTTCTTCGGTAAGCTTCCTTTACTATTTCTTGCCAGTAGTATTAGCTCTTTATTTCCTTGTTCCGACAAGATTTAAAAACCTTGTTTTACTGCTGGCAAGTTTTGCCTTCTATTTCTGGGGAGAGCCAACTTATTCTTTCCTGATGGTCTTTGCCATTGGCTCGGCATATCTCCACGGAATATGGATTTCAAGGGCCAAGAATGCTCGAATTCGCAAGGTGGCGCTGATATCTTCAATAGTTATCAGCATCGGCACCCTGGGTTTTTTCAAATACTGGGCATTTTTTATAAATAATATCAACGCCGTATTCAACTCAACGCTCGACCCCCTGAACCTGGCCCTGCCGATTGGCATCAGCTTTTATACCTTCCAGATTCTTTCTTACACCATAGACCTGTATCGAGGTACGGTGAGGGTGCAAACCAATTTTATTAACTTTGCCACTTACGTCGCCCTCTTTCCCCAACTTGTTGCCGGGCCAATCGTCAGATACGCCACAGTTGAAGAAGCACTTTCCAGTCGGAAGCATTCGCTTGCCGATATTTCTTATGGCATCCACCGATTCATCAGTGGTCTTGCCAAAAAAGTGATTATCGCTAATTCTTTAGGAGAGCTCGGGGTAATCTTTGCCGCCACTAATGAAAAAACCGTACTCCTTTACTGGATATGGGCAGTTGCTTTCACATTGCAAATCTATTTTGACTTTTCTGGTTATAGCGATATGGCTATTGGCCTCGGGCGGATATTTGGCTTTCATTTTCCAGAAAACTTCAACTTCCCCTATATCGCAAAATCGGTTACGGAATTCTGGCGCCGATGGCACATCTCCCTCGGTTCATGGTTCAGGGATTACGTTTACATCCCCCTTGGCGGCAACCGTGTCAGCCTACTGAAATGGGTAAGAAACGTGGCGGTGGTATGGTTCCTCACCGGATTCTGGCACGGAGCAGAGTGGAATTTTATTATCTGGGGGCTTTATTTTGCCATCTTTTTGGTGCTGGAAAAATTTATCCTGAACCGTCTTTTCAGCCGACTACCGGGGGCTTTTAGCCATTTTTATCTGCTTTTAGTGGTGATCATTGGCTTTGTAATATTTAATACTTTTGGAGTTACTGAAAGTGTTATCTCTCTCAAAGCAATGTTTGGCATGGCCGGTATACCTTTTACTAACCTGGAAACCGGTTATTATCTTGCAAGTTACTGGCTGATATTTATTATTGCCATACTCCTCTCTACTCCCGCATTGAAGTGGCTTGCCCAAAAAGCAAAAGGCATTAAACCGCTGGCAAATATGTCAGGTGCCCTCATGCCAGCAGTGCACGTTTTTCTCCTGCTACTTGTGACAGGCTATTTAGTCGATGGTTCCTTTAACCCGTTTATCTACTTCAGGTTTTAAAATGAATAAAAAATACTTAAATATTATTTGTATCGCCTGTTTCACAGTAGTGATTTTTGGCTTTTTGCTAACTAATATCATTGCTCCCGACCAGGAATTTTCTTACAGCGAAAGGCGCAAACTGGCACAATTTCCCCAGTTCTCGACTGAAGAATTTTGGAGCGGAGAATTCTTTGAGAAATGTGAGGATTATTTCCTCGACCAGTTTACTTTCCGCGATGGATTCCGTGGATTTAAAGCTTATGTAAAGCTATCTCTTTTAGGACAAAAAGACAATAACGGTATATACATCAAGGATGGATACATTATTAAAATCGAACATCCTCTAAAAGAGAGCTCTGTTCTTATTGCTGCAAATAAATTTAATGAAGTCTATGCCAAATATCTGCAAGATCTAAACGTATATTATTCCGTAATCCCTGATAAAAACTATTTTACAGGACCCGAAAACGGGTATCTTTCGATTGATTACGAGAAAATGCTGGAGATTCTCAGCCAAAACACGCAAAATATGACGTTTATTGATATTTTCTCAGAGCTTACACTTGATGATTACTACAAAACAGATATACACTGGCGCCAGGAAAATATTATCCCTGTTGCAGACGCCCTTCTCAAAGCAATGAATGCCAATGCTCTGGCCTCAGGTGTGAATTACACCCGCCACGAGCTCTCCCCTTTCTATGGATCTTATTATGGCCATGCCGCCCTCAATACAAAACCGGACACTCTTGTGTATCTTTCAAGCCAAATAATTGAGAATGCTATTGCTTACGACTACGAAACAGGCACATGGAACAGCATATACATACCCGATAATTTCAATAATGTTGATCCTTATGACGTGTTTCTTTCCGGCGCAAAAGCACTTATTACAATTGATAACCCAAGCGCAGATACAGACCGGGAGCTGATAATTTTCAGGGATTCTTACACCAGCTCACTCGCACCCCTGCTCCTGGAAGGATACGCCAAAATACACCTCGTTGACCTTCGCTATATAACAACAGACTATGTTGGCGAACTTATCGAATTCCAACCCGGAGCCGATGCATTATTCTTGTTTGGCGCGCAGGTTTTAAATAACGCCGCCATGCTTAAGTAGAAAAGAACAGCAAATTTGGTGATATACCATCTGGTGAGCTAGTTTTGTTTGCCGAGTTGTTTAAATTATACTAGTATTAATGGGAGATCCTCGTTTATAGCTGTGTTATATCACAGGCAATCTCCTAAAATTAAGAGGTAAGGTTTGGCGAAAACAAGATTACCGGATCAAAACAATATTGTAAAAAAGCAGGCAAGCACCAATAACGTCGCAGGGCACCTTTTTGATATACCTGGACTGACGCTCGAAAATGTTCTGGAAGACCTACCCCTGGGAATCCTTATCATAGATAATGATCATTCAGTCCGGTATGCCAATCGGGAGTTTATTAATGCCTCAGGTACTCCTTCCCCTGAAGCTATCAAAAAAAAGTGTTACGACTTGTTTCCAAGTGAGCATTGTCATACTCATCATTGCCCGCTTAACAAAATTAAATCCGGCGCAGCATCGGTATATTCACATGCAGTGATAAAGAATGCCGGCGGCGACAATACACCCTATGCCATATCGACTTTCCCTTTGGTTGATTCTGCTAAAAAGACTATCGGGACAATGATCTGCTTCAAAGAAGATTGCCAAGCGCTTGAAATTGAAAACAGGGAAAAACTGGTTGCAGAACGCACGGAACAACTTCAAAAGGCAATCATCAAATCCAACGCTGAAGTCAAAAAACGCAAGGACGCAGAAAAGAAGGCAAGTCGAGAGAAGCAAGCTTTGCAGGAATTGCTCGATGCCACACCTGCCGGTATCTATCTGGTCGACAGGAAGGCGCGGTTGAAATACACGAACAAGGCTGGAATTCAATCAATAGGCAAGCCATTAGAGGAAATTCTTGGCAAAACAGCTTATGAAAACCATCCTGAGAGGGAGCACTCTCAGGATGCCAAACTTGCAGATTTGAGGGTTATAAAAACCGGGGTTCCTGAAAGAACCATTTTCACCAATTACGAGCCCTTACACGAAAGATGGTTCACGCTTGACCGATATCCATTCCGGGATTCAAAAGGCAACATTTCGGAGTTATTATCGTTGAGGTTGAAATAACTGACCGGATTAATATTGAAAACCAGTTAAAAAAACTTCTCGAGCAAGAGCAATCTCTAAAAGCAGAACTCAAGGAACAATCTGACCAGAGAATTGAGTTTACCAGAGCGCTGGTTCATGAACTCAAGACACCCCTGACCCCTCTGCTAGTCTCCAGTGATTATCTGGCTGATAACCTGACGGAAGAACCTTATTTAAGTTTCGCCAGGAACATACAGCTGGGAGCCAACAACCTTTCCAAGAGAATAAACGAACTCCTTGACATTGCCCGTGGCGAAGTCGGCATACTTAAAGTTGAACGAAAACATTTATACCCAAGGGCTTTTTTAAAAAAGATTTACACGTATATGCTTCCAGAAGCAGAACGTAACGGTTTGAATTTTAACCTCATATTAGACAAAAAGCTGCCCCTTATATTTATTGATGCAGGGCGCATCCAACAGGTGCTGTTAAATTTACTAAACAACGCCTTTAAATTTACCCGCCGTAATGGTACAGTAAGCTTAAAGGCTGAAGTCCAAAACAATAATGTTGTTTTTGAAGTTGAGGATACTGGCTGTGGAATCAGCCAGGAGACCCAAAAGAGTTTGTTCAAACCATACAGCCGGCAAAAGAACGGGGGAGAGGCATTAGGGGGTTTGGGTTTGGGCTTGTTCCTCTCCAAGATGCTTGTTGAACTGCATGGTGGTAAAATATGGGTGGAAAGCACCAAGGGTAAGGGAAGCAGGTTTTTCTTTTCAATACCAATAGAGAGCCAGGATAACAACAAATGATAAAGGGTAAATCATGAGGATACTATTAATTGAAGATGACAGGGCAATAATCGAAACAGTAACACTCTCTTTCCAGGTAGGATGGCCTGAATCTGAAATTATATCTACTAGACTGGGCGAAGAGGGTATAGAATTCGTTGAAACATATGACCCGGACATTGTTATTCTCGATTTGGGATTACCTGATATAAACGGATATGAAGTTCTCAAGAAAATTCGGCTTTTTTCAAATATTCCGGTTTTGATTCTGACTCAAAATGAAGAGGAACGATCCGTCATCAAAGCACTGGAATTGGGCGCAGACGAGTATATCATCAAGCCATTTCGCCAGCTTGAACTGCTGGCCAGAGTGAAATCTATTCTCAGAAGACACTATGGACAGGGTTCATCGGCATCAGAAAAGATTGGGCCACTCCAATTCGACCTTGCCAAATGCACAGTCAAATACAAAGGAAAAACCCACAATCTTACCAAAACAGAAATAGCAATTTTGCGCCACCTCGCCCTAAATTCCGGTAAAACAGTAACCATTAATAGCATCGCTCAGAGCATCTGGGGAAACAACTACTCCGATAGCGCCAACGCTATCAGGGTCTACATCCATCATTTGCGGGAAAAACTTGAGGCAAACCCACGAAAGCCCAGTTTGATAGTGACCAAGCCTGGTATAGGCTATGTGTTAAACCGTAAATAATTTAATTATTTTACATTTTTCTACTGCTCTTAATAAACTGTATTGTTTTTATTAATATCTTTTAATTATTCCGATACATTTTTAATTGGATAATTAATATTCACATGATATCTTAAACATATGCATAGATTGCTGCATATATCTATTTTTGATGGTTTGCTTCCTCATCGGACGCCATACCACAAACCAAAAGTCTCCGACGCAACCTAAAAATACTCAAGCTTTCTGCTCACAGGAAGATTTTGAATGTTTTAACCTTCCAGGCAAGCCACTACTTATAGACATGGCCAACTTTCAGTCAATCAAATGAGAGCATCAACAAAAGTGAGGTTATAAAGAGATGAATAAAAGAGAACCCAGAAGTACTATCGGACTCAGGAAATCAACCAAGGCCAAGTTGGACAAGTGCCGTGCACCGGGTCAATGTTATGACGGCATTCTTTGCCAAATGGTTGATATGTGGGCTGACGTAAATAGCGGTGAAGGGAATGGCTATCGTCGCATCGCATACAGCCCTGCTGAAAACAAATAGCTCAATACTCATACATAAATTCTTGATACTACACAGGAGGTGAAAGAAAAGAAAATAAAAGTAGTTGTTAAAATCCAAAGAAAAACACAAATTTGTGAAAGGAGACATTAATGTCGGAAGAAACAAAGAAAACACACGGAACAATTTCCAGAAGAGACTTCTTGAGAAATGCCGGTATAGTAGTTGGTGG
>CAYNLZ010000063.1:0-5754 GCA_964398255.1 uncultured Dehalococcoidaceae bacterium
GATAACATTGAAATCAGCCTTGAGGCGAACCCTGGAACTGTTGATGGAGGATATCTCAAGGCTCTCAAGAATACTGGTGTTAATCGCTTGAGTATAGGTGTGCAAAGCTTAAATGATATAGAGCTGCATACCTTGGGGCGCTCCCATTATGCGTCTGATGGAACAAAAGCTGTTGAATGTGCTCGTAACGCCGGTTTTGATAATATTAATGTTGATTTAATTTATGGAATTCCCGGACAGGATTTGTCTTCATGGAAACGTACACTTGAGGATGTTATCTGTCTGGCGCCGGAGCACCTTTCTTTGTATGCGTTGAGCCTTGAGCCTGGAACGGACCTGCAGAAACAGGTTGAAAGTGGCGTACTATCACTACCAGATCCGGACTTAAGTGCTGACCAGTACGAACTTGCAGAAGATTTGCTAGCGAGGCAGGACTACAGGCATTATGAGATATCGAATTGGGCAAAACCAAGGTGCGAATGCCGACATAATCTGACATATTGGAATCATGAAGAGTATATCGGTGTAGGTGTCGGAGCTTGTTCGTATCAGGGTGGTCATCGTTTCAGTAATTCTGATAGTTTGGACAGGTATCTGGCCAGTGTCCTGGATCAAGGGATGACAGCAATCGAAAGTGACGAAGCCATAAGTCCTGAGTTGGCAGCATCGGAGGCAGCTATCCTTTCTCTCAGGCTGGATGTTGGCATTAACATAGAAAGATATAACCGGGATTATAATACTGATATATTGTCAATGTATAATAGACAGATAGAAGAACTTAAGGGCTATGGCTTGCTGGAATACGATGAAGTTGATATAAAGCTAACAAAGAAAGGGAAGTTGTTAGGTAACGAAGTTTTTTGGAGGTTTCTCCCTGAAGATAATAAACAGGCAGGCGGATGTTAGTTTGGAATGGAGTTGAAATGGATCAAAGCTCAATTAGAAATTTTTGTATTATTGCTCATATAGACCATGGTAAGTCGACCCTGGCTGACAGGCTCATCGATATAGCCGGAGGTATGAAACGAGCCAGGACGATCGAGCAGATTATGGACAGCATGGAACTGGAACGTGAGCGTGGCATTACTATCAAAGCCAAAGCAATGCGGCTGGATTATACCTCTCGAGCGGGGGAGCGGTTCCGTCTGAATCTTATTGATACACCGGGACATGTTGATTTTTCTTATGAAGTTTCGCGCACACTGGTTGCATGTGAAGGCGCAGTGCTTGTGATTGATGCAACGCAGGGAATCCAGGCGCAGACCCTGGCTAATATCTATATTGCTATGGAACATAATCTGACGGTTATACCAGTAATAAACAAGATAGATCTTCCCGGCAGTGAGCCTGAGCGCGTTATGGAAGAGATAGAAAGCGTGTTAGGTTATAAAGCCAGTGAAACGTTCTTAATCAGTGCTAAAACTGGCGAGGGAGTACCGGACCTGATTGAGGCAATTGTTGAGCGTGTGCCTCCACCAGAGGGTAATTTGAATTCGCCACTCAGAGCTCTTATTTTTGATTCTCACTACGATGATTACAAGGGAGTAATCGCATATGTGAGAGTTGTTGATGGGACATTGCAGAAAGGGAGTAAGGTGAGCCTTATGGGAGAAGGCACGCAGGTGGAGGTGCTTGAATTGGGCTATTTCGCCCCTGAACCCACCCCAACCGGCTTTTTAACAGCTGGCGAAGTTGGTTATATTGCAACAGGCTTGAAAAGTGTTGCAGAATGCCGGGTTGGCGACACTGTAACAACAACTTCAGGTGGCGCAAAAGAACCACTTATTGGTTATGATTTGCCTAAACCTGTGGTATATGCCGGCGTATACCCCACACAGGCTGACGATTACGGAAATCTCAGAGAGGCGATTGAAAAACTGAATTTAAATGATGCCTCTTTGACCTATGAGCCAGAATCAAGCCCTGTTTTGGGACAAGGCTTTCGCTGTGGGTTCCTTGGGCTTTTACATCTTGATATTGTAATTGAGCGCCTGGAAAGAGAGTTTTCTCTTTCCCTGGTAGTCACAACACCGGGTGTTAAGTTTCTTGTGACAAAAACCAATGGGGAAAAAATGGAAATCACGAGCCCGGTGGACTTCCCAGATCCTTCTGAAATTGCCCTGATCGAGGAACCTTGGGTTAAGGTTTCTGTAGTTACCCCTTCCAATTTTATCGGTCCGTTAATGGAAGTTTTACAGGAGTTTGAGGGAGTATACAAGCATACTGAGTACCTTGGGCAATTCACTGTATTTGGAGAAACCGGGCAGAGAGTCAGGCTTGAATATGAGATGCCTTTACGAAGTGTGCTTACCACTTTTTATGACCAACTTAAGAGTCGCAGTCGTGGCTATGCTTCACTCGATCATGAATTACTAGGCTATCGTGAGGGGCGTTTAATTAAACTTGATGTACTGGTTAATGATATAAAGGTTGATGCTTTTAGTCGAATAATACCGCCAGAAAAAGCTCATGATACAGGCAAAGCTGTCGTATCGAAGTTGAAAGAAGTAATACCGCGTCAGTTATTCAAAGTGCCTTTGCAAGCGGCAGTCGGGGGGCGTATTGTTGCAAGAGAAGATGTTTCTGCCCGTCGAAAAGATGTCCTTGCCAAATGTTATGGGGGTGATATCACCCGCAAGAGAAAGCTTCTGGAAAAACAGAAGGAAGGCAAGAAAAAGATGAAGATGATAGGACAGGTTGAAGTTCCAAAAGAAGCTTTTCTTGAGATTATGAAATTGGGTTAAGCGTGCTCTCTCAAAGCATTTACTCTGGTTAAAAATGTTTAACCAGAGTAAAGTCAAAGAAAAGGTCTTTGTTATGATCCAGAGTTTTTGAATCTTTCTCTTGATTCTTCAATAATGCGGATGGCAGCTTCTTGATCGTCCCAGCCCTCGATACCAGTTTTTTTGGCCTCTAGCTCTTTGTAAACTTTGAAAAAGTGTTCAATTTCTTTAAGCATGTGAGGGGGGACATCCTTAAGACTTTTAATGTGGTTCCACATCGGGTCATTTACTGGTACACATAGTATCTTTTCGTCCGGGCCTTTTTCATCCCGCATCTTGAAAAGACCGACGGGATACGCGTCAATCACGCATCCAGGGAAGGTTGGTTCCCATACCATTACAAGTGCATCAAGAGGGTCGCCATCACCAGCCAGCGTGTTCGGTATGAAGCCATAATCACTGGGATAGTGCACGGCAGAGAACAACATACGATTTAATTTGATTACTTTAAGGTCGGGGTCATATTCATATTTATTACGACTACCTTTGGGGATTTCAATCATTACTGTTACAAGCATTCAGTCTTTTACGTCCTTTTCTTTCCGAATAATCCAGAATAATTTTGATTTGCGATGCCATTGTGAGACAAAAAGTGAAAATAGAATTAACGATACTTTCGCGCGAGGCTCTAATGAATCTTAATATTACAACCTTTCGCCAGGCCAATGATTAAAGCATGTGGTAATTATATTACTAATAAGATTTGCATACAAACACGACCGATTATGATTGAAGTCATTTGAGTGAATAGGATGTGAGGCGTAAAAAAGCTGTATACATGACACACGTTTGGTTAAATTAAAGATTGTCTTGAATATTTGCAAAAACACGGTGCATATTGGATTTTTCAGAGCTGGTGGCAAATTTTTTCAGATAATAACGCAGATGTTGTTAGTTATTTAAGCTCTTCAAGTTTCTTTAATGTCTTCGTCAATGAATTAGGATGGTCCAGCCAATCCGCCCAGACATTCTTTTTTTCTGAAAGCCGCTTGAAGATATTTTCTATATTGTAACTCTGAGGGTTAAGCTCAGGGTTTTTTAGTTCTTCCCAACTGATCGGTGTAGCAACGGGAGCGCCGTGTTTTGCCCTGATTGCGTATGGCGCCACGGCTGTTTGCCCATAGCTGTTACGCTGTGTGTCAATATAAACGCGGTTGCCTCGCTTGTTTTTGCGTTGTTCAACTGTAACAATCTCAGGATAGCGAACTGCCATAATGCCTGCGATCTTTCTCGCGATTACTCTCACCTTGTCAAAGATGATCCTTCTGTCCAGGGGGATAATAATATGAACTCCCCGAGAACCGGTAGTTTTAATGACGGATGATAGATTAAGTTCGTTCAATAGATCGCGCAGGTAAAAAGTCGCCTGACGTACTTTTTCAAAATCATCATCTGACGGGTCCAGATCAAAGATTATCATATCGGGATACGCAATCCTGTCGTTTCTACTGAGCCATACATGAGGTGTGATGCAAGCCAGGTTTGCTATATAGATAAGAGTAGCTGTGTTATTGCATATCAGGTAGCGTGTCCTTCCATCTTTTTTACCAAGCTCAACACGCTTGATCCAACTTGGGAAGTATTCTGGCACTTCCTTATGATAAAATCCTTCTTCTCCAATTCCACTTGGAAAACGGTGCATGGTAAGCGGCCTGCCTTCCAGATGGGGTAGCATAAAAGGAGCAATGTCCTGATAGTATTGAATGAGGTCTCTTTTAGTGAAGCCATCTTCTGGAAATAAAACTTTTTTAGTGTTTGTTATTTCAATATAATGATTATCTGCTGTTAATACTTCAACCATTTCTGCGTTCTCCGTCATCCTTTCTTTAGCAGGTTGCAGAAATCACGGTTATTGAGCTTATCGGGTGTACAACCTCCAAAAAGCGGTAGTTGTCCACGGCGAACTGGTATTTGGATGTATCGATGTACTATTGTTCCGATACGTGAATTAGCTGGTTATTCGAGAGGTTTAAACACAAGTGTATATTCGTCACCTTCCCGGATGGAAGTGACTTCATATCCACTGTTTTTGCCCAAGCGTGTGACGTTTTGTACAGCGGCATGGTCATCCAGCAATATCTTTATTTCTTGTCCAGGGTTCTCTTCGCAAACCCTTTTCGTTTTTTCGCATGGGATTGGGCAAGAATAACCTCTGTAATCAACCTCAATCATGATTGCTTGCTCCTGATAATATTATGCCTCCCCCGCATTGTGAAACCGATTATGATACAAAACGCCAAACCTATTATAACAGCTTTGTAAACAAGAGTAGCAAAAATTATTGGCGTATGCTGTGTCAGGCTTGGCAAATTGTCATACCGACTTGATGCCAGCAATGCTGACGTAAGACCATTTGATAATATAAAACGGTTAGGGTTTATTCTGACTCTAACCGTTTTATATTATTGTTTCTTTATGTGTAACAGATTGTTATTTTAAAGGTTTTAACGTCAGTACATAATCATCACCGTCCCGGCTAACACTGACGTCATATCCACTGTTCCCGCCCAGCCGTTTTACGTTTTCTACAGCTGTTTGAGTATCTAAAATTACCTTTAAGTCTTTTCCAGGGTTCTCTTCAATACCTTTTTTTGTTTTTACAACTGGTATCGGACACGAGTAACCTCTACAGTCAATTTCAATCATGGTCATCTACTCCTGATAATATTAAGCCTTTTGCATTGTGAAGCCGATTATGACACAAAATGCCAATCCTATGATGACGGCGGCGATGCTCCAATCATTAATTCCTGAGCCGCTTGCCGATATAGCAAAGTTGTGGGCTACTGCTGCACCTGCGATATAGCCAAGTACTGTAACGCCAGCATCAGTATCGCCTTCACCAGCAAGAACGAGGTTTCTCAACGGACAGCCTCCGAGCTGAGTGGCAGCCAAACCTAACAGAGCCATGCCCAAGAAGTTCCAGAGATGGTCGGTATGGGCAACTGGTTGACTGTCGAAACCCCAATGG
>CAYNLZ010000064.1:0-1935 GCA_964398255.1 uncultured Dehalococcoidaceae bacterium
AGCACCGGCATAGTATTTAAGGCTTTGTGAGTTATTGCTTAACGTTTCAACGGCGAGCATAATCGAAATGTCATCAGTTCCTGTTACAACAATACAAATGTTTTCACAAGCACCGGTCCCTTTTGGATTGAAAGGATTTTGCAAAGCAAAAATCACGCCAGCACCTGAAGTATAAGTTCCGGAAAGATTTCCTGCTTCACTATAAATCTCTAGACCATCAGAGTTGAATTTACAAAACATTCCTAGGCGGTCCCAGTTCTGATTTACCTCATTTATTGGTTGAAAAGAGCTGGGACCGATGATTATAAGGTGGTTATTTTCTATTTCACGTGTACTTATATCAGATGAGTTACGAATTATTACTTCAGAGACGCCAGAGGTGGTAAGGGACTTTTGAAGTTGCTTTGCTTCATCCTCCCACCCGTCTTCGTACCAGATAGTGGTAGGAACATTTTTGCCACCATAACCAAATTCTAAAGCCGCCGGAAAATCGCTGATAATGGCACTGACTGCTTCGCGGAAGCCCCAATCCCGATAGTACCAATGTATGACGTCGCCTTCTTGAATATTGTAAGAAAGGCCACCGACATTAGATAGAATTCCGTTGATGTATAGAAACCAGTCTTCTCTTTCAATTGGTTGTTTTAGAAACCCGCTTTTAATTCCTTCAATAGAAGTTAAAAACCCGCCGCCATAAGCTGTTGTGAAATCTACATTTCCTTCAAGTACTTCAAGAGTATTGGTGCCCCAAGTGATTTCAAGTTCTTCATCAAATAAAATATTTTTACCAAAATCAGTACTAATAACGAGGTGGGTGTTTATATTAACGGCTGGAGTATTTTCAGAAGTGGTAAGCGTTGCAAGGGGTGATTGGGTGCATCCAGATAATCCTAATATGCAAAAAAGCAATAAGGATATCTTGACACACCTTTTCATTTCCAGCGCCGCTTGGTATTTAGACACAGAAATATAACCATCGATACGATTATAATGATAAGTCCAGCCCAGAGCCACCATTTGGTTCCTTGCGGTTGAACAACAGGATAGCTATTCCCTGTCAGTGCAATAATAGCAGCAGCGGTATTATATTCGGACATTGCAAGATAACCTTCGGGCATTGGTGAAGCAAATGAAAACGAACCGTCAGGATTTTGTATGTTGATTAAAAAGTTTGAAGGAGTGGCCCCATTATTATCCCAGGAAGAAAGGTCTTCGCCAAGAATGTTTAAAGCCGAAACGACCCAGGTAGTTGACCCAGTGTTTTCAACGCCATAAGACATAAAACCACCGTTCGGTCCCTGTGTGCTCTTTAAATAATCCAAAGCATTTTGAACAGGCTCATCACTTGATGACATTCCAGCATTAACCAGCGCAATGATTGCGGCGGCTGTGTTGTCAGGATCGCTTTCATAATACCATTCATTATCGGGAGAAGCCCATGACCATCCGTAGTCGTTGCCCTGGCAATCAATTATATAAGAGGTGGTTGTTTTAATAATCTCGTCATCTGGAGATACACCTGCGGCAATGAGTGCAATAACAGCCCAAAAATCCTCGTTTATACTTTCCGCAGGCCCGAATTGCTGGCCGTCGTGCAGGTTTTTAAGAGCTTGAACATAATTGCCCTCCGGGATTAATTCATTCTCTTTGCCAAAATTGAAAGGTGATTCACCCGCAGCAATAATTGCCAACGTGTTTCTTGCCAGATCTGCCGGTAAATTAAATGAATCAATCATTTGGGAGTCATTATCCCTAAGATAATCTATCGGGGAAGGGGATGAAAAACCTTCATTATATTTACCAGCTGCTACGAGCCCCATAATTGCCCATGCCGTGTCAGAATAACTTCCTATGCTACCATCAGCTGAATATGATGTGATTAAATAATCGGCCCCTTTTTCTATCACTGAATCTGAAGTTGCCAGCGAAGAGGAA
>CAYNLZ010000064.1:2035-5749 GCA_964398255.1 uncultured Dehalococcoidaceae bacterium
AAAATAAGTCAAATTCGCATTTTTGGTGTCTAAGGCTGAATAATCGCAGTTATAGCGAAATGATCTGAAGCGGTACTTTGGAGTACTTCGATTTGGCTAGCTTTCATATTTGGGCTTATTAAAATGTAATCAATACGCATATATGGATTGTCTGCATGAAAGGTATAGGCAGGTGGTGGTTCGATCAGGGAAAGAACGTCGATAAAACCAGCGCTTATAAACAACTGTATAACCGGCGTTTCTGGCGTTGTGTTCAAATCTCCCATAATAATGATATTTTCCAGGTTATTGGCATAGGCAAGCAACGTTTCTGCTTGAGTTTGACGAATATCAGAATCAGATTCAACGTGGTGGAAATGGGTTGCAATGACGTTTACAGCCTGATTATTGCTTATTTCTATAACTGCATGCGTAAACCCTCTTTTTACAGGCAGGCCGTCTGAAGGCAAAGATTCGTTGTGATATTCGGTTATTTTAAAACGACTCAGGATAACATTGCCCCACATCGTCCCGGCGGTATCTCCATATATGTAAGGCATATCCAAGCGTAAAGACAGCCATTCTGCCATATCAACCCGACCACTGATCAGCCAGCCCCTGCTAATTTCTTGAAGAGCGACAATATCGGGTTCAAATGCTTCAATGTTACTTGCGAGGGCTTCAAGCCCTAAGTATCCTTTAGTGTCAAAGCCATTGTGCACGTTATAGCACACGATTCTTATATCGGTGCCGGAATCGTTAGCCGAGTAAACAGGTTTTTGAAATGTAATCATATTAGAAAAGCTCAGTAGCAGTAATAATATCGAAATTGCAGGCGCTAACCACGATTTGGTGTTATAACTTGACTGCGTCGGTTCCTTTAAATTGAGCGGTATGACGCATGCGACTATAACAAACGCGGCTAAAAGTTCATAAATATAATTTTCAAAGGGAATCGCTATTAGATAAGATGCATAATATCCAAGGATTAAAAGCATCATAATTAACAATCCGATACCTAAAGAAATTGCCGTGTTGTGACTACTGTATTTATTATGATAATGTGACGAACCAATTGAGTTGACGATAATAAAGAATATCAAAATTGATGCAGAAATTTGCCCAAGGATGAAGTAAATACCTGCTAATAATCCTGTTGGCTCAGGAAACACGACACATAACATTAGTATGAGGCAAAGCAGGTAAGCAATTGCGCGTTTGTAGGCAGGAGGGCGAAACAGAAACCATACAGAAAATGTAATTCCCAACAGATGCCCGAGCATGACCCAGCTAAAGGCTATTGGAAGCTCCAAGCCTGTTGTTGCTGCAAGTCTGGCAATGTTTTGAAACATCTGTAGTTGTAGAAATATAAATGGCCCGATAGCAATGAGAGGCAGTATCTGAGAAAAAGACGGGTTGGTGTTTTGATCATCATCAACATTGATCAGATTTTTACCTCTATCAAGCAGGAAAAATAAGGCAGTTGTCAGTAAAAGGGTTATCAGCACGGACCAAAAATCATTATTCCACGCCAGGTCATAAGTTCCATATACACCGTGTAGCCCGCTATCAAGCGATAGTCCCAGAAGAAATCCAAGCACAAAGAGCCCATGTGATTGTTTTCCGGAGCTTCTGATGCTTTCAATATAAATAGAAAGAAATAATAAGAAGCTTATTGTTGCCAGTATTGAAAACGCTGTATTCACTAATGGTTCTATCCAGACAAATTGGAGCAGACAGCGAAATATCCCTATACAACCCGCTGTGATAATAATCCCGCGACGAAAACCCATGTAATTTTTCAATAACCCTGCGAGAAAAGTAAAAAGGGAAATGCCCAGGGTAATTATAACCAGAAGAATGGCGTTCATATCCAAACGGTGTCCCAAAGTCCATGTAAAAGATGACACAAGTACTCTTATGGATTGGAGTCCAAATGCAGTTACTATCGCAGGCAATAGCAATTCAAAAATAGCTGGATTTTTTTCGAGCCAGTTCAGGGATATTTTTGATTTTTCTGGTAGTTTCGTCATTTGTTAGTACTGATAATATGACAATACAGAGAAAAGTGTCAATAGCTACAATGTAATAATCTATATGATGGTGGTGATAGTGTCATAAAGAAACCAAACACCAAATCCTGCCAGAATTACACTGAATATAATTATCAATATAGACTGAAATTGGGCAGACCAGAGATTATGGTAACGATGGAATAAGAATGACGCCGTTGAGTACCATAAAAAATTAGGTAACTCAATGGCCAGGATAATCAAAATGAGCCCACTGATACCAAATGTGCTTGCCTGAGAGATTAGGAGCGCTCCAATTGTCACCCACCAGGGTACCATCCCAGGGTTTACAATAGCAGTCACAAACCCAAGTTTAAAGGAGCTGATTGGCAAATCTTTGCTGTACAGATTCACTGTTGAGCGCTTGCGAATTAGCATAACACTCAAAACCAGCAACATCAGGCCTCCACTGATGCCTAATATGGCCTGGATAACATCGGACTGTAAAAATTTTGCGAGCCCGAAATATATCAACAGTATAATTGGCACTTCTGCCACAAGACCACCGAGAGCAACTTTGACACCAGACCAGGGAGACTGATAGCTTTTTGCAAGGGTTACTGCAATAACAGGACCTGGTGTTAAGGCGGCCACCAAAGAAATGGAAAAAGCGCTTATAAAAACAGGAAACATAGGGTTATTATAACAGCAGATAGCAGCAATCAGCCATTATTATTTTATTTCTGAAATAAACATCATAAATTGAGTACTTTAAAGCTGTTTGTAAAAGGGTTGTTAATAATTTGTATAGCTCGGTCTTTATGCCACGAAAAAGATTATTGTGGCACTTGTTCCTGGGCTTTAAAAAATTCCAATGTATTATTGGGGCAAGCCTCAATGCAATCTCCACAAAAAACACAATTATCGGCAATAAATTCTGGCTCTGCTTTTTCTTTGTTCCATGTTATTGCATTATGGGTACAGGCATTGAAGCATTTTCGGCAGTGAATACAGCCAAAGTCGCAACGCTCTCTTCCTGGAATAGGCTTGAGTTCGCCATAATTACATTTGAAGGCTATTGGGCTATTACCCGGGACCATCTGAATAAGTCCCTGGGGGCATTCTTTAACACATAGGCTACAACCGGTACATTTATCATAATCAATTACTGCTATACCTTTTTCCTTGTCGATAGACAGAGCGTCATAATTACAAGCAAGCACACAGTCACCCAGTCCAAGGCACGCATACGGACAGCGTTTGAAACCTCCAGCCTGAAGAGCGGCAGCCTTACATGAAGGAATGCCCGAATAATCAAAGATGACTGGAGAATTCCCTGTGCAATTCATCATTGCCTTCTTACTGAGGGAGCTTGGGTCAATACTGACTCCTAAGGCAATTTCAAGATTTTTGATGGCCTCTTGATCTCCAGCAAGCATTGGGCAAGAAATTGTGCTGGTCAGGTCGGGGTTGTTTACAAGTTCCTTGGCAAGAGCAAAACAACCAGCATATCCACAAGCACCACAGTTCATTCCCGGCAGAATTGAGTTGATTTCATCAATTCGTCTTAACCCGGGGACTTTATGAGGAACTCTTATATAAACGATATAAATTGCAGTGCCGCATAATAAACCAATAAATGTAATAATCAGCACAGACAGAAACAACTGCATATTAGACCATCCCTGCGAAGCCGGAAAAAGCCAAACCGAGAAGTGCTGCA
>CAYNLZ010000065.1:0-5568 GCA_964398255.1 uncultured Dehalococcoidaceae bacterium
GGCACTCATCACACGCCTCATTTTTGCATATATTAGTGTATTCTTTATCCCATAACGTAAAAAGGCGCTCCCTGCATTCCTCAGCATTATCCAGCAGGATTTCTACACCGTAAATACTGGTAACGGCAATTACCGCATAACGCTCATAATCCGGCGGGTTTTTGCCGTAACGCTCCCTTACAACTGCAAGCTTGCGTCTCAATATTTCAATAAGGAAATTTCCATTACCGCAGGCAGGCTCCAAAAAACGGGAGTCAACCCGCTCTGTTTCCTGCTTAACAAGGTCGAGCATGGCATTAACTTCCCGCTCGGCAGTGTATACCTCACCATGGTCATTAACGCGCTGTTTTGATTTTACCTGTTTTTTATTCACGTATTCTTCCTGTGTTTGACTGCCTTAAATAATAAACCGAGCAATAAGCAGCTTTCTGCCACCGCAAAAAATACCTCAAAGCTTATACTACCTATTATAGCAACAAAATGCGACATAAAGGTCAACATAATAATAGTTGTCTTAAGAAATTAGAATCGAACAGCAACAAAAGCCTCAAATCAACTCTTGACATTATGACAGTAATATACTAATATTAGTGTCATGAAAGAGAAGAAGTACTTCATCCAGGAATTGAGCGACCTTACCGGCTTTACAAGGCGCACAATTCGCTATTACATACAAGAAGGGCTCCTTGAACCTCCTGCGGGACGCGGCCGTGGAGGGTTTTATTATGACAGTCACTTACAAAGACTGCTGTATATAAAATCTATGCAGAACAGAGGTCTGAGCTTGTACGCTATCCGGGAGATGGAAGGTAAAAGTAGCCAGTCTTTTAAGGATGAGCAGGAAATCTGGGTAAGGCATAAGATTCATCCTGGATTGGAAATCAACGTTGCTCATAGCTTGGAGAAGCGGGAATTAAAAAAGATAAATGAAATAATTGAAATTGCCAAAGCAATTCTGAAGGAGAAATAGAATGGCGAATGAAATTTATGGATTAATCACTTTAAAGGGTGAGAGTATCCCTTTGACCGGGGTGGAGGTGGAAGGTGATATCACCGGACGTCTTGGGAAAGTGACGGTGCGACAGTGTTTTTACAATGCGGAATCACAGCCGCTGGAGGCAGTATATAAATTTCCACTTCCGGAAGGGAGTGCTGTTTGTGGTTTTAAGGCCGTTATAGATGAAAAGGTTATCCAGGGAGAGATCGAAGAGAGGGACAAAGCCTTTGAAAAATATGACGATGCCATTACCAGTGGGGATGGCGCCTATTTGCTGGATGAGGAACGCCCGAATATCTTTACTGTTTCCCTTGGCAATCTAAACCCGGGCAAATCAGCAACCATAGAGTTATCTTACCTGATATTACTTGATTCTGAAGGTACTGAAAACAGGTTCTTTTTGCCGACTACCATCTCGCCGCGCTACCTGCCACTGGATACCAAAGATGAAAAGGGGATACCTGCCGAAGCATTGGTTAATCCGCCGGTGAGCCTTGATGTGCCTTATGGTATGAAAATCCGGCTCCACATTCAAGACAGTGACAGTATCCAGCGAATAGAATCTCCTTCTCATAAAATCAGCACTACCTTTGAGGTAAATACTGTTTTAGTTGAGCTGGTATCTGAAAGTACTCATATGGACCATGACTTTATTTTGAATATTATATATAAAAAAGAAGCCCCCACGCGGGGTTACTGGTGCGAGAAAAATGATGAGGTATTTGTACAGGTGGACTTTTCGCCTGAATTGGCTCTTGAGCCTGAGCAAAATACGGTTGATAATGGCGAGATTATCTTTCTTCTGGATTGCTCAGGCTCAATGGGCGGCAGTTCAATTGATGAGGCAAAGCGAGTGCTGGATATACTGCTAAAAGCTATAGATAAAGGCTGGTGGTTTAATATCTATAAATTTGGCAGTTCTTTCGATCGATTGTTTGATACGAGTCAGGAGTATAATCCAGAGACGCTGCAAGAAGCTTTAGAGTATCTAGCGGATACCCAAGCTGACATGGGAGGGACGGAGATACTCAAGCCTATGAAAGCCATTCAAAGCAGCCTTGATCAAAGCAGAGAGGCTTGTATTATCTTGCTAACCGACGGTCAGGTAGGCAATGAGGCGGCGGTTATGAAACTTGTAAGTTCATCTGGTGCGTTGATGAAGGTTTATCCGGTAGGTATTGGTGACGGACCGAATGAATACTTTATAAAACAGTTGGCGCGGACATCTGGAGGTGCGGTTGAATTTGTTACTGCTGATGAGAGGATAGAAGCTAAAGTATTACGGTTGTTTTCAAAAATATTTCAAGCCGGCCAAATCAGAGATTTCAAGGTTGATTGGGGAGCGGGAGTAGTGGCTACGGATATTCCCGACTGTGTTTATAGAGGCGAAACCTTAAGTGTGTTTGCCAAGATGGATGATTTGCATGCAGTTCCTGAACAGGTGACACTATCGGGAGTTGTTGACGGGTTGAAACAGGAATGGGCGGTAGGCCTCCGTGAGATACAAACTGCAGGTACATCGATACCTCTGATGTGGGCCAGGGAAAAAATTCGTCAGTATGAAAAACCCGGAGAGGTAAAATTTGGTTCAAAACAGAATGAAAGAACGGCAGAAATGGCTCGACAGGCTCTGATTCAGCTCTCCAAAAAATACGGAATCATATCCAGCGAGACCAGTTTTGTGGCTATCGAAAGACGTGAAGAAAATGAAAAAACAACCGATGAGGTGGTTTTGAGGAAAGTGCCGGTGATGCTCACTCGAGGGTGGGGTGGTATTGAAAAAGGCACCAGACGTTTTGATAGTCATAACACGAACACGCTTTTTCGCAGTGTTAAACCCGAAGATGAGCTTGAAGTCCCTTCTTTTTTGAGAAAACCATTATTTAACAGGCAGAGAAGTATGGTTGCTTCACCCAGTTCACTGAAAAAAACAACTAAAGCTGAGACCAGTGCTCAAACCACTTTATTGGATATCCTGGCTTTGCAACAGCCGGAAGGAGGGTTTGTAATAAATCAAGCCGTAGCAAAGGAGATGAAAAGCAGTTTGGTAGAGGTTAAAGCTTTTGCTGATACCATTAAGGTGAAAGGAGCGGTTGACAGGTTTGTCCTTCTTTCCACTGCTCTGGTATTGAGATACCTGGAACGTCAATACGAGAGCGATAAGGATGCATGGGAAGCAGTAGTTCAGAAAAGCCAAAGATGGTTGGACGAACAAGTTCGGGATGCCAAACCAAAACTGTCAGGGAAAGCTTTACTGGAGTGGGTTGACGATTTCTTGCAAAAGTCACAAAAGGCGCGTACAGGCAGACTCAGTCCAATTAAAAAAATTTTTAATCTTTAAATCTAATTAAAGGCTTTGTCAATCACCAGTAGAAGAGGTAAGTGCTGGTTGTAAGATTCAGTAACTCTTTTACTGGTGATTAAATCTTTCACGCTGGTTGTCGCCTTTAATTTTTGACAGCCCAAGTTAGCCCGAAGCAGGTTTGGTGTCAGTATCAGCTTCAGGTGCAGGAGCGGGCTCAGATGGCGCTTCAACTTCAGGCACTGGCGCTGGAGCTTCAGCGGCGGGTGCCGGTGTGGTTTCTGCTTTGGCTTCTGGTTCAGCCGGCGTTTCTTTTTCAGCAGATGGAGCCTTGGCGTCAGTGGCCTTCACCTCAGACTCAGGCTTTGCTTCAGCCGCTGGTGTCTCTGCTGGTGCCTCAGCTACTGGTTCTTCCTTTTTCTTTACTGTCTTCTTCGTTGTCTTGCGCCTGGTCTTTTTCTTGGCAGGTGGTGGGTCATCTATATCTTCCCCTCGGGTGCCACGCTTGAATGCATTAATGCCCTTGCCAAGCGCTCCGCCTACCTCAGGGAGTTTGCCAACACCGAATACAATTAAAATAACCAAGACTATTAGTGCTAGTTCCATGGGACCTGGTGGTCTCATACCTTGCTCCCTCCTAAGATATGTAATATAAATTAAAAAATTTGACTATTGCTGTAAGGGTAAATTGCGAGACTTGCGTTGATTCTAGATGATACCCTACCTGTAAAACGATGTCAATTAACACGGGCATGCGTTCGATGTTGTATTGTGTTTTGAAATAGCTTTATTTAGTAGCAGAAATTTCTAAAATGGATGATAACCTTCCGTAGTGTAATTACGTTAATAGTGTACAGACAACCCAGGGTTTTATTCTTGATGCATATAAATGTTACAATGCAGGTTCTGAAATATTTATGATAATTATTAGAATCATTAACACGGTCAGTAATATGGTCGATTCGAAAGACAAATTTAATTTGAGTTTATAACTACAATTGAGCATGGAGGTGCCCAGTGAAATTTAAAGGACTGATATCTATATTGCTTGTCGGCGTACTTGCTTTTACCGGTCTTTCTTGTAAGGAAGAAGGGGCGACAAAAGTGATAGTGTTTACTGATGGAAGTCAATACTCTGGTGAGGTGCAAGACGGCAAGCCCCACGGCACTGGTGTCCTCATTTGGTCGGACAGCTCCTGGTATGAGGGTGAGTTCCAAAATGGGGTGCGTCATGGTAAGGGAGTTCAATACGACCGTTTTGGTTACAAGTATTATGAAGGTGGATATTACCAGGAGCAGTTTCACGGTGAGGGCACACTGTATTGGGAGCGCGGCATTGTAGCGTACGAAGGGCAGTGGGATCATGGCAAGCGCCATGGCGAGGGGACGCTTTATCATAAAGATGGCAACAAATCATACGAAGGCAGTTGGATCAATGACAAGATGCATGGGAAAGGTGTCCTTTATGACTCAAACAGGCTTGTGATATATGAAGGCGATTTTGTGGAGGACCGCTGGGAAGGTGAGGGTACAGTCTATGATACTTTTGGGAATAAAGTATACACCGGTGGGTTTCTGGATAACAAGATGCATGGCGAAGGTACGTCATGGAGTAATACTGGCTATAAAGTATACGCGGGCGAGTTCCAATTTGGTGTTCGCCATGGAGAAGGAATAATTTACTGGGAAGATGGCGAGACCATTGCCTATGAAGGTGGCTTCAACAATGACGTTCGGAGTGGAGAAGGGGCTGTTTATGATCAGCAAGGATTTAAAATCTACGAAGGCGGATGGCTAAACGATAAAATGCATGGTCAAGGCACGCTTTACTGGGAAGATGGCGAAACACCAGCTTATATTGGGGAGTGGAAGGCAAGTGTAAGAGATGGGCAGGGGGAGTCATTTGACGCAGAGGGTGAATCTGTATATGAAGGCAATTGGAAAAATGACAAACCGGTGAATTAGTAAAACCGGTTAAGTCACGGGTTCTCTTAACATGATGTGCACTTCGCACTTTGAGCCTTCGGGAAAGTGGGTGGAAGCCCGGAGTTTGAAGCCGAAGTTGGCGTACATGTTTATGTTTCTGGCGTTTTGTGTTTCCACGTAGCAGGGCAAGTTCTGCTTGTCTGCATGACATAACATATGCCGAATTAGCTTGCTGGCATGACCCTTCCCCTGGTGTTTTGGGTCAACGCCAAGCAAGGCTAGATACATATAATGTTTGGGCGCATATTGCTTCCTGAGCCGTTCGTAGAAACGACCTTCCTCG
>CAYNLZ010000066.1:0-5484 GCA_964398255.1 uncultured Dehalococcoidaceae bacterium
AGCTTCGACATCGTAACCGTAGGTTCATTCATCAAAAGCGTCGTTATTGTTTAGGTATGCTTTATGTAGGCAATCTTTTATTGGCTATGGGCAAGACGCTTACGCCTGCATTAAAATCCACAAAATATGGATTACATGCGTGACGCTTATGGGGCACGCAACATTCACCAACACCTTATGAACTCTTGACATGCAAAAGACCTGTTGTTATATTAGATTCATGTACAGGGAGAGGATTTGTTATGCAAGATTATTCAACCGGTTTGTTACATGGCAACACAGATATGTTAATTTTAGGGCTGATAAATGAGATGGGGTCAGCTCATGGATACCAGCTTATAAAAGAAATGAAAAACAGGAGTAAAGGTTATTTTCAGCTCAAGGAAGGTACCCTTTACCCGCTGCTACGCAAGCTTGAAAACGATGGCTTGCTAGAAGGTAAATGGGAAGCAACGTCGAGCGGCCCGGAGCGGCGCTGTTACGTGATTACAAATAAAGGGCTGGAATTTCTCAATTACCGCAAAACTTCATGGCAACATTTAGCTAATGCGGTTAACCTGATTTTTAAACCTGAAAAAGGGTAAGAAGGACATGGTATTATGCAACCCGAGGTAAGAACGTATCTGGAAGATATCCGCTCCCAGCTTTATCTTAGAGACGATCTTGAAAAACAGTTGATCGCAGAATTGAACTGTCACCTGCAACAAAGAATTAGCGAGCTTACCACCCAAGGATATACCACGAAAGAAGCCACAGAACTTGCAATCAACTCTTTCGGAAATGCTGAAAATGTTTCGCGGCTATTATATGAAGCTTGCTCTAAAGGCAGGTGGACGGACGCTTTCAAACTTTCACTGCCTCATTTTGTTGCAGCAGCAGTTTTTGCCTCAAGTCCACTTTTTAAAACCGAAATAATAATATTAATATTGGGTATTTTTATTTTTGTCAGCCTGTGCGGATGGCTTCGAGGCAAACCAGACTGGTCGTATTCGTGGTTAGGCTATTCCTTGCTTCCTTTATTTGCAGTTGGGTTTTTGCTAATCCCAACAATTACTCAATTCGTTAACGCATTGTTTGGAAGTGCATCTTTCCCAGATACCAGTACAATGATCATGATAGCTATATACTATATTCTGGCTATTGTCATTTTATTTAGAGTATCATTTCATGCTATAAAAAGGGATTGGTTGCTTGCTGCCTTGATGCTAGCACCCCTTCCCATCATCGGTTGTTGGTTGTTTCACATGCAACAAGCAAATGGTATATACACCGACGCTGAGCTTAATTTATTCAATCGCCCCGTCGCCCAGGCCTTGTTTGTGCTCGGGTTCACCTCAGTATTATTTATTCGATTGAGACAACGGGTACTAAAAGTTGGCGTTGCTATAACTGTAACCGCGATTTCCATGATGGTTATTGGTCAAACACTTTGGGGTGATATTGGCTTTTTTGGACTGATGGGTTTATCCTTATTTTCCCTGCTTATCTTTATTATCCCGGCTGTAACCAACGCAGCCATTGGTCACGGAACCCCTATTCCTGACAATGTTTGAGGGCTCTCTATTCTTTTTTCTGCCATCGCCCGGCAAATCATAAACAATAAATCTTGTTATGTAAAGTCAGTGTCAACCCCTTCATACCGACATTTTCCCTCATATAATTACGAGAGTCAGCAAGATTGTAAAACTATAACAATAGCCTATAAACACTATTGACAACATAATTAGCAGATGTTATCTTGGTAGGTAGAGAGTCTATGTAGTGCTTGGCAGTAAGGCGGAGTAGAGTCGCATTATAATTGCTACTAGTATTACATTCTTCTCTAATACGATCCGGAGAGAGCATGCAATGACAGTTGCTATTGTTACCGATACAATACCGTGCATCGAACAAGAGCTTATAGATGAATTTGATATAAATCTGGTGCCGATACACATGGTGATCAACGGAAAGGAATACCAGGATCAGATTAGCCTCACTCCTGATGAGTTTTGGAAACTCTACCCTGATATGGAAGATTACAGCACGTCAACACCGCCAATAGCAGAGTATTTAGAGATTTTTGAACGCCTCAGTAAAACAACCAGGGACATTGCCTGTATATTCGTTTCTAAAAGTCTCAGTGCGACCGCAGAAGTTGCTATGCAGGCACGTCAATTATTTTTGAAAGATCACCCCGATGTTAATATTGCGATTATTGATAGCCGTACTGCTGCGGGTGCACAAGCCTTCATATTGCTTGAGATGGCACGCGCAGCCAAAGCAGGGAAAAGCCTGGATGAAGTAACAGCAATTGCCAATGATATGATACCTCGAGTCAAGTATATTACAGCTCTTGAAGGTTTAAAACGGCTGATTAAAATCGGCAGAGCTCCCAAGACTGCCTACATTGGCGAATTATTCCAGGTGAAACCTCTGATCGGACAGGTTAATAATACTGGAGTTGTAGAAAACTTGGGAAGAGGGCGCGGCACAGAAAAAACCATGCTCAAAATGGCTGAACTCATGGAATCTTACGTCGACCGTACAACACCTGTACATATTACCATCCACTACACAAATTCCGTGGAAGATGGGCTCAAATTAAAAGATCTTATAACGTCAAGATTCAATGTTGTAGAAACACATTTTACGCCGTATTCCCCGGTAATCTGTCTGGCAATAGGACCGTCGACAAGTGTAGCGTTTTATTCTTGAAAAAAAGGATTGGTTGCGAGGAATTTTTATAATGAAAGCTACTTTTGATGGTGGCACCTTCAAGGGAATGCTTGCAGCGAGCACTGACTGGCTGGAAAAAATTGTTCCTGATATAAATGCATTGAATGTATATCCGGTTCCAGACGGAGACACCGGTACCAACATGCTCATGACTATGCGCGCAAGCCTTGAATCCGTCGCAACAGACTCAAACGGTTCTGTCTCCTCTTTTATTTCTGCCGTTGACAAAGGTGCTTTAATGGGAGCCCGCGGCAACAGTGGCGTGATACTCTCGCAAATTTTTCACGGTGTCGCCAGAACATTAAAAAAGGCAAAAGTTGTCGATGCTCATTCGTTAGCCCAGGCGCTACAAAGCGCTGCTGATACTGCTTATTCAGCGTTAAGCGACCCGGAAGAAGGCACAATTCTTACCGTTATACGTGAAGCAGCGACAGCAGCCAATAAAGCAGCAAAAAGCTGTGATGCAACTGCTACTTCTGTACTTGCCGCGGCTACCGACGCCGCACGCACCTCCGTTATAAATACTCCTAACTTACTTCCGGTACTGAAAGAAGCCGGGGTGGTTGATGCCGGCGGGCACGGTTTGTTTACTATTCTGGAGGGAGCCCTCCTATACATTAAAGAAAAGAGTAATGGACGGGCGCCAGAGCTCTTATGCAACCAAAAGCCTCTGCTTGCACCCAAGCCTGAACCTTCTCAAGATGAAGATTATTACGGGTTTTGTACACAATTTATGATTAAAGGTGATAATCTCAGTGTAAAAAAGATCAGGAGCGCCCTGGAAAACATGGGCCAATCCCTTATCGTAGTTGGGGACGCATCTCTTGTGCGCGTACATATTCATTGTCAAAATCCTGAAGCAATCACTCATTGCGCTAGTTCTTTCGGCGCTGTTACAGATACTAATATCTGTTCCATGGATGAACAACACCAGGATTTCCTTCTGATGAAGAAAACCAGCCTCACGACTGCGGTTATTGTAGTTTGTAACGGAGCCGGACTGGTGAACGCTTTTGCTGACCTTGGTGCTACTGCCATATTGCCCGGTGGTCAAACAATGAACCCTTCAACTATGGACATTTTAAACGCTATAGAAAGAGTAGATTCAGATTCTATAATAATACTCCCGAACAACAAAAACGTAGTAACAACCGCACGATTGGCGCAAACTCTTACCAAAAAACAAGTTTGCGTTATCCCCACCAAAACCATCCCACAGGGAATAGCCGCAATGATTGAGTTTATGGCAGAAGCAGATTATGAAACTAACGTCAACCAGATGGCAGAAAATTATCACTCGGCCAGATCAATTGAAATTACACGCTCAACACGTGATGCACGGATAAATGGGCTCGAAATCTGTTCGGGGCAAATAATTGCACTGCTGGACGGTCAATTGATGGCAGCGGGTGAAAGCCCTGTAGATGTTATTCTCACGCTACTTGAGACACTTGATATCGCCGAATGCAGTGTTGTTACAATATACTACGGCAAAGATGCCAGCGAGCCAGAGGCAACCGCTATCATTGAAAAGATTCTAACAAGCTGGCCTCACCTTTCGGCGGGTTATGAAAACGGTGGGCAGCCAGAATATATGTATATTCTTTCGATAGAATAGCAAAAAACACCAATACTCCCCTCCCCCCTATACACGTAATCCTTCTCTGTATCTGCTCTTTTGTATTCCAAAATCAATTTCTCCATGCGAGCATTGGAAGAACTTAAAAATCTCAGCATAAATGTGTTATTTATTTCTTTTTTTGTTGCAATTCCACGGATAATATCACCACGATATAATAAGTGTTTCTTATATTGCAGTTGTACTTCCTTTATGGTAATATGGTGAAAAATTGACTTTGGAGGTGAACATAAACTTAAGTACCGCTGATTACAAAGGGTATTTGTAAACATTTTTTAAACCAAAAGGAGGAGTACATGAATTTTTTCTCAAGATTGATGTCCAAAAAGTGGATAATTTTGTTTGGACTCGCATTTGGGATTCTTGGCGCCCTCGCAGTCAACTGGGGCAACCCTGCCAATATGGGCATATGTGTTGCCTGTTTCTTAAGAGACATAAGCGGAGCACTGGGTTTCCATAGGGCAGGAATTGTCCAATACCTGAGGCCAGAAATTATGGGCTTTACACTGGGAGGACTTGTTGCTGCCCTGGCTTTCAGAGAGTGGCGCCCCAGGGGTGGTTCATCTCCCATCATTCGTTTCGTATTGGCCGTGTTTGTAATGATCGGCGCCTTGGTATTTCTTGGTTGTCCTGTCAGGATGATACTTCGACTGGCTGGGGGAGACCTTAACGGTCTGACAGCTCTGGCTGGTCTGGTATTTGGCGTATTGATAGGTATATATTTCCTAAAAAGAGGCTTCAACCTTGGCAAAGCCCAACCCATGTCACATACAGCTGGTGCCATAACGCCAGCTATTATGGTCTTTCTGTTAGTGCTTGCTATAGCCGCCCCCGCCTTTCTCTTCCAGAGTGAATCAGGCCCTGGTTCCTTATTTATGCCATTAGCCTTAGCATTAGGAATCGGTCTTTTTGTCGGATTTGGCGCCCAGCGCACCCGTTTTTGCTCTGTCGGTGCATGGAGAGATGTTTTCATGGTTAAAGACTTCTATCTCATCAGCGGAGTAATTGCGCTATTCGTAGGCGCCCTGATAACAAATTATATTGCCGGCAATTTTGGTGTTGAAGGTATTTACCATTGGGGTTTCGACAGTCAACCAGTTGCCCATACCGACCATCTCTGGAACTTC
>CAYNLZ010000067.1:0-5442 GCA_964398255.1 uncultured Dehalococcoidaceae bacterium
ATATGTCTGAACTTATTGCTCTATACGGAACTGTGTTAGTTGTGTCTGTCTCCGGGGCTTTATCGCCCGGGCCGATGTTTGCTGTCAATTTGGCAAAAAGCTACAAATCTCCATTTGCTGGTATCTTGCTTTCTCTTGGTCATGCTGTGGTAGAGGTGCCCCTCATTATACTTATATATTTTGGGTTCGCGCGGTTTTTTGAAAACCAGGTTGTTCAAATAGTGCTTAGCCTTGTGGGTGGCACCATGATATTTTTTATGGGAATTGACATGTTTCGTTCACGAAGCAAGATAACTATGGAAAAACAGGATACGCGTTATGGGGCCTTTACTTCCGGAATAATAATGAGTGTGATGAACCCCTTCTTTTTATTGTGGTGGGCAACCGTTGGGAGCATGTTGATAATGAAAGTAATACCCTTTGGTATTGGAGCCCTGGCTGGTTTTATAGCTGTTCACTGGTTAGTTGATTTGATTTGGCTTTCTTTTGTATCTGTATTAGTATACAAAACCCACAACTTGTGGAGCTCAAAGGTGCAGTTGTGGGTTTTCGTTCTTAACAGCTTGTTCTTGGCTGGTTTTGGTGGCTATTTTATATACTCCGGCATTTTGGCTATGCTTTAACTTCTTTGGTTTTCAGCCAGGGGATAAAACGTCTCCATTCATTTTTTTCCCATATTACAAGCAAGGGGCTGGCAACAAAAATGGAGCTGAAAGTACCTGCAATCACCCCGATAAGCATAACAATTGCAAAGTTTAAAATAGTTGACCCGATAAATACTATCAATGCAATGATAACGACTATTGTGGTTATTCCGGTGTTCAGTGAGCGTGTCAGTGTGTCTACCAGGCTTTTGTTTACAGTAATAGCAAAGTCAGCACTGGGGGATTTCAGGCGGTTCTCTCGGATTCTGTCAAATACAACCACGGTATCATTTACGCTGTAACCCAATACGGCAAGGATACCTGTTATGAACATCAGGTTAACTTCCAGATTAACAAAGATAGATAGAATTGCATATACGCCCATTACTACTATTATATCGTGCGCGAGGGCTATTATTGCGCAGGCTCCATAACGGAAGGGGTTTGGCATTTTTCTAAAAGCCCATGAGATATAAAGCATAATGCCCATAGCAGCGGCAAACACTGCTATAGCGGCGTATTTGGCAGTCTGCTGGGCAATAATGGGGTCTACATTCTCAAAAGCAAGTTCTTCAAGATTGCCGAATCTTTCTTCTAGTGCCGCTTCAAGAGAGGCTTTTTCATCGGCTTCCAGTGCGAAGGTGCGGATTAGAAAATCACCCTCTCCTGTAACTTGAACAACCGCATTATCATAATCAAGATTAGATAATTCATGCCGGAGATCTTCAATTGCGACTTCATTATCAAAACTAATTGTAAGCAAGGAACCACTGGAAAAATCAATCCCCATCTTTAAACCACTTGTAGCCAGCACGATAATAAAGACAATTAATAAAATGGCTGTGAAGGCAATCAGTTTAAAACGTTTTCCGATAAAGTCAATCATTATTTTTCGCCTCCAAGATAAGGGCTGAATAGTTGCTTTTTAGCAGAAACCCTGGAACCTATAAAAAGCCGCATAATAGTTCGTGTCACTGTTATCGCCGTAAACATGCTGACTGCAACACCTACGAACAAGGTTAAAGCAAATCCTTGCACGGAAGCTCCTGCGGCGACAGCTGAGCCTACCCAGAACAATATAATACAGACAATAAAGGTAGTAATGTTAGAATCCCGGATGGCTGACCATGCGCGGTCAAACCCGGCTTCAATGGCTGAGCCTAGCGTTCTGCCAGCTTGTAATTCTTCTTTGATGCGTTCAAATATAAGAACATTGGCGTCTACTGCCATTCCAATGGAAAGGATAAAACCGCCAATCCCTGCCAGCGTTAAGGTCACCGGTATCAGTTTGTATAGTGCCAGGGTAATAACTGCGTAAAATAGCAATGCAAGCGAAGCAACTATACCAGGCACCTTGTAATAAAGAATCATAAATAACATTACCAACGCCAGGCCAATAACTCCTGCTTTAAGACTTAAGTCAACGAAATTTGAGCCGAGACTGGGGGACACTGTCTGCTCGTAGATAATTTCTAATGGAACTGGCAATCTTCCTGCATTTAATTGTTGGGAGAGTGTTGTGGCTTCATTAAGGCTGAGGCCGGTAATTTGCCCGCGGTTGGAAATAACCGATTCAACCGTTGGAGCGATGGGGCGACCATCATCCCCGAGGAGAGGTTCATCGCCTTCGAAAATCCCTAAAGACTGTCCTATCAATCGGCTGGTTATCTGCTCGGAGAGCTTGGCCCCTTCTTCATTGAACTCAAACACCAGAACAATGCGTCCAAAATCGTCGGTAGCGGCATAGGTGTTTTCTTTAAAATAACTGGAATTAAGAATTTTCTCCACTCCGTTTATTTCACCCGCGGCTGGAACCCATTGCATTTCACCGTCAACACTTTTATATTCACGGAATTCAAGTAAAGCGGTGCGGCCGATGCGGTCTTTTTCTGTATCACTGATTGAAAGCCCTGGCAAGCTCACTACAATACGGTCATCACCCTGCTTTTCAATTTGAGGTTCAGAAACACCGAGGGGGTTAATGCGGTTGGTGATAACCTTCACCACACCCTGAAGAATTTCGTCTTTGTTGCCGTCAGTGACGCCTGAAAGATCAGCTTCGTATACGATGCGTAAGCCGCCTTGAAGGTCCAACCCCAGTTCAACTCCCCTGGAAAAAAGAATTCCATTATCCAGCGGTAAGACGATCAGTGCTGACATAATAAAAACGAGCAAGATTATCAAGGATACAACAATGTTTTTTCGGGTCATGCGCAATCAACCTTCTTAATTTATGGTTTTATCAAGCCTTTTCCCTGTAGATAATCACGGTTATCAACATTGGGCAGGCACGTACTTCCTATCATTTCACCGGCAAACCTTAAAGCTTCACTGTGGGTAGAAACATCTCCTACCGCCTGAGCTTCAGCAACAGCTTCCAGGATCATCTTGAAAACTGGCCCCGGTGTTAGTTTAAAATTATCCAATAAATCGTACCCGTTAATCAAGCCGGGCTTTTTAATATTCTTTTCCTCTTCTTTTTTATTGATTACCATAGCGGTAATGCGGCAGTGTTCAGCCCAAAAACCGGGTTCAAGATTTTGACCACGGGCAGCCAGATGATCCGCCAGACTTAAAAATAGTGTGTCAATGGCGATGTCGCCAGTATCGCGGAGATAGCGATAGATTGCCCGGTCAGAAGGCAGTTGCCCCTTTTGGTTCATCTGTACTGGCCTGAGATGATGCAAGGTCATTCCGGCTACCATTCTGGTTTCTTTTACCGAAAAACGTAAACGGGTCAAGATGTTGCGAGCGATAGGCTCTCCCTTGGCCGGGTGCCCATAAAAACGTATACGCCCGGCGTCATTTATAACAAATGTTTCCGGTTTAGCTATGTCATGGAAAAGAGCGGCAATTTTTAATAGTTGCCGGCGATTACTATCGGATGCTACATGAGATTCGAAATATTCACGCAGGTAGCTATTCCAGGGCGCCATGTCCCTGGCATCGGTGGTTGCATAAGGCCAATCCCCTTTTCTAAGTAAATAGTCGACTGCATCCACGCTTTTAACTGAATGGCCGAACACGTTCCATTGGTGTTCCTTGGGCTGCTCGGTTTCTTTGCATAAAGATAGCTCGGGGATGATAGAGCCAATGATTCCCAATTCATCCAGTAGAATTACCGCATTCCCGGTATCAGGAGCCCTAAAAAGTCTGAGTAATTCTTCACGCACACGCTCACCGGCGACATTCTTGATACAGCCGCTATTTTCCTTTATTAACGTTAGGGTATCTGGCTCTATTTTAAATCCGAGCTCCCCGGAAATTCTGACGCAACGCAAGAGACGAAGGCCGTCATCCATAAATATTTCGGGCGACACAGCAGATAGTGTCTTTGTGGAAATGCCATTGATCCCGTGGTAGGGGTCTATTATCTCTGCCGTTTCTTTTTTTTCAATAAATTCACTGGCTTTTGATAACGGTAAAGCCATAGCGTCGATATCAAAATCCCGCCGGGCAAGATCATGATAAATATCTTTTTGAATAGTATTAATATCCAGGTGCGCAACCGGGTTTGCAGTTTGATATTCCTCAGGGAGAATAATTCTTGCCATACGTTTTTCTGAATCGAGAATGACGAAATGACCATTCAGGAATTCAGCAAGAGCTGGCGCTATAGTTAAGACATCACCTGAGATAGCCAGATCAATGTCTTCTGAAGGGCGTTCCAGGAGACGGTCTCTTAAGTATCCACCGACAAGAAAAGCGCTGGTAGCACTTTGAGAAAAAAAGGCTTCAATTTTTTCTAGCAGTTTACTGTTTTTCGGGTCAAGCCCCACGGTGTATTCCTTATTTTTTTGTTATTCTTTACGTTTGCAACTATACATTATAGAGGCGTTATGTTCAAGCTAGCAGTTCGTTCAGTCTAGGCCAATCGGGTCAACATCAACTTTCCAGCGCGGAGGGATTTTAACTGATTTTAACAAGATTTCCGGGTCAGGGCTTTTGATGATGATGCTCCAGCGGTAATGTCCTTTCAGGCGCTGGTAAAATGCGGGCGCAGGCCCAATAAAGCTTGTTTTTGCCATGCCCATACTGTCACAAGTAAGTTTCAATTCATGCACGAGCCTGACTGCTTCACGTTTTCCAAGGTCAACATTTGTGTGGGAAAATACCAGTCTTGCCAGACGTATATATGGTGGTTGGTTCAAGAGCCGCCGATAAGTTATTTCGGTGTCGAAAAACGCACGATAATCATGACTGGTAGCAGCCTGAATTGCATAATGATCGGGGAAGTAACTCTGGATAATAACCTTGCCGGGGCTTGTGCCGCGTCCGGCGCGACCTGCTACCTGGCACAGCAATGCAAAGGTGCGCTCTCCGGCGCGAAAGTCAGGCAGGTTGATAACGGTGTCAGCGCTGATGACGCCGACTACGCTTACTCCTGGAAAGTCCATTCCTTTTGCAATCATCTGGGTACCCACTAAAATGTCGGCTTTGCGGTCAAGAAATGTTTTCAAGAAATTCTCATGTATGTTTTTTGTGCGAGTTGTATCTGAATCCCAGCGCAACACTCTTGCCTGTGGAAAAAGTTTTGAAACTTCAGCCTCAACGCTTTGAGTTCCTAGTCCCAGATATTTTATGCGATTACTCGAACATTTGGGGCATGTTTCGGGTACTGGTTGACGTTCGCCACAGTGATGGCATACCAGTTTTTTCTCATTTGGATGAAAACTTAATGAAATCTGGCAGCGGCGGCAGGTTGCAACGTATGCGCAATTTCGACACTGTACGAAAGTTGACCCCCCTCGTCGGTTTAAAAACAAAATTACTTGCTCTTTTCGCTCCAGTGCAGATT
>CAYNLZ010000068.1:0-2343 GCA_964398255.1 uncultured Dehalococcoidaceae bacterium
TACTACAGGTTTATCCGATTTTTAAAATCTTGCCAGACAGATACCAACCGGCAACTACTCAAATCTGGCCAGCCGATATTTTCTTTCGTCCCTGGTATCGGCGTCTAAGGAACGGCACCCCGGCATTTCGTCACCCAGTACCAACCCGTCGGGGCGGGGTTGGAGTGGATGGGCCAACTTAGTTAGCTAGCCAGAACCAGTTCAGGTTCGTTAGTTATTGTTTTGCCGTTTTTTAATGAGGACCACGGCGCCCTCAACCTGCAATTCTGCAACTTATCTCCCCTGTCGAATCCACGCGTCCCCAAATAAGCGACAGAGTTCTAAGCTCTCCTTTTTAAGGTTCTGCTTATCTCACGTTTAGCTTCACCTTCTATTATAGCATCTTTTTTCTCATATTGTTTTTTTCCGCGCCCCAAGCCAACACCTATTTTTGCCAGGTGTCCTTTGATGTAAAGGCTGACAGGAACCAATGTGTAACCTTTTTCGCGAACTTTGCGTGAAAGCTGTGTAATTTCACTGCGGTGTAACAGTAATTTTCTGTCCCTGTCAGGCTCGTGGCTAACGGAAAACGCGCTGGCAGCCTTATATCGGGGAATATGCGCCCCTATCAGCCATAATTCATCGTCGCGCGGGCGGATATAAGCTTCATTCAGGCTTATTCGACCTGCTCGTATTGATTTTATTTCGCTTCCATTCAGAACAATGCCTGCCTCAACAACTTCTTCAATGTGATAGTTGTGATAGGCTTTGCGGTTGGTAGCGATTTTTTTGATTTCCATCTGTTACTCCAAAGTGTCTAAAATAAATAATAGCATTATTTCCCCTATTTATCAGCATGGCAGACATTTGGATGATCGGGACTATATTGATAGTTTGGGCACCGTAGTATCTCAATTGCTTTACTGGCAGTACTGGCTGTTGTATTTATTCTGATTACTGTCAGTCAGATCGGGTGGATTGGTGCCCTGCGGCAATGCACTGGTGTATAATACATATTATTTTAACACATGTTTTGGAGATGTAATATGGCTAACGCGGTTCTTGTAATTGATATGCTGAAAGGTTTTTGTGAAGAAGGTTATCCGCTCTACTCTGGTGAGAGTGTAAAAAAGATTATCCCGGCTGTAAAACGATTAATTGAAAAAGAACAGGCATCTGGCAGTAAGATTATTTTCATTGCAGATTCTCACAAGCCTGATGATCTTGAGTTTCAAATGTTCCCTCCTCATTGTATCAAGGGTACGAGTGAAAGCGAGGTTATTGATGAGCTTGCATTTGCCGCTGACGAAATAATAGAAAAAACCCGCTACAGTGGGTTTTACGGTACCGATTTGGATAAAAAACTTGAAGAGTTGAAGCCAGAGAAAATCATCGTTTGTGGGGTATGCACAAATATTTGCGTTTTGCACACCGTTGCTGATGCCCGTAACAGGGATTACGAGGTTGAAGTGCCGGCTGATTGTGTCGCAACTTTTAATGATGAATCTCACCAATGGGCACTCGACCATATGGAAAATGTATTGGGGGCGCGGATAACAAACAAGGAGAATTGTTAATGGAACATACACCTTCCAAAGATATTCTGAACGGCAATACTGCTGATGTTTACTTTATGCGCACATTAGACATCCTCAAGGCAGAGGGCATCAATCCGGTGGTGACTATGGAATTATTTCCGAATCGTCATGGGGTGCTTTGTGGCGTAAACGAGGCTCTCGGTTTGCTTAAAACGGTTTTACCTGCTTCCGGCAGTGAAGTATGGGCTCTGGAAGAGGGTGAAGCGATGGAAAGCAAGGAAGTAATATTGCGCATCAAAGCCCCGTATCAAAGCTTCGCCCTTTACGAAACTGCGCTATGCGGAATGCTCGCACATGGAAGCGGGTGGGCTACCGCGGCACGTGCATGTGTGGAAGCGGCGGGCAATATCCCAGTGATTAGCTTCGGCGCAAGGCATGTTCATCCCAACGTTGCGGCAATAATGGATTATTCGGCAATAATCGGTGGCTGTAAGGCATGCTCAAGTATTTTAGGAGCGGAAATGACACAAACTGTGGCCAGCGGAACAATGCCGCACTCCCTGATACTTGTGATGGGAGACACTGTGAGGGCAACGGTTGCATTTGATAAACATATTCCTGAAAGCATAGGAAGAGTTGCGCTAGTCGATACATTTAAAGATGAGGCTGAAGAAAGTCTGCGAGTGGCAGAGGCTTTGGGGAAACGTCTGGGAAGTATTCGTTTGGACACTCCGGCAGAAAGAGGCGGAGTTACTGTCGATCTTGTTAAAGAAGTTCGTGCAAGGCTTGACCTTGCTGGTTATAACTGGGTGAAAATATTTGTTAG
>CAYNLZ010000068.1:2443-5355 GCA_964398255.1 uncultured Dehalococcoidaceae bacterium
TATCGGCGGTGCCGGTATCGGATATTTTATTGGCATGCGAAGTATGTTTTCTTTATAATGAGGCGTTTAATTTACCGGGGGTGATTGTTGAAACTCTATGCGATAGTTGGAATGGCTGGCGCCGGCAAGACCGAAGCGGCGCGTTTTTTTGAGGAAAACAGCTGTAAGGTTGTACGTTTTGGTGATATCACTGATGATGAAATAAGAAAACGTGGCCTCGTTATAAACGAAGAAAATGAACGGACTGTACGGGAATCCCTCAGGAAAGAATATGGCATGGAAGCGTATGCAGTGCTCAACCAGCCTAAAATAGACCAGGCGCTTAAATATAGTTCGGTAGCTATAGATGGGCTTTATTCATGGGAGGAATACAAAAGCCTCAAGGATTGTTATGGTGGCCAGCTCGCTGTGCTTGCTGTCCTTGCTTCCCCTGTCACCCGGCACCATCGGTTAAGCTCAAGAAAAGTTCGCCCACTTACTTCAAACGAAGCTTTTAGCCGTGACCTCGCAGAAATTGAAAATCTTAACAAGGGTGGCCCGATAGCCATGGCTGATTATAACATCATAAACGAAGGCTCACTTGAAGACCTTGCCGGGAAGGTGAGGGAAATACTGCACAGGCAGGAAGAATCAAATTGAAACGACCGTCTGTTGATGAATACTTTCTTAAACTTGCTGCGGTTGTGGCTGAGCGTTCCACATGTATGAGGCGCCACGTTGGTGCAGTCGCCGTGCGCAACAAGCATATTCTGACTACCGGTTATAACGGTGCACCGGCAGGAGCGGCGGATTGCCTGGAATTGGGCTGTCTGCGCAATGAAAATAACATCCCTTCTGGCCAACGTCATGAAGTCTGCCGGGCTATTCACGCCGAACAAAACGTAATTATCCAGGCCGCCCTTCATGGAATAAGCCTGGAAGGTGCAACGATATATGCAACCCATTCACCTTGTGTTCTATGTGCTAAAATGCTTGTTAATGCTCGGATAAAAGATTATGTGAGCTTTGGTGACTACAGCGATGAAAGCTTCTTGCAGCTATTCGAAGATGCTGGTATAAACTATTGCAAAGCCCAAAGACCTTCCAACATAATTAATTTTATGGATTAATATAACCAAGGCTGGTGAGAAAATGCCAAAAAATTATGCGAAGGTAATCATAAATCCTGTTGCTGGCGGCGGATCCACACAGCGCAAATGGGGGCAAATTCAACAACATCTTACTCTGAATGGCCTTCAATACGATTATGAGTTTACCCGTCAACCGAGGCATGGTATAGAACTAGGCCGCTCTGCCGCCGACCAAGGCTATAGTTTTATAATAGCTATCGGCGGTGACGGTACAGTTAATGAAGTCGTCAATGGGATATTTGCTTCTTCCAATCGGAAGAATACGACACTCGGCGTTATTAATACCGGCACTGGCAGTGACTTTATTCGCACGACTGGTACTCCCAGAGATCCACTGGAAGCATGCAAGTTTCTGGAAAGGCAGGATCGCTTTCTGGTTGATATTGGCCAGGTAGATTTTTATCACGAAGGCGTAAAAGATAGCCGTTATTTTATAAATTATTGCGGTACCGGGTTTGACTCGGAAGTGGCTGAAGGTGCAAATCGTATGGCCAGGCCTTCTTTTGTATCCAACACTGTGCCATATCTGGCGTCACTGGTTCGCACTTTGGTTCGCTATCAAAATCGTGATCTCAAGCTCACTATTGATGGTAAAACCAGGCGAGGTCGTTTTTTGAGCGTGATTGTTGCCAACGGGCGCTTTTTTGGTGGTGGGATGAAAGTAGCTCCACATGCCGAGTTAAGTGATGGCAAGTTTGATGTTGTAACCATTGAAGACATTGGAAAATTTGAGCTCTTGAAAGCCTTCCCTCGCATCTACAAGGGCACTCATATTACTCATCCGAAGGTAAGTGTGTCTTTGGCTACCGAGATCGAGGTGTGTCCTGAGCAACGCATGCCAGTCAGCGCCGATGGAGAGCTGCTTGGTGAAGGCCCGGTTACCTTCCGCCTGATCCCCCAGGCGCTGGCAGTTGCCCGCTAACAGTATTATAAAAAGCTATTCCAGGTTTTCTCTCTGGTAAATACCACTATAACCGCTTGATGCGTCTTCAAGGGTGAAGAAAACCATCTGCACGATTCTGGCGTCTTTTTCCAGCGTAAATCCTTTGGGATTTGAAACAGAAAGCATGGATTGCCCTCTCCCCGAATAACCCGGATCCCATACCGCGGTGTTCACAGTTACCCCGCTTCTTAGCAAACTGCTCCGCGGAAATACCAGCCCCATCAGATTAAGAGGAATGTTTACGGTTTCATTGTATGTAATCAGGTACGCTCCAGGAGCCAGATGAATGTACCCGCTTTTATCAAATTGGAGTGCTTCAAGGTTTGACACCAGCCTGTTTTTGTTGGAAGCGGTTATCTTCCCGGCTGAAGTAAAGAAAAAGATTTCTTTAAGTGTAAGATCGATACCGCTTGGTTGTAATTGTTCAGAAATATCAATGCAGCCGGAAATCAGTGCCGGCTCCTGGCTGGCTAGTTGCTTGATCTGGTCAGAATTAAGAACTCCCGGCAAAATATCTCCTCCCTGCTTGGTTAAACGATTAGAATACTTTATCCTGATTGGTTGTTTTGAGTCAAAAATAATCTGGCAAGGAAGGTTTTATGTTGACCACCAGACTGCATAAAGCTAAACTCTATATTAATTCCATAAGGCAGGCTTACTTTGAAATTGGTCACCGTTTCCCAAATGAGAGAGATTGAGCGGAAATCCGGATTTGCGGGAGTTCCGCCCGAACGATTAATGGAAAACGCAGGGCGAACCATTGCAGAAAAGCTTATTGGTTTTGTCGGTGATATCAGTGCCAAAAAAGTGGCAATTCTGGTTGGTCCCGGCAACAATGG
>CAYNLZ010000069.1:0-5135 GCA_964398255.1 uncultured Dehalococcoidaceae bacterium
TAACCGCGTTGACAGCCATTTTGGGGCTGGCGGTTAGCGGCTTGAGTGTAGTACAGATGGTTAAAGCTAAATAACCCCAGGAAAGAGAGTACGCTTAAAAAGCAAAAAGGTGACTCCAGCATACAGCTCTGGTTAGCGATGTTTTTACCTGAGGAGTTGTAATAGTGCAGCGCGCTGTCACCCAGTTTTTGCTAGAGGCAAAGTCACAGTAAAAGTACTGCCTTTACCTGGCTCGCTTATTACTTCTATCTCGCCACCATGGCTTTTGGCGATAGACTGGCAGATAGATAGTCCCAGGCCGAAGCCCGTCTTGGAAGGCCGGCTGGATGATATACGATAAAAACGGTCAAAGATTTTGTCAATATGCTCAGGTGCGATACCGCAACCGGTGTCGCTTATTTTGATGACTGCCTGCTTTTCCTGTTTGAGCGCCTCAAGGCTTACCTGTCCACCGGCAGGCGTGTGTTTGGCTGCATTATCAAGCAGGTTTGAAAACAGCCGCAAAAGCAGTTTTTGATCACCTTTTATATGCAAATCGCCTTCTGAATGATGGGTGAAAGTAATGGTTTTTTCTTCAAATAACGGCTCAAAGGCTTCTGTTATGGTATCTATCAGGATTGATATACTTGCCACCTGTCCACCAATATAGCCATCTTCATCAATTCTCGCCTGTTTGAGAAGTTCGTTAATTAAGCGCTCCATGGTTTCTGTGCGCTGGTATAGATTAACCAACAACTGTTGGTCGACTTCTTCGGTCCTGGGTTTGGTAAGAGCGTAAGAAATGGCAGTTTTCATGGAAGCAAGAGGAGTTCTGAGTTCATGAGCTGCATCTGAGATGAAGCGCCGTTGTGAGCTAAAGGCTCTTTCAAGCCGTTCTGTCATGCGATTGAAAGAGGTGGCCAGGGAGCCAATTTCATTATCTGAATAATAGTCTACCCGGTAGCCCAGATTTCTTTCACTGATGTTTTCAGCTGTTTGGGCAATGTCCGAGAGTGGGCTCACTGTCTGCCGTGTGACGTACCAGGCAAACACAACAGACAAAAGCACAAGGGGAGATGAAAGATAAATGGTTTGGCGGAGCGAGTTCTGGACGGTTGAGAGCATTTGAAGTGAGGCCCGATCAATGCTGGCTACAAATACGAAATCATCATATTCAGCCATTTCATAGTAATAGAAAACCCGTGTGAACAACTCGCCGCTGGTATGAACGATAAAAGTGCCCGGGAAGTGATGGCTATAAACCGTAACCGGTCCGGTGTTATAGTCACCTCTGATAATAAAACCGGTATTTCCATCGAGGGTAGTGGTGGCGTTGATGCACTGTGCTTCAAACTTGCTGAATTGGCTTAAGATCTGCTTTGCTGTGATGTTGCCAGAAATGGAGGGCAGATTTACCTCTGCAGGATTTACGCCTTCCATGTATCCGGGGCCTATTTCAAGAGTTTGCTCGATAGATTTGTATGCCTGGTTTGTATTTGTAAAGTAAGTTAACGCAAGAAAAATAGCCAGTAAGATAACTACAGAAATGACATGGAACACTGGCAGTTTGAAAGCCAGACTGCCCAGCTTTTTACGTATCCCGGATAACATACCCTAAACCCCTCACTGTTTTTATTACAGCTTCCTTATCTTCCGGGCAGAGCTTGCGGCGGATACGGCTTATCAACACTTCGATAACATTTGAGAATGCTTCGGCGTCACAATCCCAGAGCTGCCCTTCAAGCATCTCTCGGGTAACTACAGAATTCTGGTTATACATCAGATACTCTAAAACAGTATATTCCTTGGCTGTCAGGCTGATAGTGGAATTTGCAAAGGTTACCTCTTTGGACACCGTATCAATTGACAGCTGGCCGCTGGTGAGTACGGCACTGCATTCGTTGCTTGAGCGTCGTATTAAGGCGCGAATACGAGCGCACAGTTCAGGAAAGCTGAAAGGTTTAACAAGGTAATCATCAGCGCCGGTATCAAGGCCTTTTACACGGTCATCTTCCTGATTACGCGCGGTAAGCATGAGAATGGGTGTTTTGATTTTACTTGCCCTGATAGCTCGGCAAACCTCAAAACCGTCTCGTCCGGGCAGCATGATATCCAGGATAATCAGGTCATAAGCATATGCTTTTGCCATATCAATGCCATCGTTGCCGTCAGTAACCCAGTCTATAGTATAGTTTTCTTCTTCAAGCCCTTTTTTAACTACCTCGGCAAGATTGGTATCATCTTCAACCATTAGCACCTTCATGTTTAGCATTATAGCATCCAAATATGAACAATAGCTGAATGAATCGCTTGTTAATCAACTAATTCTCGTTCAGGTCTAAGTTAACCACTACTTGAGCACTGTTGTATGATATAATTCATAAATAAGGGCTGAGAGTGTGATAATATGAAAAATATCAAGCTGCCTGTTGTAATTACCCGGGATGAAGATGGTTATTATCTGGCTGAGGTGCCAGTGTTAAAAAGCTGTTTTACCCAGGGGAAAACCAAGGAAGAAGCATTGGAAAATATAAAAGAAGTCATTAGTCTTTGTCTGGACGACATGGCAGAAGAAGGGGTGCCGATTCCTTATGAGTACACCTTGGAGCAGGTAGAGGTAGCCGTGTAGTGCCGAAACTCCCGGTGGTTTCTGGGGATCAGTGTATAGCTGCGCTGCAAAAACTTGGTTACAGTGTGAAAAGAATTAAAGGAAGCCATGCTTGGCTTGCTTGCGTGGGCAAAGCTCCATTACCGGTGCCTACGCACAAAACATTGAGTAAGGGCGTTTTAAGGAAAATTATACATATTGCCGAAATCAGCGTCGAAGAATTTATAGAATTATTGAAATAATTAAGTGTATCCCAATATTCATCACGAGATATGGTGGTATTAGAAAACTGCTGTTCACGCTAGAGGCGCCATTCATTCAAATTTCTGACTTGAGCCGTTTCACGTTTGATATTGTCATAGCTTTCCTTTAGCATTATCTTCTTTTCTTTCATGACACGTTTAACAAAAGGATCACCTGTTTTGAGTCTTTTGTTAAACTCTTCCTGCCCCATTAAGGTATAATTGATCGTTCTGCCTATATCCGTTTCAATAAGAGAAATTAGTTTATGAACTTCGTCTTCTTCGATATCTCCAACAACAAACAGGTTGATGTCGCTGTTTTGCCTCTCTTCGCTTCTAGCCGCAGAACCATAAATAAAAGCTAGTTCAATTTGCTCTAAATCGGTTAATTTGTCTGCTAAATAATCCCCAAAGGCGGCGGTGGTGTATATGATTTTTTCATTTCAGGATAAACTGGAGGCTCCTTATTTGCAGAGTAGTATTTAAGGTTGCCAGCATATCGCGTATTAACTAATCCGGCTTTTTCAAGATACCCTAATTCTCTTCGGACAGCATTAATTGGCTCCTCTATCAGTCTGGAAATCTCCCTGACATAGAATTCATTATTTGGATTGGTCAGGACGAGCCTGAGAAGACTTCTCTTTACCCTGGAAGTAATTATGTATTCAAGCATATCATCAAACTATGAACATTATTTATGTTCATCATGTCAATCATCTTCAACCATTAGCACCTTCATGTTTAGCATTATAGCACCCATATGTGAACAATAGCTGAATGAATCGCTTGTTAATCAACTAATTCTCGTTCAGGTCTAAGTTAACCACTACTTGAGAACCGTTATGGGTGCACAGCTCTTGTTTGAGGTGGTTTCCGAATGTTATGAACGCAAGACGCTCATTATCAATACCAACCTGGAATTCTCCCGCTGGGTCAATGTCTTCTATGATGAACAGATGACCGGAGCCATCCTGGACAGGATATTACACCACTGCCACCTGCTGTTGTTTCCCGGCCAGAGTAACCGGATGCGGGAATCGGGACTGGCACAATAAATTAAATGGAATTAAAGCATGGTTGAAGAATCATTAAATGAGGAGGTGGAGGCAATAGTATTAAACTAAAATTCCCCACTGGTGCCTGGGGAAAAAGTTTTGCAATAGTGGGGAATTCTCACTTGCAAAAAAACAGGTAAGCGTTGTAGTATACTTTGCCTAATTAAACAGACAGGTAGGTGAACAAATGAAACTAAAACCAATTATAATAGTAATTCTTTGCACTATATTTATGACAGTAGGACTATCTTGTTTTAATAACCAAGAGGAAATACAGAACAATTCAACGGTATTCCCACGAGAAGTCACCCTAGAGCAGGCATCTGAAGTTATAGGTGCAGAAGTTCCCAGCCCACATGGAATGCCTGAGGGTTATACAGTGCAGAATATAATTCTGGAAGATAGTAACACATTAAAGCTCTTAATCGTAAAAAGCGATGATTATAATATTGATCTTACTATCAATAAAACCGTCGTTCCCCTTAAAATATCGGGAGTTCCAACTGTAAGTATCAACGGTATCGTTGGTTATTTTTATAGCGGAGAAGATGAAAATATGATCCAATGGAATATGGTTCTTCCATCACAAACTACTACTCCAGGTACATTGTTCGAGCTTACATTGATAGCTAGTAAGAATATTCCAACGGGAGAGGTGCAAATTGTCGCTGAGTCTGTAGGTTGGTAAGTTTAACTGAACTAGTCTAGACTTAATCTGACATTTCGGATAAATTAAACAAGGTTAAGAAAGGAAATGTCAGATAACAACAGAAGAGAAAATCATCAAGAACAAGCTAGGGCTAATCAAGTTAGCCCGAACACTAGGCAATGTCTCACAAACCTGCAAGGTAATGGGCTATTCCCGCGATAGCTTCTATAGGTTTAAGTAGCTCTATGAACAAGGCGGAGAGCTTGCCTTGCAGGAGATTAGCCGCAAGAAGCCCTGTATCAAAACGGGGTAGATGAACATATCGAGCAGGCAGTTATAGACTTTGCCATTGAAAAGCCGGCATACGGCCAAATGAGAACCTCGAATGAACTAAAGAAGACGGGGGGTCTTTGTATCTCCCAGTGGAGTCAGGTCCATCTGGCTGCGCCATGACCTGGAAACCTTCCAGAAACGCCTTAAGGCGCTGGAAGTCAAAATGGCACAGGAAAGCCTGATCCTGACCGAGGAACAGGTGAGAGCCCTGGAGGTTGTAATCTTCTTCAATATTGAAGGTAACCTGGTGCAGGCGGTGGCGGCGAGTA
>CAYNLZ010000070.1:0-5135 GCA_964398255.1 uncultured Dehalococcoidaceae bacterium
CCCCCTCGTCGGTTTAAAAACAAAATTACTTGCTCTTTTCGCTCCAGTGCAGATTGGATTTCTGCCTGGAGTAGACGGCTGAATATCGAGCGATTGCCTTCAACAAGTTCTTTTTTTAAATCGACTACCGTAACCTCAGGAAGAGAAGAAGGTTTTCCTTGCGTAATCCTTTCGGGAAGTTCGAGAAGTTTGTATTCACCCGCTAAAGCATTGTGATAAGTTTCAACGTCTGGCGTTGCAGTGCCAAGTACCAGTGCCGCCCTGTTAAAAGTGCATAACGCGATGGCAACGGTTCTTGCATGATAATACGGGGAGGGGGCGTCTTGTTTATAGCTCCATTCATGTTCTTCATCGATTACTACCAGCCCAAGATTGGGTTGTGGGGCAAAGATGGCACTTCTAGCCCCTATAACCACGTTGTATTTCCCTTCTTTAATTTCTCGCCATTGGTCGTATCTTTCACCCAGACTCAAGGATGAATGCAGAACCGCGACCTGGTTGGGGAAACGGGCAGTAAAACGTTGGATGGTTTGCGGAGTCAGGCTTATTTCTGGCACCAATACTATTGCTCTTTTACCCAGTTTAATAGCCTCGGCAAGAGCCTGAAGATATACTTCAGTCTTTCCACTGCCGGTAACGCCATGCAGGAGAAAAGTCTGGAATTTGCCAACATTAAGATTTTCGGTGATTTTCTCGAGAGCAAGTGCTTGCGCCTTGTTGGGTTGTAGCGGCATCTCAGGGGCGCGGGTTGATACTGGCAGGGGACGGCGCATTGTTTCCTTTTCGGTGATTGTAACCAGGTTTTTCTTCTCAAGAGTTTTTCTTGTAGATAGTGTAGTAGCTGTTACCTGGCTTGCTTCTTTCCACGACACTGATTTTTGTGCTTTGACGAGGTAGTTTAATAACGCGGCTTGCTTAGCAGAGCGAGCAGGGAGGTTCGCAATTATATCCAGAGCACTGGCTGGATCTATGGCTAGTTCAATAAGGGTTTCCTTTTTTGGGCTGATCCTGGCCGGGCTTATATTAAAAGAGCGGTGTATCAGATTATTCTCGGCGAGGTTGGAAACGGCTTTTTGTGTGCGCCGTTTGCCCATATGTTTTTCAGCTTCCTTTTGTTCGAGGGAGCCAGCGACAGAGATTATTTCAAATAATTCCTGCTCATCTTTTCCGAGTGATTCAAGTTGACTAAGGTCGGCATCCGGGTTTTTTGTAAAAAATTGGCGGCTTGAACGGGTGAACGCCGGGGGAAGCATTAATGCCAGAGATTGGAAGAGGGGGCACAGATAGTAGGAAGATAACCACTTGCCCAGTTCCAGCTGTGCTGCCTCAAGTACGACTTCAGGCTCGACAATTCCAGTGATATCGCGAGTTTGCTCATAACCGGGAATATCACTTGTTTGGACAACTATTCCCTGTAATGTTTTTCTGCCAAACGGCACCCACACTGCTTGTCCGGGCTGGATTTTCATTCCTTCCGGTATATGATAAGAAAAAGTAGATTTTATACCGGAAGGCGAGTTGACGCTGACATCAGCATACTGCAAAGGGATCCTCCTTTGCGGTGGCAATTAATCTTTTGTTTCGGTCTGAACTGGACGCCGTTCTTTCAAACGAGCGGCTTTCGTGCTCAGCCCTCTCATGTAGAATAGTCTGGCGCGACGTACTTTGCCATGTCTTAGAATTTCAACCTTTTCTACACGGGGAGAGCGGAAAGGAAAAGTGCGCTCAACGCCTATTCCGTAAGCAACACGACGAACGGTAAAATTGCCGCCGTCAAGAGCTTTTTTTACTTTGATGACGATACCCTGAAAAATTTGGGTGCGTTCTTTTTCGCCCTCGACAATTTTGACGTGAACTTTAACGCTGTCACCAGGTGTAAGTTCGGGGATATTCGGGTTAGCTTCAGTGGCTACAAGCTCTTTGAATTCCATGGTTTTGACCTATCTCCTAATCTCAACTTATAAACCTAACTATTAAAGCATTATTGGCACTCGTTTGGCAAGTTTGTGGACTGAGCCAGACCGTTGATGGCATTTTTTATTTTCGATAAAAAGAATCAGTCTACATTATATATACTATATACTTGCGTTTTCGGAGCTATCTGCCAAAAGACGAGAGAGCAGTTTTAGCTCTTCCTTGGTAAGTGAGGCCGTCTTTAAAAGGTCCGGGCGGCGCTCAAGAGTACGTTTCAACGATTGTGTCCGGCGCCATTTTTCTATTTCTCCGTGGTTGCCTGAAAGAAGAATATCAGGGACCGAATAATTGCGATACTCAGAAGGGCGGGTATATTGAGGGTACTCAAGCAGGCCACGGCTGAATGAATCATCTGCTGTTGACTGTTCATCAATCACTCCGGGTATTAATCTGATGATGGCATCAACTACCACTATGGCAGCCGGTTCACCACCACTGAGAACATAGTCCCCAATGCTGATTTCATCAGTTGCTAGGTGTTCAGATATTCTTTCATCAAACCCTTCATAGTGTCCGCAGATGAGAATTATGTTTTCACAAAGAGATAATTCCTGGGCAATTTTTTGGTTAAAAACCCGACCTTGAGGGGAGAGTAAAATTACCGGCTTTTTGGGGTTCTTTACATAAGGTTGGCCCAACAGATCTTCAACCGCTTCAAAAATCGGCTCCGGTTTTAGCACCATTCCAGCACCACCACCGTAAGGATAATCATCAACAACCTGGTGGCGGTCATGCGCATAGTTACGAAAGTTGTTTACATAAATAGAGACTAATTCTTTAGATATCGCTCTACCTATAATACTGCTTGCGAACGGTCCTTCAAACATCTCTGGGAATAGTGTCAATATATCAATCCGCATATCTTTTTTTGTTGCCCTCCACGGAAGATTTTATCACAGCCTTACTATACATAACAAAAGAATTTTAAATTTCCTCAAATTTTCCTAAAAAAACCTTGACAAAGGATATGTCTAGTAGTGTAAAATGGGATGCAGTGGGATGAAGTGGGAGAAATAGGCTAAAAAGGGGTCGCAGTGTTTTTTGGAGAATTTGAATATCGGTTGGATGAAAAGGGTCGTTTCCCTATACCTCCCCGTTTTCGTTCTTTATTAAAAGAAGGTTTGGTGCTTACCCGCGGTGTTGAAAATTGCATCACTGCTTATCCGCTGGCAGAGTGGAAAAAACTTGCCAAGGAAGTTACCAATGGCAGTGCCATTTCGCGCCAAAAACAAAGACGTCTTAACCGAGCTCTTTTTGCCAGTGCGTTTTTGATACGGCTGGATGGACAGGGCAGGGTCACTCTTCCACCAAAATTAAAAGAAAGCGCCGGCATTGTGGATGAGGTGATAATTGCTGGTGCCAATAATTACCTGGAGTTATGGAACCCGGCGGAATGGCAGGAAGAGCAGGCAATAGCCCAAGAGCAAGTCTGGCAGATTATAGAGAGTCTAGAAAATGAATAACAACTCAGTACACGGGTTGCATTTGCCAGTAATGCTTGGCGAAGCTATAACGGGGTTGAAAGTGGAGCCCGGTGGCAGGTATGTGGATTGTACTGTCGGTGCCGGTGGCCACGCCAAGCTGATTCTGGAAGCCAGCTCTCCCGGAGGCCAACTGCTGGGGTTTGAAGCTGATCCTTACGCCGTCAAGGTAGCCAAGGAGCGCCTTGTCACTTTTGGTTCATCAGCCTTGATTGTTAATCGTAACTTTATTCATATTGAAGAAGAATGTCTTGAGCGGAACTTTTTCCCACTTAATGGTGTTCTTTTTGATCTTGGCCTGTCTTCGATGCAACTTAGCCAGGAAGGCCGAGGGTTTAGTTTTCAACATGAAGCTCCGCTCGATATGCGCTTTAGTCCAGATCAAAAAGTTACTGTAGAAGATATAGTTAATACTTATAAGGAAGCAGATCTTGCTTCCATTATATACAGATACGGAGAAGAGCCTGCCAGTCGGCGTATTGCAGCTGGCATTGTTCGCAATCGGCCCATACATACGACAACCCAGCTTGCTGATATCGTTTCACGCGCTGTTGGTGGTAAGAAGGGGCGTATCCATCCAGCAACTCGTACTTTCCAGGCATTTCGTATTGCTGTAAATCAGGAGCTGGAAAACCTTGAATCTGCTCTCCGCCAGGCATTGAATTTGCTTGGTTCCGGAGGGCGAATAGTGGTGATCAGTTATCATTCTCTCGAGGATCGCATTGTAAAAAGACTCTTTAAGGAAGAATCAAGGGATTGTGTTTGTCTTCCTGGAGTACCGGTTTGCAACTGTTCTCACCGGGCCAGTATTAAACAGATAAACAAGAAAGTTATTACTCCTTCTCCGGAAGAAATACAAAAAAATCCAAGAAGTCGAAGCGCTCGCATACGGATTGTTGAGCGGATTATTGATCGTTCTGAATCCAGTCTCAATTTTGCGGGGCTTTTTTTTATAAGCCTGACTGGTTGTCTGGCTGGTATGACCGGTTGCATGAGCTTGAATTAAACAATAGGTTACCATCTCCAATGCAGATGGCTAAATATTATGAATATAAAAATGAAGATTAAAAGAAGACCGGGAGGGCTGGGAGATGTGAAAAATTATGCTACATACGGTTAAACAAGAATTATGATAAAGAAAAAGGAGGAACAAATGGGGAAAAGGTCAATTATAACCTCAATTGACGTAGGTACAACCAAGATCTGTACTACAATTGCAGAATACAATGATAATGGTGGTATCCGCGTCGTAGGAGTGGGGACGGCCCCCTCTCATGGGCTTCATAAAGGGCTCGTGGTGAATATCAATGAAGCACGTGAAGCAATCAGGGACTCAGTCAGAAAAGCAGAACAGGCTTGTGACTATCGGGTAGAATCAGCTTATGTCGGTGTGACTGGGCGCCATGTAAACTCCATGAATAACAAGGGAGTGGTAGCTATCACCCGAAATGACCGCCTGGTTCGGTCAGATGATCTGAAAAGAGTGCTGACTTCAGCGCAAAGCGTCAAAGTACCAAATGATCGTCGGTTACTTCACGTAATACCCCGTGGCTATAGTGTTGATGGCCAGGCTGGAGTCAAAAACCCCGTTGGAATGCATGGCTTCCGCCTGGATGTTGAAACACACGTTATTACGGCAGCCGCAACCTCTATCCAGAACATGGTCAAGTGTATTCGAGG
>CAYNLZ010000071.1:0-5007 GCA_964398255.1 uncultured Dehalococcoidaceae bacterium
AGAAAATCTTTCTTAATGAACGGTCTTCAAAAAGGTCTGAACTTTATCAGGTGTTTGAATTTTTAACGCCGGCGTTAGCGATTGTCCATTTTGGTTATTTTATCAACTCTTTTCTGGTGTCTTCCACCTTCAAACCCGGTCTCAAGAAAAGTCTTCACGATTTCATCAATTGGCACGTCCTGAATATCACCTGGCAAGCATAATACATTAGCATTGTTATGCTGGCGGGATCTGAGGGCACAAAAAACATCGTGGCACATGGCGGCCCTGATGCCTTTTATCTTATTGGCAGCTATGCAGACCCCAATGCCTGTTCCGCAAATGAGTATGCCTTTATCCGCTGCTCCACTCGCCACCTCCGCCCCTACAAGCTGAGCTATATCGGGATAGTCCACTGGCTGTTCATCGTACGCACCCAAATCCTTAAACGTATGACCTTTTTGGGTTAAAAGAAGCATGATTTGCTGCTTGACCCGATATCCCCTGTGGTCACTCCCTATCGCTATCATTGCCAGCCGACCTCCTTTGCTGCGAATTGGTAAACACTGTTTATTTGCACTGCTGTAATGGTCCCCTCGCGTATGATAATGGGCTTTTTCCCTGTTACATCAACAATTGTTGAAGGTATACCACTACCTTCATTTCCAACACTTATTAAATAGTCTATTTTGTTCCCTAATTGATTTCGAACGTCCATTGAGGAAACAGGGCTTTTTCTTCCACTTATATTAGCACTGGTCCCACATATGGCTTGGCCAGTTCTGCCGGCAAGCTGTAAAGGAACCTGGTGGCCGGGCATCCGGACAGCCACTGTATCCAGCCCACCAGTTATATCATGTCCAACTTTATCTGACTTTGGTAATATCAGGGTAAGCGGCCCAGGCCAAAAAGCTTCCATAAGAACCTGGGCATAATCATTTACTCCAATGGTAATATCCATAAGCTGTTCATAATCAGCTATTATCAAAGGCAGGGCATTGGTTTGTAACCGGCTTTTAATTCTATAAATCCGTCGTGCGGCATCAGCATGAGTATATATAGCCCCCAAACCATATACAGTATCGGTCGGAAAAGCGACTACTCCTCCGGAAAGTAAAACCTCAACAGCAGCTAAAATCTGCTCATCAAGAGTAGTTTTTGCCTTATATTCCATATGGTTGTTACCCTTTGCCAAACTTGACGCTAGTATAGCATAGTGATAATCTTTCACTAAAACATTAAAAAGGTTGCGATTATGCCTGAAAAGCCAGAGATTACCGATCCCGCAGACACGTACAGAGTAGCCACAAGTGGAGATATTGAGGTCTCTACTTACCTTGAAATTGCCAAGGAAATAAAAGGGGAGCAATCCCTGGATTCTGATTCAGTCAGCCCAACAAAGCAAGAAACAATCGTCATAATTGACTTTGGCTCTCCAAGCACTCTGTTAATAGCCAGGCACATACGCGAGCTTAACGTTTATTGCGAGCTCATTAACCCTGATACACCGTGGGAAAAGATTTCTCACCTCAACCCAAAGGGTTTCATACTTTCGGGCGGAGCTGGTTCTGTAAACGCTCCAGATGCCCTTCTGGCACCTTCATATATATACTCCACCAAACTGCCGGTATTAGGAATTTGTTACGGGCAGCAAGTTCTGGTCTACCAACTTGGCGGTAAGGTTGAACCAGGAGTTAACCCGGAATGCGGGCATTCTCCGCTCAATATTATCAGTAGCGACTCTGCTCTTCTTGCCAATATTCCTGATTCTTCCCCAGTATGGATGAGCCACGGAGACCGCGTTATAGAAATGCCTCCAGGGTTTTCAGTTATGGCCTATACAGAAAATGCACCATTTGCAGTGATAGGCAGCGATGACCGTATTTTTGGAATCCAGCTTCACCCAGAGGTAGTCCATACACCATACGGTAAAACCATGTTTAAAAACTTCGTTTATGACATATGCGGTTGCCATGGAAACTGGACAACGCGCAGCTTTATTAACGACAGTATCGATCATATCCGAAGAGAAGTGGGTGATGGCAAGGTAATAGCGGCTCTCTCAGGAGGAGTTGATTCTTCCGTGGTCGCTACTCTAATCCACCGCGCTATCGGAGATCAATTAACCTGCATCTTTGTTAATAATGGCCTTCTGCGCCGCCACGAGGGAGAGCGCACCCTCAAAGTATTTGAGGAGAATCTCGGTATGCGTATACACTATGTTAACGCTACAGATCGCTTCCTTGACCGTCTCAAAGGTGTTACTGACCCGGAGACGAAGCGTAAAAACGTTGGCGCCGAATTTATCAGAGTCTTTGAAGAGGAAGCAACCAAAATAGGAAAGGTTGATTTCCTTGCCCAGGGGACACTCTACCCTGATGTAATAGAAAGTCTTTCTACAGGAAGCAAAGCTTCTGTAAAAATCAAAACTCATCACAATGTTGGTGGCCTCCCATCCAGCATGACTTTCAAACTGCTTGAGCCGTTAAGACTTCTTTTTAAAGATGAGGTTCGCAAGGTCGGCCTGGAACTTGGACTCCCGGAAGAAATGGTCTGGCGTCAACCTTTCCCCGGCCCAGGCTTGTCTATACGAATTATTGGTGAAGTCACCCGGGAAAAACTGGAAATCCTCCGCAGTGCGGATTGGATTGTAATGAACGAAATCAAAAAAGCCAATCTGTATGGCGAACTCTGGCAGACTTTCGCTATACTCACGGATGTGAAGAGTGTTGGTATGAAAGGGGAGTCCAGAACTTACGGTTACCTGGTAGCATTACGTGCCGTCACCAGCATTGACGCCATGACTGCCGACTGGGCCAGGCTTCCCTATGACCTTCTTGCAACCATCTCCAACCGGATAGTGAATGAAGTTGAAGAAATAAATCGGGTGGTTTACGATATTACCGCAAAACCTCCAGGCACTATAGAGTGGGAATAAACACAAACCTTTTAAAAACGGTTACTTTGCTGGCTGTTCTGGTGGCACCAGTCACCTAAGCTGCTAAATTGATACTATAAGAAAATGGCAAGTCGTTAAATATTAACTGGAGACTGGCAATATAAAGCTTACATTTACTTCATAAGCCAGCCTTTTTTGATAATAAGCCATTTACGGCTTCACTATAGCCATAATTAAAAAGCTTCAAAATTAGCACGGCATCACCAAATGTGTACTACAAAGACTTGTAGCTACGCGCGATTAATATTCAGCATTAGTGCTCAATTATTAACCTGGTTTAAAGGCTATTAAAGCTTATTATTAACAGAGCAACGCAAGAGGCTAAAAAGACGCAGCGTAAATTTAAAACCGTTCAATGGTACGCCACTGGATGATATTGCCTAGAAAATTAACAACACACCTTTTAAAACATTGTACTTAGATTTTCAGTAAATAATTGTTTATTTTACAGTCACTGCTTTCCAAACTTAAAAAATAATTGAATTTGGAAAGCAGTTATAGTAGGATTATGCTCATTAGGGGTGGGGTAATATGAAAATTATTAGACGAAATCGTTATTTGAATAGGTTGATAAACCTAAGACAAACACCAGATATAAAAATAATTACAGGTGTCAGGCGTTCAGGAAAATCCGAATTACTAAAGTCCTACATTCGATACATAGAAGATAATGACAACAAGGCTAATATTATATATTTAGATTTACAGAGTCTAGAAAACGAGCATTTGTTAAATTATAGGCCCTTGAATGATCATATTGAAAAAGAATACCTTGCAGATAAAAATAATTATTTACTTATAGACGAAGTTCAACTTTGCGAGAACTTTGAAAAGACAATAAATAGCATTCATAGTAGTAGGTTATATGATATATACTTGACTGGTTCCAATGCTTTTTTGTTGAGCAGCGACCTGGCGACATTATTTACCGGTAGAACAATAGAAATTGAAGTTTTCCCTTTTTCATTCTCTGAATTCTGCGATTATTTTGATTACAAAGGCGAAATAAAGGCGTTTGATGAATACGTTAATATTGGCGGAATGTCAGGAGCATACTGTTATAAGGATGAAAAAGATATAAAGTCTTATTTAAAAAATGTATACGAAACAATCTTAATGAGAGATTTAGTGGAAAGGCATAATATTAGAGATACTATTTTATTAAGAAAATTAAGTGATTTTATGCTATCTAATATTTCGAACCTGACTTCGTATAGGAAAATATCAAATGCTCTCACTACAAATCTACAAAAGACAAATCATATAACAATAGGGAATTATATTTCTTATATGGTTAATTCATTTTTATTTTATAAAATGAATCGCTATGATATTCAAGGAAAAGCTTATTTATCAACTATTGAGAAATATTATCTAGCCGATCATGGTTTTAGATCTGCTATTTTAGGGAGAAAAAATATGGACTATGGCAGAGTCTATGAGAATATAGTAGCAATCGAATTATTTAGAAGAGGCTATGAAGTCTATGTTGGCAAACTATATCAGAAAGAAGTAGATTTTGTAGCAATAAAGGCAGATAAAAAAATTTACGTTCAGGTCTCAGATGATGTTAGCAGCGAAAAAACGCTAAAAAGAGAAATAGAACCATTGTTAAGCATAAAGGACGGCTATCCAAAAATTTTAATAGCTAATACAAAACAACCTTTGATATTAAAGGGCGGAATTCCTATATATGATATGGCTCGCTGGCTTTTAAAAGACAAACAATAAACACATTGTGTAACTCACATTAAGTTGGTACATAAACGAGGTATCAACGTCCCTCAAGTAAGACACATAGAAAAAGATCTCACTGGAACAAGCAAAGGAATAATGAGAATAACAAATTGGTACCATGTTAATCAAAACCTAGCTTATTGAAATGTTGACCAATGAGCTAGGTTTTTTAATCCCTTGCAGCTAACAAGCGCAACTGGTTGAGGAGGGCTTATCAGTTTTTTTGCAGTAATCGTTATATACACCCGTCAAGCGGCAACAAGTTTTTAAAATTATACAGTTCTTCTTATTTGTCATCCTTCAATTTTCGCTAATCAATGTTATGTCATATA
>CAYNLZ010000072.1:0-2361 GCA_964398255.1 uncultured Dehalococcoidaceae bacterium
GACTTTATGAGGAACTCTTATATAAACGATATAAATTGCAGTACCGCATAATAAACCAATAAATGTAATAATCAGCACGGACAGAAACAACTGCATATTAGACCATCCCTGCGAAGCCCGAAAAAGCCAAACCGAGAAGTGCTGCAATTAAAAAAGCAATCGGAAGACCTTCCGTGGTTTTGGGAATGAGGGAATTATCAAGCCTCTCTCGAATGCCGGACATGATTACAATCACCAGTGTAAAGCCAGCGCCGCCTCCTAACGCTGCAACCACACTTTCAATAAAGCTAAATCCTTCGGCGGTATTTAAAAGGGTAATACCGAGAACTGCGCAATTGGTTGTAATGAGAGCCAAATATATGCCAAACGCGCTGTACAGAGCGTAATTTGTACGCATAATGACCAACTCCATTATTTGAACCAGGGTGGCAATTACAAGGATATATACCACGGTACTTAAATACTCAGCATTAAGCTCAACTAAAATATAATAATGAATCGGCCATATTACAGCTGATGCCGCTACCATGACAAAAGTTACCGCTAGACCCATGCTGACGGCATTGGAAAGCTTGGTGGAAACCCCAAAGAACGAACAAAGCCCGAGGAATTTAACAAGTATGAAGTTGTTGATGAGAGCCATGCCAATAAATATTGTTAACATACTAGTCATTCTTTATTAACCCCATTCTCCTGAAAAGTGCCAACAAGAGGCCAATGACGAGGAAAGCTCCCGCTGGAAGCAGGAATATTGTTATTGGTTGTTCGCTAAAACCTGGGATTGTAAACAGAGTTTTGCTAAACAAGACTAACTTTCCACTTCCAAGTATCTCTCGTATTGTGGCTATAATACATAAAGCTAGTGAAAATCCTAAGCCCATGCCGAGAGCATCGGCGATTGACAGGCTTACATTGTGTGAAGATGCAAAAGCTTCAGCCCTGCCAAGTATAATGCAATTTACTACTATAAGAGGAAGATATATGCCAAGCGATTTGTAGAGTTCCGGGACATAAGCCTGGAAAACCAGGCTTATTATTGTTACGAAGGTAGCGATAATCACAATGAAGGTAGGTATGCGGACTATGTTTGCTACCCACTTGCGCAAAACCGAAACGAGTATATTTGAGCAGAGCAAAACGAAAATCACCGCTACACTCATACCAAGTGCATTATCAAGTGAATTACTAACCGCAAGCACTGGGCATAACCCCAGCGCCATTACAAAAATCGGGTTTGATGTGAATATTCCTTTAAAAAATTCTTTTAACCAATTAGCCATATAATCTCCGATTGCTAATCAAGCAAAGCAACCTTTTCTTTCGCCATTCGACTTACAATATTGATAACAGCTTTGGAGCTCACTGTTGCTCCGGTTAAAGTATCAATATCAGAACTTACCAGATCGATGTCCATTCCATCAAATTGACTTATAAAAGGGCGCTCTGTAATTCTTGTGCCAATGCCGGGTGTTTCGGTTTGCGAAATTATAACAATCCCCTTGATTGTTTCCTTGTCAGCAAGACCTACCATGATATTAATATCTCCACTGTAACCGGAGGTGGTAGCAATAAATGCATAACCTTCAATGTTGCCATTATCAAACAGGGTATAAATGTCGTTTTCGTATACAAAATTGTCCATATCAGGAAATAACGCGGAGAGATGAATAAGGAATTGTTCATGCCCTTGTCTTTGTATCTGGTCTTTTGTCAGATAGTATGTAAAACCAAGCAAGGTAACAGAAATCAATACCACAAGGGTAAGGAATCCAATAGCATAATATTTCTTAAGTTCACTAAGTTGCACTAGACTTGGCCTTCTTCGTTCCAAAGGGTATTGGTTTTATATACCTGTCGATAAGCGGTACGACGGCATTCATTATCAAAATTGCATAGACGGTTCCATCAATTGCATTACCGTACTGGCGGATGAGCACGGTAAGAATACCAGCGCCAACTGCAAATACTATTCTCCCTTTCCAGTACATGGGTGTTGTTACAGGGTCGCAAGCGAAATAGAAAGCAGTGAACATAACTCCACCGGCAAGTAAGTGGAATATCGGGTCAGCGCCGAAAATAAGGCTGGTAATAATAACAGTTACAAGGTATGCGACAGGCACTTTAAAATCAATCGCGCGAACCAATACAAGTATCAATCCGCCAAGCAATACGAGTAATGCGCTACCCCCCAAATATCCGGCTGAACTGCCAAACAACAAGCTTTGGTATAATTCAAAATTCCCTATTTCTGCGCTGATTTCACCAGCCAGAGGATTAATGCTATTAATCAGTTCGCCGCCGAACCCGGCAGGTTCTATCCAGGTGCCCATTGGTCCTGCAAAACTTGCCAATAAAAATGCC
>CAYNLZ010000072.1:2461-4953 GCA_964398255.1 uncultured Dehalococcoidaceae bacterium
TAAGGCGCGGGTGATAGCTGTTCTTTATTGAGATTTTGTTCAGCCACTTAAGTTGTTGCTTCTCCTCAACTTGATTTCACGCTTGGCAATCTTGATATAATCCACTAGCGGAATTGATGAAGGGCAAGCAAAGGCGCAGTTACCACACTCAAAACAAACATTTATCCACAGTTTAGCACATTCATTGTACTTGCCTGCTCGTGAATTATAGTACAAATCTACTGGAGACAGGTTAACAGGGCAAACGTCGATACACAAGCCGCACCTGATGCACACTTCTTCCTGTTTTTTGGTATCACTCAGAGCCAGCACACCACTGACAGAAGAAGTAACAGGTATATCAAGGTTATAAGCTATTCGTCCCGTCATGGAGCCGCCGAGTATTATATTATTGTCTTGGCTTAACGGTTCCTGGCAATAATCAATTATATTTGATATAGGAGTGCCAATACGCACTTTAAGATTTGCTCTTTTCGCAAGATTCCCGCTGGCTGTCAAGATTCTCTCGGTTGGCGGGAGGCCGCTCATAAGACTGTCGTTAATACTTTTCACAGTTGCAACACTGTGGATACTTGCTCCAACGTCCTGTGGCAGTTTGCCGGGCGGCACTTCTACGTTTAATATAGTTTTAACCAGCATTTCCTCGGCACCGGATGGATACACGGATTTGTATTTTACAATCGAGAAACCTTCTTTCAAATCTGCATTCGAAGCTGCCTTTTCAAGACTGGTAATTGCAGACGGGTAAAGATCACTTACGGCTATAATGGTCTGCCGCGGAGAGAGTATCTTTTGTAAAACACGCGTACCTTCAATGATATCTTCCGCATTTTCGATCATTAAACGGTAATCAGAAGTCAGGTAGGGTTCACATTCCATTCCGTTGATTATTAACGTATGAACTTTGACATTCAAGGCCGAAACCAATTTGATATATAGAGGGAAACCTCCGCCTCCCAACCCATATATACCCAATTTTTGGATTGAATCGAGCAGAGAGCGGCCTGAAGCGTTAACACGAGGAGGTTTTTCTGACTCAATCCATTCATCCTCTCCGTCGGATATAATTTTAACAGCAGAAACCAAAGAATTATAAAAAGGATCAAAATATTTAATTATTCCTGCAACTTCACCAGACAGTGAAGATACGATTGGAGGCATCAAATCGATATCGCTGGTTCCAATTTCTTCGCCACCAAGTATTTTCTGCCCCCTTTTGACTGTCGGCTGATATTCATTGCCGTAATATGAAAGAGGAACCAGAACATGGTCAGGAATTGGCATCGTCTCAATTGGCGATGAGGCAGTAAACTTGCAACTGGGGAGTGTAATGTGTTTATAGGGAATGCTACTTAGTCTCATCCTGAACCTCATATTTATCAAGACCACTTGAGCGATGGATTTGGCGGTCATTGCCGATTATCATACATTCAACATCATCAAGGCTCTCAACGAAGCGCATTCCATCAACTGGCCCCATGACAAAGACCGCTGTCGCCAGTGCATCGGCGAGCTCAGGTTTAAGGGTGATAATAGTGACCGAAATACAATCGCTAACCGAGGAGTAGCCAGTCCATGGATTAATTATATGGCTGACTTTTCCATCTGGGTCGAAGTACCTGGCGTAATTGCCCGAAGTAGCTATGGAAGCGCCTTCGAGGGCAAAAGATGCAATTAACTGAGTAGAATCATCTGGGTTTACCAATGTTATTTTCCAGGCGGTACCATTTGCTTTGTTTCCCAGAGTGGCGATATCCCCTCCAGCGTTAACAATGGCATGTTCAATGCCCATCTCTATAAGAGTTGTGAGGGCTTCACCTGTCGCATACCCTTTAGCTATTCCCCCAAGCGTTATTTCCATTCCTTCGAGCAAAATAATAGAGTTAGAGTTGAGAATAATCTTATCATATCCGACAAATGCCATTGTTTCATCAACACGCTCTTGCTGGATTTGAGGCGTTTCCGCCCAGAGACCACCTTCCCATAATTCAAGCAGGGGTTGAATTGTGATGTCAAAATAGCCATTGGTCAGATCTCCATATTCCACTGACAGTTCAACCAAAGTTTTAAGGTCCAAACTCGGATTATTAATTTGACCTTGCGCATTAAGGAGATAAGCTTCGGCTGATTCGTCGAGTATCGAAGCTGATTGTTCAATTTCTTTCATCCTCGCAAATGCAGTATTAAATGCTTCAGACGCGGTACTTTCATCGTTTGCGTAAAGGGTTATAGTAGTAAACGTGCCCATTATAGTGCGCGTTTCAGAAAAACTCTTCAGTTCTGGTCCAGAACAGGCAGTTGCAAATAATGCAGAGCATAAAAAAACCAGAGAACAAAGTGCTCTCATGACATTCTGTTTGACTTTAATTAACATGCACTACCTCAGGCAACATAATAGGATATCACGAACAGGTAATAAATAATAAATTGACGAGGGTTCGTATCTAAAAGACATTAACTGTATCACAAAATATTCAATCAATACAATTGAA
>CAYNLZ010000073.1:0-4662 GCA_964398255.1 uncultured Dehalococcoidaceae bacterium
ACGAGTGAATACTTTAACTTGTTAATGCCACGTCATTATGTTATTCTGATGCAAGGCGAGAAATGACCACAGAGAAGCAAAAAGCACTTGAATTGGCCGTTGGCCTGATAGAAAAGCAGTTCGGCAAAGGCGCCATAATGAAACTTGGCTCTGATGCTGTCCTTACACGTGTAGAGTCAGTTCCCACCGGGACTTTGGCTCTCGATTTAGCCTTGGGGATCGGAGGGATCCCTCGTGGCAGGATAACAGAAATATATGGCCCCGAAGGTTCAGGGAAGACGACACTGGCGTTACATATCATAGCTGAAGCCCAAAAACGGGGAGGCTCAACAGCTTGTATTGATGTAGAGCACGCTCTTGATCCTGTTTATGCGTCCCATATCGGGGTAGATGTTGACGAATTGCTCATATCACAACCAGACAACGGCGAAGAAGCTCTCGAAATAGTCGAGCGGTTGGTACAAAGTGGCGCGGTGGATGTAGTGGTTGTAGATAGTGTTGCGGCTTTGGTACCACGGGCAGAGCTTGAGGGTGACATGGGCGATGCTCATGTTGGCTTACAAGCAAGGCTTATGTCGCAGGCTCTTCGGAAGCTCACTGGTGCTATTGGAAAGTCTGGTACCGCTGTAGTCTTTATCAACCAGCTCAGGGAAAAGGTGGGGATTGTTTTCGGTAACCCGGAGGTAACTCCAGGAGGCAGGGCGCTCAAGTTTTATAGTTCGGTACGGCTGGATTTAAGGCGTATTGAAACGCTCAAACAGGGCACTAGCGCCATCGGTACTCGGGTCAGAGCGAGGGTTGTCAAAAATAAAGTCGCTCCTCCGTTCAGGACTGCCGAGTTCGATATTATGTTTTCTTCTGGCATCAGTCGTGAAGGAAGCATCCTCGATTTGGGTGTTGAGCTGGGATTTATAAAAAAGGCAGGGTCCTTCTTCTCTTATGGTGATGTTCGCCTGGGGCAAGGCAGAGAAAACTCGAAGGAATTTCTTGTTGCTAATCCTGAAATTACGCAGGAAATAGAACAGGAAATCAGGGCTTCAGCAGTCACCAGTGTTGGAGAAGTTGATAGCAAAAAAGGCTAGCAAGAGTAGCTGGTCAGGCTAGCACAACTGAATATCTACTGGAGCATTTGAAGGCTGAGGCATGCTTGTCTCGGCCTTAATTATTTATTGGGGTTCTTATGGGAACTGTTACTGCTCTTGACTTAAATAAGAAAAAAGACAAGGCTCGACTATATGTCGATGGCTCGTATGTTTTGACGATTCCTGTTGAGTTGGTTTTTGAACACAAGCTCAAGATAGGGATGGAGGTAAATGAAAGCCAACTGGCAGTATTAATAGGAAAAGGCGAGGTCCATCGCTGTAATGAATCAGCTTATAGACTACTGTCGTATCGCGCCCGAAGTGAACAAGAGCTTATAGAAAGACTTACGCGAAGAGGATTTAGCACGAGGGTGGTAGAAAAATCAATTGAACACTTAAAAGAGAGAGGGCTGATCAACGACGCGGAATTTGCTCGTCAGTGGGCTGAAAATCGGCTGAGGTTTAAACCTCAAAGCGCATTTTTGACTCGCCGCGAATTAAAAGAAAAGGGTCTGAGTGAAGAAATCATAGAAGAAGCTGTTGAAAACTATAATGACTACGAGAACGCTCTGGCGGCGGCACGACCCAAAGCCTTAAGAGAAAATAAAGAAGATTTTTTAATATTTAAGCGCCGGATTGGTAATTTTCTGAATCGACGAGGGTTTAATTACGGAGTAATTAAACCGGTTATAAATCAGTTATGGAAAGAGGTAACAGAATAGAGAAATAGGTGGCAAAACCTGTAATAAGTCTTCGGAATCAAATACGATTACCGAAGGAAAGGAGAATTTATGGATACGGTTTTGGTCATAGTATTTAGTTTTATCATCGGCGTCGTGTTTGGCGCCATGGCTATGTTTTTGAGCAAGGGCATGATGGCTGCACGTCAGGCGACCCTTGCAAAGAAAGAAGCTGCTCAGATTATCGCTGAGGCAAAGACGGAAGCCAAGGAGCATCTGAGGGAAGCTAAAAAAGAGGTGGAGAAAGAAAAAACTCTTTCTGATGGTGAAATCAGAGAAAGACGGAGCGAGGTACAGCGGCAGGAAAACCGTCTCGCTCAAAAAGAAACTACTCTTGAGCGTAAGCTTGAAGATGCCGAAAGAAGAGAGCAAAACCTGGAGGAAAAGAACCGGCGAGTAGAAGAAATAAAAACTGAAATTGAAGGTGTAAAACAAGAACAGATCGTAAAGCTGGAAGAGATATCTCAAATGTCATCAGCAGAAGCTCAAGCTGAGCTGTTCGATCGTATGGAAAGGGAAATGCAAGCAGAGAGCGCTCGTCGCTTACACCAATGGGAGACCAAAATTAAACTGGAAGCAGATGAAAAAGCCCGCAATATACTTTCACAGGTGATTCAGCGTTCGGCCGCAGAGGTTGTCAGTGAAACTACTGCAACCGCAGTTCCATTACCTAATGATGATATGAAAGGCAGGCTAATTGGCAGAGAAGGCCGGAATATAAAAGCTTTGGAACAGGCTACTGGCGTTGATCTTATTATTGATGATACGCCCGGCGCGGTTACCCTGTCTTCTTTTGATCCAGTAAGGCGTGAAATTGCCCGTCAGGCGGTTGAGAAGCTTATACTGGATGGGAGAATCCACCCTGCTCGAATTGAAGAGGTGGTTAACAAGGCAAAAGAGGATGTTGAAACCTCTATACTTCAAGCCGGAGAGCAGGCAACGTTGCACGTTGGTGTTCAGGGGCTCCACATTGAATTAATAAAACTGCTTGGAAGACTGAAGTACAGAACGAGCTATGGTCAGAATGTTCTGGCTCATTGCATAGAAGTAGCGCAACTTTCTGGTTTGATTGCGGCTGAACTTGGAGTGAAAGTACACACTGCCAAAAAAGCCGGCCTCTTGCACGATCTCGGCAAAGCAGTAGATAGGGAAGTTGAAGGTTCGCATGCGCAAATTGGCGCGGACCTTGTAAAACAATGGGACCGTAACCAGGATGTAATCAAAGGAGTGGCAGAACATCACCTGGAAACCGGTGACACCAGCATTTGGGGCTTTATAGTATCAGCCGCCGATGCTATTTCGAGTGCGAGGCCTGGAGCGCGCCGTGAATCCCTTGAAGCTTATCTTAAACGTTTGACTGCCCTGGAAGATATTGCCAGTAGCTTCAAAGGTGTAGAGAAGACTTATGCTATACAAGCAGGGAGAGAGGTCCGCATTTTGGTCAGGCCGGAAGATGTAGATGATCTTTCTGCCATGCGGATGGCAAGGGATATTGTGAAAAAAATTGAAGAGACTCTCGAATATCCAGGCCAAATCAGAGTTACGGTAATCCGTGAAACACGCGCCGTGGATACTGCCAGATAAAAATGAAAGTACTAGTGATTGGGGACATTATCGGCAAGCCCGGGCGGCAAGCTATACAAAGGCTTCTCCCCGGGCTCCGGGCTGAATTTAACCTTGATATGGTGATTGCTAACGCAGAAAATTTGGCCGGTGGTATCGGAGTAACTCCTGAAACTGCCCGTGAAATGATTGAGGCGGGCGTTGACGTGCTTACCTCCGGTAATCATATCTGGGCGCAAAGAGATATTATACCTGAGATTGATTCCTTGCCGTTGGTGCGCCCTCTTAATTATCCTCCGGGCGTGCCCGGCAGAGGCTATATAATTGAACGAAACGTCATGGTTGTTAACTTGATGGGGCGTGTATTTATTGGTAATTATGATTGCCCTTTTCGTGCAATGGATGCTTTACTTTCAAGCGTTGATCCGTTACCAAAGGTTATTATTGTGGACTTTCATGCAGAAGCAACTGCTGAAAAAATTGCATTGGGGCGTTATCTTGACGGGAGGGTGAGTGCTGTACTGGGAACTCATACTCATGTTGGCACTATTGACCACCGGATATTCCCTCGGGGGACAGCTTTTGTCAGTGATATAGGTATGACCGGGCCCGTGGAATCTGTAATCGGTGATGAAATTGATGCTGTTTTAAGAAGAGTGTTGACTATGATGCCAGGAAGGCTTTCTCCTGCCAAAGGCAGGGTACAGTTTACAGGGATGCTGGTCGATATTGATGAAGAGAGTGGGAAGGCAACTTCTATCGAAAGAATTATCAGGGACGGTGGTTAATTGAGTATCGATTTACACCTTCATACCACTGCTTCAGATGGTTGCTGGAGCCCTGAAGCTATAGTTGATCTTGCAGCCGAAAGAGGTCTTGAAACAATAGCTATCACTGACCATGACACCGTTGATGGTGTTGCTCCTGCGTTGAAGCAGGCTGAGAGGCACCCGTCCTTGTCTGTCGTTCCTGGAATAGAGCTCAGTACCTACGCTCCCGGAAGCGAATTGCACCTCCTGGGGTACTTTATGGATTGCCAGAATCCCGAATTGCTTTCTACATGCAACAGCATGCGTTTCGACCGAGCTGAACGCGCCAGAGCGATGGTTCGCAAGTTAAACGAATTGAGTATCCCGATTAAATGGGAGAGGGTTTGCCAGATTGCTGGTGAATCAAATATTGGCCGGCCTCATATTGCCAGAGCTCTTTTGGAAGGAGGCTACATAAACAGCTTCGAGGAGGCCTTTGAGCTTTATCTTGCTCAAGGAAAGCCAGCT
>CAYNLZ010000074.1:0-2640 GCA_964398255.1 uncultured Dehalococcoidaceae bacterium
ACCAATTATTAAAAATATCAACATACTTAATTTTATATATTATTCATCCGATTTTCAACTTGGTTTGGACTGGTTCAACATCTCCAATAAGGCTTTTTATTTTGATAAATGGATAAAAACTTCCCCGGATTGTTGGAACCAGGACACTGCACTCCCAGGTGTTTATGGGGTGGAAGTGGATGAGTCATGGAAGGCAGTATAAACACCTCTTTACACAACCCACACTCCACCTTGGCAGATACCTTACCCATTTCGCACCCCCTCATTAACCCTTCTACCTTTATTATACAACTTAATCATGACAACTTCTCTGCATTTTTATCAAAAATTATTGTACTCAATTTGTAAATTATTATTAGTTTTTATACCATAGGGCTCCAAGTAGCATGAATGGGCACCATCAAGGCGTTTAAAGCTGTGCATAACGACAACATGAATAGACTACAATCTTTCTCTTCACTCTCATACGAAAGATATTCAGTGATTTAATTGACATTCCGTTATGTCTTTGATAATATATCTGGAATCTCAACGCTTGTTCTAAGTTGAATGGTCAAAATATTGCTTTCAACAATAACGGTGAAAAATGCAAACATCTGAAACAGGAACTATTTCCTCTAATAAAAATAGAGTGAAACCCAGAAGGCGTATCCCCTATCCGGTCATAATCATAAGTCTGAGTATTATCCTTGTTGCAGTTATTATGCTATCAGTATTTTTAGGCCGTTTTCCAATAACTCCTATAGAATTGTTATCAATTCTCTTTTCTAAAATATTTCCGATTGAACCCTTCTGGACCGACCAGATGGAAAAAATCCTGTTCAATGTGCGCTTGCCACGAATTGTATTGGCTTGCCTTGTAGGTTGCTGTTTATCCGCCGCTGGTGCTACTTATCAAGGAATATTCCAGAACCCCATGGCGGCTCCGGATATATTGGGCGCAACCTCAGGTGCCGCTTTCGGTGCAGCCCTGGCGATATTAAATCGAGGAAATAGCACGGCTATTACTATCTCAGCTTTTGTATTCAGCCTGTTATCCGTGCTCCTGGTTTATTTTGTCAGCCAGCGCGCCCGCGGAAACAAATTGTTAGGACTTATTTTATGCGGAATCATAATCAGTTCACTATTTTCTGCCAGTACGTCGTATCTCAAGCTGGTGGCAGACCCCAGTGACCAACTCCCTGCTATAACATATTGGCTTATGGGAAGCCTCTCAGGTACCACGTGGGATACTGTTTCTATGGCAATAATTCCAATGGCTTTAGGTCTTGTTGTTCTTTACCTTTTACGTTGGAGAATAAATGTCTTGACACTCGGAGATCAAGAGGCCCGCACCATGGGCATCAATGCTACACAACTACGCTTGATTATGATCGTATCAGCCACTCTCGTCACTGCCGCAAGTGTTTCTGTAAGTGGAATGATCGGCTGGGTAGGGCTGGTAATACCACATCTTGCCCGCATGCTGGTGGGCAATAACTACAAATATCTTATGCCAGCAACCATGTTATTCGGAGCAATTTTCTTGCTTATTGTCGATAATATTTCCAGAAACTTGCTTCAAACAGAAATTCCAATTGGAATCCTTACCGCCTTTATTGGAGCCCCATTTTTTGTTTATCTCATTACGAAGAGGAGTGAAGTATATTGAGCATTTGTGTTTCAGATTTGTCGTTCAGTTATGGCGATGCACGCGTGTTAAAAGATGTCAATTTCAGCGTAGGCGAGGGAGAATTAATGTCTGTTGTAGGCCCAAACGGCGTGGGCAAAAGCACTCTTTTTTATTGCTTGCTGGGCATTTTTGATAACTACAAAGGTAAAATATCAATTAAAGATATCGATATCAAAAATCTCGGAGTACAGGAAATGGCGAAACTTATCGCTTACGTCCCTCAAAGCCATTTTCCTTCGTTCAATTTCAGCGTATTTGATATGGTTCTATTAGGCACATCTGTACAGATTTCCTCAGTCTCAACTCCTGGCAAAAAACAGATCCAGCTCGCTGAATCAGCCATGGACCGACTCGGAATATCCCATCTGCGTGAACGAGGTTATACAAAAATCAGCGGTGGTGAACGCCAACTGGCCCTTATTGCCAGAGCACTTGTACAACAAACCAATGTTCTCATTTTGGACGAACCTACAGCTAACCTCGATTTTGGCAATCAGATTCGCGTGCTTGAACAAATAAGGTCACTCACCAAAGAAGGCTATACCATCATCCAATCAACCCACAATCCCGAACAGGCCTTCATGTACTCCGATAGAGTCCTGGCAATGCACCGGGGCAGGATTCTTGCTGATGGGAGTCCATCGGAAATTGTCACTGAAGAATTGGTACACAAACTCTATGGTGTTGATGTCAAAATTAAAAGCCTCTACAGAGATAAGGTGCGCGTTTGTGTTCCAGAAAATCTGATTAAAGAAGAAATTCAATATACGAGCTTTAATATTAAGTCGAATTATCAAGAGGAGGTATCAGCATGAAATAAATCTTTTTTATCATTCTCTTAACAACCATGAAAGTTGTTGTCTTATTTGGTAGACAAAAATAATATTAATAAAGGAGTATTTTCATGTTTAAAAAGTGCATTGTTTTTGCGCTGACGATTGCAATGACCGCCAGCTTTGCCGCCTGCA
>CAYNLZ010000074.1:2740-4583 GCA_964398255.1 uncultured Dehalococcoidaceae bacterium
GTAAAGGAACTGGTAATGAAGTAGATATGGAACAACTTATCCTTTGGGATCCGGATGTAATCATTTTTGCTCCTGATAGTTACTTCAGTGCCGCAGCTGGCGACCCCGTATACTCAACCCTCACTGCCATTGCTAATGGCAACTACTACGAAGTACCTTTTGGCCCTTACAACTGGATGGGTCAACCGCCTTCAGTGCAAAGATATCTGGGGATGATCTGGATGTCTCAATTGCTCTATCCAGATGTAGCACAATACGATGTTTATGAAGAAGTTTCAAGATATTATTCCCTGTTTTATCACACCGACATTACACAGGAGCAATTCAATCGCCTGACGGCAAATTCACTTGGTAAACAGTAAAGTAAAGTCTGACTTTCAGCCTTTTTTCAACCCGTTGGGCTGATCTCAAGATTAGCCCAACGGTATTATTATTGGTTATAATACAAGAAAATATGTTATGAATATAATCGTTTCAGGCGCTGTTCACATTGGTAAAACCACAGTGTGCAAGAAAGTGATCGACATGGCGCAGAATACAGGGTTAAGCTGTGGCGGCATTATCACTCTTAAAGCACCCGGAGCGGCGTTATCGGTTGTGGATATTCAAACGGGCAAAATGGCTACGCTGGCTATCCCGGGTGATAAGTATGGTGGGCCACTTGTCCCCAGGTTCACTTTTGATCCTGCAGGTGTTGATTTTGGTATGCAGGCTATCGAAAGGGGTTCGTCATCAGATATCTTGCTGATAGATGAAATCGGTATAATTGAAATGAAAGGAGAGGGCTTTATAAGAGCCTTCGACTACGTCAATAATAAAACGGCAAAAATTAATTTACTTATCGTACGTGAGCATTTGTTGGATTATTTTATTCCGATGTTTTTTGAGAAGCCCCTGGTTTATAATATTACGGCACAAAACCGTGACAATATTGCAAGTGATATCCATTTTATCATTCAAGAATATATTGCCTGCCAATAACCCTTCTTGTCAGGCAATTTCATGTACAGCCGCGTATGCACCGTCTATATTATTCAGCACAAACTTTTCCGCACTGTAAGACGTTGCGATCGGCTCAAACCCCCAGTCACTGGCTTTATCGCCTATCAAGAGGCCAGCATTTATTAGAAAATCTTTCCTGGAGATGCATTTGAATGCGTTCCTGGTATCTGTTGCCATTTTACAGCTTGCCCTCCTGATACGTTTTCAAATATTACAACCAATTTCATTCGTAAACCCAAGCGCATTGATAACCTGCCACAATTTCTAGTTACTTCTCACCAGTGGTGGCGTACATTCCTGTTAATTTTTCATTATTAATTAATAATTCGTTTTAAAACGTAAACAACGTAATATTACACGAGATATATCGCCATGTCAAGTGCATATATCCATCGAAGCCGTATTAATCCCAGGCATTGAAATTGAACACATGAAAAACGCGGAATTTGCGGGTGCCGGATCAGCCATGCCTCACAGCGGTTCCACACCGGCACGGCTTTCAATATGTAAAACCTGCGTGCTATTTTTTTCTAAAGAAATCAGGGTTAACTTCCGTCAGGGTTTTTAGAAGCTAAAGCTGTCTTCCCTTTGTTTGTGCCAATTTATTCATTCCAGTAGCGCCCTGCTTAAGATCAAGCACAAGAGTTTGATACCCTCTTTTTCGAAGACCAATGTTGATCAATTCTATGGTTTCAGCGTCATGGTTTTTACCAGATATAAATATTATATTGGGTTTTCCCGTTGCAAGATTCATGACTTTTTTTAATGCCAGGGTCGCAGGATTATGTTTTGCGGATTCATAAAATACAGAGTACTCCATTTTTAACAAACTGGCCATTTT
>CAYNLZ010000075.1:0-4465 GCA_964398255.1 uncultured Dehalococcoidaceae bacterium
ACTTTATATAAGCCAGAGGGTATTGCTCTTTTCAACGGGCAAAGATTGCATTTTACCGTTAGTGAAGCCGGTTATTTACATGCATTTACCAAGGCCAGAGAAATGGAAAGTTTTTTAGAAGATGAATACGGGCCTGTATTTGATTTAGCCTTGAGCAGTGATATCAGCGAACTTTATGAAGACTGGCTGCATATGGGGAACTATCTTGTTTGTCTGGCTGGTCAACAATTTCCGCAGCTTAGCCTATTGGGATGGGATAACTGTATTTCATCAGCAAAAATAAGTCATGGTGCTCCGGTTACCCTGTGGGATTATGCCTGGTTTGGTGGCGATAGTTTTACTATGGCACCTGGCTCCAGCCATTTAGTATTAACTTTGGAAGGCTGGAATGACAGGGCATCATCAATTTCTTAGGAGGGGATGGCTATGAAACTAAACATGTTGTACGGAATTTGGCAGGTGGGAAGTATAGAGCCCCATCTAAAATAGTGGTGGGGCTGGTAAAGTGATTAGTCTGTAACGAAATTAAGCAGATAAGGATATATAAGATGATTAAAAAAATAATACATTCATTATTTGTAATAATGTTGCTGACGATAATGTTACCGTTCGTTGCTTCTTGTGGGAATGGAGTGGATAGCTGGGCTGTGCAGGTATGGCAACCCTCGGCTGGAGGCGAACCTGAGACGCTGTTGGCTTTTGGGGTTGTTGTTGATGATGGGAACCATGTGCTTACTGTTCTGGACTATGAAGAATACACTCCCGATGGACTGCTAGTGGTATCGTCGAAAAACGGGCAGTTTGAAGCAACTGTACAGTCGGTGGATTACCGCACCAGCGCTACTCTGCTTAAATTGCAGGGTGCGGATTTACCGGTGGCTGAAATCGGTGACAGCTCCTCTTTAGAATCAGAGCAGCAGGTATATGCCGGCGGTTGGGGTGGCCGCAATGACGAGTACATGAAAACTCCACTTAACGCTTATTCTACGGAGGATATATCACCTCTCTTTTTCTCTGTTAGCCTCACACAGGAAGTGTTGGATGAAGGTAAGGGCTTGGTCGGTCAGCCGGGAGCTGCAATTACTGATAGCAATGGAATTGTCATTGGTCTATTGGGCAGATACTGGAGCAAGCTGGTTACACATCTTGGTGGACCATTGGACCAGTATCCACCTCTAGCGGTCAGTATCGATAGTGCCATGGAATTACTTACTGATGAAAGTCATGCTAGCGGGCCGGCGATAGTCGTAGTAATGGATGGAGGCTCCAGTACAGAGATAATACCTGGCTCCTACCCCCATTTACCGCTCAATGTCTTAGAAGGACTAGATTCCATCGTTATAGAACTGCTGGATGAATTGGGTGATTCTCTAACCATCGATGACCTGGTGGAGCATAATCACCAATTTTCCTGCCGCGAAGACGGCAAGCTGTTGGTCGTAACGTTTCCCTATCTGCTTGACCTGCAAGATAGTAGCGGTAATCTGCTGGCGGACGCCAAGTGGGTCGGCATCCACTGGGATAGAAGCGAAGGCAAGCCCAACCGCCTGCTCTATGGTAGCACTTCTTATGTGGTGGAAGGAGCATATTGTATTGAAGATGATTTAGACAATCTTATACAAATCCTTCAGCCGGTACTGTAAAAGATAATGTATAAAGATTGAGGATAATTTTAGAATGTTAAAAAAATTGAAAGTGTTTATTACATTGTTAATAACCTGCCTGCTTTTGGTTGTAGGATTATCGTCCTGTGGTGGAGTTCATCCTGATCCGTTATTCAATATTGGCAATGGGTTTGACCAGAAGGTGACGGTCCATTTCCAGGGTTAGGAAGTGGGTGATATTGAACCCGGGAAGAGTAAAATATTCTATCCGTGTGAAGTAACGTCTCCTACCGATGAACATTTGCTGGTAGAGCTTAAATCGGTGTCAGGTACAATCCTGTATTCCAGGTTGTTCACCTGGAGCCAATTAAATGATGTGCTGGAACGTGTTAAGGGAGAACCTTACTGGATAAGCTGTGGGTACTATTGATAATAATAAACAAGTACGGGCTACCAATGGGTAATTTGATTGCTTCCAGGGTGAATTTTAAAAGCTTTAAATTAATAAAATATTATAAAAGGAGGACAACCAGATTATGAATATGAACAATGGGGGAACTACCTATAAAGCCAAAATCGGTGGCATAATGAGCATTACCTCGGCAGGCCTTACAATACTTTTTGTGTTTGTTGTTTTTGCTGTGGAGTATATCCGGTATCGTTTGGGTGAGCACACTGTCCCTCCCGCCACCTATTTCCTGGCATTTGGTGGTTTAAGGATAGTTTTGCTTGTTGCGAGTATACTGGCTATTGTTGGGGGTGTCTTGGCTATCAAACGTGAGAAATGGCTGCTTTCCCTTATCGGGGTTACCGCTTCTATTATCTGTCAGCCTATGATTTTGGGTATTGTGGCAACCATACTCGTTGCCTTATCTAAAAACGAATTTAAGGCACAAAAACTTCTGGAATTACAAAATGAATGAAGAAGCCGCGTCATGGAAAGGGGTAAAAGGTTAGTTGCCTTCACTTTCCGTTTGTGAAAGTGGTTGTTTGCATACGTTTACTAAGTTTTTGTGGAGTTTAGATACAACAATAAGTAAAAAGGCTCATAAAATGTATTCTTTTTAGTCTTTGAGAGCCTTTTGCTTTGGCAGGAAAACATGGAATACTGAGCCTTTTTCAGGAGTGCTTTCTGCCAGTATCCGGCCGTTATAGATTTTTACTGTTTCCTCAACTATGGCTAGCCCCAAACCGTTGCCATTAGTGCTGCGATCAACTTTATAAAACCGGTTGAAGATAAGATTTAAATGCTTTTCAGGTATGCCGATTCCGGTATCTGCCACAGTTAATGTAACTTCATTGCCGTTATCAACCAAAGAGCAGCTCACACTGCCGCCTGCTGGTGTAGCCTCTAAAGCGTTTTTCAGAAGATTCCCCGCTATACGGTGGAAGTGGAGCGTATTGCCTCTTATATCAATACCGGGAGTGATTTGGCGCTTGAGTTCAATTCCTTTTTGAACATATGGAGCATCCCATTCCTTTAAAACGCCCTCCACCAGAGCAGACAGGTTTATCAACAGCGTTTTAGTGCATTCAGAGCTGGAATCCAGACTAGCCAGGGCTAAAAGGTCATCTACCAGGGAATTTAAGCGGCCGGCTTCTTTTTGGATTATCCCGAGAGAGTTCTGGTACTCATCCGTTGTGCGCTCCTTCCTGAGAGCCAGCGCTGTCTCGGCCTTGATTATGGTCAGAGGGGAGCGCAGGTCATGGGAGGCATCAGCGGTGAACTGCCGCTGGCGTTTTATAAAGCCATCAATGCGGTCAAATAGCGAATTTAGTGTTTTTGCCAGCTGCCCCAGTTCGTCATTACTTTTTACTTTTATCCGGTCATCCATGTTGCCGGGGTCTATTTTCTCTGCCGTCTGGACTATGGTATTAATGGGCTTTAAAGACTGCATTGCCAGAATATATCCGGAAACACCGGCAGTCAGAAGGATAAAAGGTATGGAAATAAAGAGTATATTTTTAAACGCGTTTAGTGACTCGTATGCATATTCTGCATTACGCTCAACTATTAGCAATGTCTCGGGTTCTGGTTGGACGTCAAGTGAAGCAACATATAAACGTATCCGCCCATCGGCTGTATTCACCTCTTGGTTAACTGCGGCACCGTCCGGTAGGACGATAATATTTGCTACAGATGCCTTGATTTCCTCTATTGCTGCAGAACTACTGATAGCCGTTCTTGTTCTAATATTGTAAATAGAGAAGTAACTCTCAGAGGATCTGTTAATTTCATCAATCAATAGGTGCAGAGGATAACTATTATCGCTTGCTATGATAGTTTCTCTTGCTTTTGTAAAATCTGCCGCAAGATTTTTATTCAGATTATGAAACAAGCCGTAGGATAAAAATGTATATGCAAGAAAGCCAAATACAGCCAGGCTGGCTACCAATATACCGGAATATAAAACGGTAAGCTTTACTTTGATGTTAAAAATATTGAGAGTCATGTTTTTAGCCGGTAACCTTTTCCATGTATAGTTTGAATGGGGCCGGAGCGGGCTTCATAGCCTAACTTGTGCCGCAATTTTCCAATAAAAACATCAACGGCATTGGATTGGTGCGTTTTTTCAATTTTCCATATGTGCTCTTCAATCATATCGCGTGTTAGAACCTGGTTTGGGTTCATCATCAGGTATTCCAGTACCTGGTACTCTGTTGTCGTCAGTTCCACTGTTTTACCGTTAACTGTAACCTCGCGGGCGGCAGTATCCAATAATATGCCCGAGGCTTCTATCACCGGTGGCCTATAAGGCGCTTGCCTTCGTTGCAGTGCCCGCAACCGTGCTTCTAATTCTTCAAAATCAAATGGTTTAATCATGTAATCGTCAGCGCCGGCATCCAGGCCTTTTATTTTA
>CAYNLZ010000076.1:0-4457 GCA_964398255.1 uncultured Dehalococcoidaceae bacterium
CTCAGTAACTAATAGGAGAAACAATGCAGAAAAAAGTTTTTCTTGGAATAGATGTAGGCTCGGTAACCACAAAGTGTGCGGTAATGAATGATGCCTTGGAGCTTGTTGCCCATTATTACATACCCACCAGTGGTAAACCGATTGTTCAGATACAAAAATTACTGAGTAAAATAAAGTCCGAGATCCTCCCTGATTGTGAAATTGGAGGTGTAGGTACCACTGGAAGCGCTCGTTATCTGGCAGGAGAAATCGTGGGAGCGGATATTATAAAAAACGAGATAACGGCTCATGCCGTTGCCGCCATTCATTTTTACCCCGATGTCAGAACGATCCTCGAAATTGGAGGGCAAGACAGCAAGATTATTATCATACGAGACTCAGTTGTGGCTGATTTTGGTATGAATACTGTATGTGCCGCTGGTACCGGTAGTTTTTTAGACCAACAGGCATCAAGGCTGGGCATAAGTATGAATGAGTTTGCCCAGGAAGCTATGAAAAGCAAAAACCCGGTTCGTATTGCCGGACGTTGTACTGTTTTCGCTGAATCGGATATGATTCATAAACAACAGATGGGGCACAGCACCCCTGATATTCTCTATGGACTGTGTCAGGCGCTTGTGCGCAATTACATCAACAATGTGGGGCTGGGAAAAAATATCGAATCTCTGATTATCTTCCAGGGTGGAGTCGCTTTTAACCAAGCCATCGTCCGGGCTTTTGAGGAAGAATTGGGCAAAAAAGTTGTTGTGCCTAAGCATCATGAGGTTATGGGGGCTATCGGAGCCGCCATTTTAGCTTGGGAAAATTATACCAATACCGGGGAAAAGACTCGTTTCAGAGGGTTTGGGATTAGTGATATCAGTTATGAAACATCTACTTTTGAGTGTCATGGCTGCCCCAACCAATGTGAGATTGTGCAGCTTAAGTTGACTGACAGAGTCTTGGCACGCTGGGGAGGCAGGTGCGAAAAATGGGAACGCCAGCCTGATACCAATGAAAGCGAAGAAGGCGCGGTGGTTACCGGTTGCAAGACGGTAGAACATTAACAACACGAGGCGTGAAGCTTGACACAACCTGATTGCCACTGTTAGTATTACTAAGGTTTTACACAGGCTTTTTTAACTTTACAGCTTGCAAATGTCAAGTATACTGGATAGGGTTGATTCACCAGCTGATATCAAGGCTTTAAACCGCCAGGAGCTTGAAGCCCTCGCTCAGGAAATCCGCAACGAACTTGTCGACGTTGTTACTCGTAACGGTGGGCATTTGGCTTCCAGCTTGGGTTCGGTTGAGCTTACACTAGCTTTGCATCGTGTTTTTGATAGTCCCGAGGATAAAATTATTTGGGATGTCGGTCACCAATCGTATGCTCATAAGATAATTACAGGCCGCAGGCAAGCCTTCAAGTCTATCAGGACATATGGGGGTCTATCAGGCTTTCCCAACATTAATGAAAGCTCTCACGATCACTTTGGTACCGGGCACGCATCTACCTCTATATCCGCCGCACTTGGCATGGCAAAAGCCAAGGATTTAAGTAATCAGAATCATAGTGTAGTTGCCGTAATTGGTGACGGCTCTATTGGTGGAGGGATGGCACTTGAGGCTATTAACAATTCCGCACAGCTTGGCTCGAACATTATAGTTGTACTGAATGATAATGGTATGTCTATATCACCTTCTGTTGGGGCAATCGCCAAAAGGCTTGACCGGATTCGTTATACCCATGATTATGACCGTGCAGTTGAGCATGGAGAACGTATCATCAAATCTTTTCCCTTCTCCAATTTTTGGTGGAAACTTGCCAAGAGGGTGAAAATGGCCCTTAAAAGTCTGCTTATGCCCTCCCGTTCTCGGTTGTGGGAGGAATTTGGGTTTACGTATCTTGGCCCGGTTGACGGGCACGACATGGTTGAAATGGAAAAAGCCTTAAATTATGCCAGATCATACAGACGTAAACCTGTTTTATTACACATTATCAGCACCAAAGGCAAAGGTTATGGACCTGCCGAGGACGACGCCGTATGCTTTCATGGTATACCTCCATCCAATGGAACAAAAGCACCGGCTCCAAGTTACAGTAGTGTGTTTGCTAATACCTGCCTGGAAATCATGAGAAATGACTCGCAGGTTGTGATTATCACTGCGGCGATGCCAGAAGGTAATTGTCTTACTAAAATACAGGAAGAATTCCCGGAACGGGTAATAGACGTAGGTATTTGCGAACAACATGCAGTAACTTTTGCTGCAGGCATGGCAACTCAGGGATATAAACCCATTGTTGCAATTTATTCCACTTTTCTTCAGAGGGCTTTTGATCAGATAGTCCATGACGTTTGCGTACAAAATCTTCCGGTTATATTTGCAGTGGATAGGGCGGGAATTGTAGGAGAAGATGGGAAAACTCACCAGGGGACACTTGATATATCATACTTGAGTCTTATTCCAAAGATGGTAGTTTCCTCCCCAAAGGACGAGAATGAGCTCAGGCACCTTCTTTATACTGCCATTTATAATAACGGACCTATGGCTGTCAGGTACCCACGGGGCTGCGGATACGGAGTTGCGATGGATGAACCACTTCACCAGCTAACCATCGGACAATCAGAAATTATTCGGGAGGGGCAAGACCTTGCAATTGTTGCCTGTGGTACGACTGTTCAACCAGCTTTAATTACCGCTGAGGCGCTTGCTAAAGAGGGCGTAGAAGCCTCGGTGATAAACATGAGGTTCATTAAACCTTTAGATGAGGCAATTATCAAGCATATTGGCCAGACCACTCGCAATGTTTTAATTGTTGAAGAGAATATTCTTTTCGGTGGCCTTGGTAGTATGATAGCGGTAACTTTACATAAACATGGTTATTCCGGAATTAATCTTAAAAGTATCAGTATTAACGATGAGTTTACCGAACATGGCTCCCAAGAACAGATACGAAAGAAGTATTGTCTTGATAGCCAGGGGATACTGGAACAAGCCAAGCTATTACTGTACAGTCAGATTGAGTGTTGCCAACATGACGACTGTCTTGATTTGAGACCGATTGGCAACACTAAACAATTGTAATTTTTCACATACTTACAAATATAATTTATTAAGGGTGAAAAGTGGATAAGAAAACAGTGAAGGATATTCCCGTCTGTGACCGACGCGTACTGGTTCGTGTAGACTTTAATGTTCCTATTAACGAGCAGACCGGGGAAATCACTGATGATAGTCGCATCAGAGCGTCCTTGCCAACAATCGAATACCTTACCAGTCTCAATGCAAAAGTAATCCTATGCTCACATCTTGGAAGGCCTAACGGCAAACCCAATAACAAGTATAGTCTGGAGCCAGTGGCCAAGAGGCTTAGCCAGATTCTGCGTGAAGAGGTCCTTTTCGCGACAGATTGTGTGGGCCCTGAAGTTCAGAGCTTGGTTAATAGCCTGAATGGTCCGTCAGTATTACTGCTAGAAAATCTGCGCTTCTACTCTGAGGAAGAGAGTAATAGTCCTGTTTTTGCACGCGAGCTGGCTAAATTGGGGGATGTCTACGTCAATGATGCTTTTGGAACATCTCATCGCAAGCATTCCTCTATTGTTGGAGTTACTGAATACCTGCCTTCTGTGGCTGGTTTGCTTCTTGAGAAAGAAATCAATTCTCTTGGGCTGGTCCTTCAAAAACCAAGGCGACCCTTCGGAGTGCTGCTTGGTGGTGCAAAAGTAAGCGACAAGGTAAAGTTGCTTGATAATGTTATGGATAAGGTTGATTATATCATCGTTGGTGGTGGTATGGCAGCAACTTTTTTACAAGCAATGGGTCACGAAGTGGGAAGATCACTTATTGATGATTCATTGGATACAGCCAGAATGCTGATCGACAAAGTTGCCGGCAATGGGGTAAAGCTCATTTTACCAGATGATGTTATGGTGACAGAAAGCATCAATCCTCCTGCTCCTGCTGTTAATGTTCCTATTTCCAAAATTCCGCAAGACAAGATGATTGTAGATATCGGGACGCTTACCATAACAAAATTTACTGAAACGCTTGAAAAATGTCGTACTGTGTTCTGGAACGGACCGATGGGCATTTATGAAACCCCCCAATATTCTGAAGGGACTCGAACGATTGCCAGGGTGATGTCCAATCTGTTGGCAACCACCATTGTTGGAGGAGGCTCTACAGCCGAGATAATGACTGAAATGAAGCTGGCAGAAAAAATGACATTTGTTTCAACCGGGGGAGGAGCATCGCTTGAATTTTTGAGTGGTGAGCCATTACCCGGTGTGACTGTATTAATGAGTAAAGAAAAAGAAAGCGAAACATCTGAATACGCACAAGACCAGCGAGGTGTGCCATTCTAGCCAAACAGCAACAAATAGATTTGATGCGTACGTTGTCCGTTACCAACAATCGTAAGATTGTTATGCTGGTTATTGACGGATTAGGTGGAATCCCTCATCCTGATACCGGCA
>CAYNLZ010000077.1:0-4325 GCA_964398255.1 uncultured Dehalococcoidaceae bacterium
AATAAGTATGGCTACTGTAGCTGTAAAAACTTAGGCTTGACGTAGCCATAATCTTATAGGAACCATAACTGCCTCCTTGTGTGGATTATAACACTTACATATTAACAAATACGAACTCTAATGACATGTAAACTGAAAGAGTCTGGGGAAAGGAAGTTTATATGTCGTTTCCCCAGACTTTCCCGTTTTTACTTGCTTGTACCAACAAAAAATTATTGCAAAAAATACCAGACGCTTTTACTTACAGGCAAGTATTGCTCTTTTTACCATTGTTTTAGCTATTTGTATTTTCCATGTGTTATTGGCAAGAGCCAAGGTCCCTTGGCCAGCAGTATTCCCTGCCGCTGTGGCGCTCGCTTCATCAATAGTTTTTCCGGCTATTGATTCTTCAGCCGCTGTCAACTTGACAGGTTTATTAAATACCGCATTAAGGCATATACTAGCTGATCCGCCATCAATGGCTGCGGCACAGTTCACAACAGGGAAGTCGATAGAAGCCCTTAAGGCGAACTTGACGAAAGCACTCTTGCCAGAGAATGCCGGCACCTGTATTTCGGTAACGATTTCACCTTGTTTGAGTATTGTGGAACCTGGTATGGCAAAATCCCAGAAATCTACCGCCGGTATATTCCTTTCGGTTGTTTTTATGGTTGCATTCAGCGCTACCAGCGCCGGAGCGGTATCGGAAGGATTGACAGCTATACAGGCATTAGCAGCACCATATATTGAATGGTACCTGTTCTCACCCATCATGGCAAAACACATATTACCACCCTTTCTGATACAATCAAAGTGGTTATTGTGCTTACGGAAGTTCCAACACCTGTTTAACTGGCAAATATTGCCACCTATTGTACCGGATTCTCTGATATGAGGTGAAGCTGTCAGGTGTGCAGCCTCAGCCAGTGCCATCCACTTATTTTTAACAACACTGCTTTTAGCTATATCTTCAAGCCTGGTACAGGCACCTATTTTGAGCACGCCACCCTCTTCTTTGATGTAATCCAAGCTAGGGCTGATAGTCTTGATATTAACAATGGTGCTTGGAGACAAATCATCTGGCAACACGTAATACCTGAGTGTACCGACTAAGTCTGTACCACCGCCGATGACCACTCCATTGCCCCCCTGCAAAGCGCTGACAGCTTCGTCGATTGTGGTTGCGTTTATATGAGTAAATTTTTTCATCTCATCGCCTCCTATATCTTCCCCAACGCTTTGAGGACTTTGTCCGGAGTAAGTGGGTTGTAATAGACCCATTTACCAATTGCATTATATAGCGCTAAATTGAGAATAGTAGAATTTGTTGCACCAAGGCTCTCGCTACATCCGATTGCTCCGTAGGGAGCATACCCGAGCCCACCTTCTACGATGTTGCAACTGAAGGGCCCGTTAATATCATTGAAAGAGAACCATTTGTAATCAATAAGATCAGCGTTAAGTTTGACACCGGTGGCAGGATCATAAACAGTTGCCTCATTCCTGTTGTGACTAAGGCCCATGTAGCTACCACCGTATTGCTGTGCATTAATGCCTTCGGGATCGATTGCTTTGCCAACGTCATTAACATCTACAACATCGTTTATGTAAATCAAACCTGTATCTGGGTCTACTTCTATCTCTATAAAAGTACACTGTCTGCCCATTGACCAGACGTCCCAGTTATGTCTTTTACGACTGCCTACCGCTACTACAGCGGGATATTGGTTCCAGTTGTAGCTTGCAACTTGCGCAAAGGTCTTTTTGTTGTCAGGATTTTTTATTTCAAATACAGTGCTGTCAATGGTATCCAAGTCTTCGGGCTTTAAGCCAGGAAAAAGAGGTGCGGCTCCACTTGAGCCCGTCGAAGTACAATTCACTAACAATTGCCTTTTGGCTTCCCGTGCGGCTTCCACCACCATCGGGGTTGTACGTACCAAGCCAGCCGAGCCTTCCCCTGCCGCCGTATCAAATCCCGTATCATCAAAAGGTCTCATTTCAACGTCATCGTATTTGCATCCCAACTCATCGGCAATCACCATGCAAACCATGGTTTCATGGTTCCATCCGCCGTCTCCATGGCGTCCCAAAAATCTGACACGGCCATCACCGCGTTGTATGTTAATGGCGCACTGGTAATATGATAAATACTCGTTTGGGTCTGGAGACCAGGCTACACTCCAAATGAAAGCTGCACCGTGATATCTACCATTGGGCAGTATCTTGGCTCCCGGTGCGTGCCATCTATTATCCCAGTCGAACTTTTGTTTTCCAATGGTGAGCACTGCATTAAGGCTATCGAAGACGGGGAAGCCTTGTGCTTTCTTAATGTTTTCATCCACCCAATCCATCGTCTCTCCATGCCCGCCATCATTTTTCTTAGCCAGTTCTGTGGGGTCCATGCCAAGCTCTGCCGCTACCTTACCAAAAATCATGTTCATCATTCCACATGCTCTCATGCCATGTCTGTAACACACATTGGGCGGCCTGTTAAAGTAGGGAGCATAGGTTGTTCCATGATAATTCTTGATGGACGTTCCCTTCATCATCTTGGGGCCGAATTCTGTTACCGCAACGTACGACACATTCTTACATGCCAGTATTTCACCGTCATCATTAAAGCCAATTTTGAAGTAATGTTTCCCCTGCTCATAGCTACGATAGAAGAAGTAGCTGTCAGCTCCCTGTATGTGTTTAACTGGCTTCCCGGTATAACGAGCACATAAAGTTGCTATCATCGGGAAATTTTTGTAACCGGCAATCCAGTTGGCAAAACCAAATTGAGCACCGTGGTACATGCTGTGAAGGTGAATCTTGGTATGAGGGGCAAAGTATTGTGCCAATTGCATATGTGTACGCATGGGCACCTGATTGTGAGCCCATATTTCAAGGTAATCTCCCCTCCACACAGCTGTACAGCTAAGTGGCTCCGCTCCCGCTGGGCTGCACTCCTCTTCACTATAATCAAACTCTATTACGTTATCGGCTTCAGCAAAGCCGGCTTCAACATCGCCAACGATTTCGCTGGCACCAAAACCTCCGTTAAGGACAGCTCTCAGGTTTGTTTCGGCGTCTACCTCGGGCTCCAAGATAGTAGCACCTGGCTTCAAAGCTTCTTCACCGTCTATATAAAATGGTAGTACATCCCATTCGATTTTTGCCAGTCTTAAGGCTTCATCACAAATGTTTTCACTATCGGCAACAACCACAAAGCCCATTGGCTCACCGGCGAAATTGGCAGTTTGCCCAACGAGATCTTCATACTGTTGCCCCCAACCCATATATGGAGGGAAAAGACGCCAGTTTTCAGCAAACCAAGGGTCATCGTATCTTAGTACAAATCTTACTCCAGGATAGGCTTCGACAGCGCTGGTATCCAAATTGGTGATTTTAGCATGAGCATATGGAGAAAGAAATTCCTTGGCATATAACATTCCGGGAAGTACAATATCTCTGGTGTATAACCCCTTGCCGCTAGCCTTTTCAATACCGTCTTTGCGCATTATGCCTCGTGAGCCTATCACATTATAACTTTCTCTTGTTGCATATACTGGTGGCATTTTAATTACCTCCTAACATTGTAGCTGCTTCCTGAACAGCCGGAATATGCTGAATATAGGTAGCACAGCGACACAGATTACCAGCCAGCGCCTCTCTGATATCTGCTTCAGTTGGATTCGAATTATGGTCGAGCAAAGCTTTGGCTGTTACCAGGAAGCCTGGTGTGCAGTAACCGCACTGCATGCAATATTTTTTAACATAAGTCGTTATCAATGGATGATCATCGTTGGCAATGCCTTCTGCTGTTTCAATAATTGCACCGTCACATTCACAGGCTAAAGTCATGCAAGAAAGTATTGGTCTTCCATCCATTATTACAGTACATGAACCACAAGCACCTATTTGAGCACACATGTCTTTTATTGACGTGAGCCCCAGCTGATCACGCAGGACATCGCGGAGGGTATCTATCGGTTCAACTTTTAGTTGCTGAGCACCTCCGTTTACAGTCAAGTTAATGACATTTTCAGCAGCTGGAGCTGCCCCCTCATGTGCACTATCAAAGTGGGCTTTGAGGGCTTCTAGTGAATCAAACTCCTGATTGCATACAGGGCAGGTATACTTTGTTACCGTAACAGTATTATCTGCCGCAGTTTTGGTTACAGTGCTCGTTGTGCCCGGTGCAGTAGTTGTTACTGTACTGGTACTGCCAGGTGCCGTTGTGGTTACCGTCTTGGTAACTTCTACTTCCTCACCGCAAGCAGAAAGGAAGAAGGCAGAGGATACGGCTGTACCGCCAACTACTATACCGGCATCTCTCAAGAACTCTCTTCTTGAGATTGTTC
>CAYNLZ010000078.1:0-4324 GCA_964398255.1 uncultured Dehalococcoidaceae bacterium
ATGATATTAAAACTTATATTTACCGGCTACGTAAAAAACTGGAAGAAGATCCCCGGAACCCCAAATTGATATTAACAGCCCCAGGCGAAGGATACTACCTGGCTAAATACGATTAACCTGAACCCCAACACTTGATTAACAAAGGCTATTATTATCTATAGATGATAATCTTTTAGCCTGATTTACATACATCTTTAAAACTTCTACCAAATAGCACTGTTTATCCACTTTCTGTCCACATCTGTCTATTCCATTTCCACAAAAACATATGATATTTTGTATATCATAATATGAAACCCAAAATCAGTGGACTTCATGAGGTTTTGTGGTGAGCAGGAAATCATTATTGGCATTTTGTGGCAAGACAACTTTGGATGAAGTTTGGCAATCCTTGAATTTGTGTGAGTTGAATTGTGATTTTTGTTGCTCAAGTTCGGTGGAGCTATTTTTAAAAAAATTAGCCAGCGTTAATCCTGATGTTATTATCCTGGGTTCTGATGCCGGCAGTCATGATACTTTCAGCTTGATTCGTAAGGCCCGGGATAGTACCGAGGCGCCTCTCATTTTTATTTCTAACGTTTTAGATGAATACGAAAAAGAAAAAGCTTTGAAATCTGGAGCTAGTGCGTGTATTAAAAAGCCAATTCGGGATGTTGAATTGATAACATGCATAAGGTCATTTATTGGCTAGATTTACTTTTGTGGTTATAAGAGCTGTTTTGAGGGTGTTAGATAACCTTAAGGCAAATTACAAATAACAAATACGAGAAAGGAGAATGAAACGATGAATGCAAGTGAGCCAAGAAGCACCATAGGTCTAAGGGTGTCCACCAAGGAAAAGCTGGACCAGAACAGGGCACCCGGCCAGTGCTATGACGGCTTTCTCTGTCAATTGGTTGATCTGTGGGAGGAAACACGAGGCACAGGGAAATAACCACAGCCTTAAATAGTATGAAAGACTAAGACGAAGGAGGTGAAAAAAGAATAAACAAGTACCGGATAATTATCTTGACATGGTTATTTTGGAAAAGGAGAATATTATGAATAAAGAAGACCTAAAGGAACATCCCGAAGAAGTTAAAACTTCCGGAATGTCACGGCGGGCTTTCCTGCGTAATGCCGGCGTATTGATGGGAACCACTGCAGTTGGTTCAATGGCAATTCTGTCTGCCTGCAACGGCGGGGATACCGTCACCAAAACCGAAACCAAGACTGTTACCACTACCACAACTGCCCCAGGTGGAACACCTGCCACAATCACTACAACCGTTACATCTCCTCCTGTTACCAAGACAGTCACCGCCGCAACGGAAGATGGTGAAGTAGCAGAGGCGGCTATCCTTCTTAATATTAATGGCAACGATGTATCTGTATTGGTCAGGCCGAACTGGACGCTGCAAGAGGTGCTCAATGACAGGCTAGGCTTTATTGGCGCCAAGGAATGGTGCGATGCCGGTGCCTGCGGCTCCTGCACGGTCATTATTGATGGCAGGCCAATTCTATCCTGCATGGCTTTGGCAATAGAGTGTGTGGGCAAGAAAATCGAAACCGTTGAAGGGATTGCCCTCGCTGATCATCCCATCGTTGAAGCCTACAAGAACAACGACTGTATGCAGTGTGGATACTGTACTCCCGGTTTTGTAGTAACTGCCAAGGCACTGTTAGACAAGAACCCCAATCCTTCAAGGGAAGAAATCATTGATGCACTTTCTGGCAACCTCTGCCGCTGTTCCACCTACCCGCAACACGTACCGGCAGTACTAGAGGCAGCCGGAAAATTAGGAGGTAGCTAACATGTCAGCATCAGAATATCAATATTGGCTTGGAAAAGAGAAAGAAGACCTGAAATGGGTTGGCAAGCGCGGACTTATTCGTCTGGATGCAGATGATAAAGCAACTGGTAAAGCAGAATTTGGAAGAGATATTAAACTCCCTGGCATGCTTTATGCAAAAGTTTTAATGTGCCCATATGCGGCTGCCAGAATTAAAAGCATGGATACCAGCGCCGCTGAGGTTCTGCCTGGTGTCAGGGCTGTTCTTCGGTATGATGACCCTGAAGTCCCGAAGCGTGTTTTTCAGTCATGGGATCCCGATGTCACTTCGCATGTAACCACGCATTCATATTCGACACCGATATTTATTTTGGGGCAAACCGGCCACTTTGAAGGGGAGCCCATGGGTGTCGCTATCGCAGCTGATAGCATGGATATTGCCGAAGAAGCAATGGATTTGGTTCAGATTGAATGGGAAGTCAAGGACTTTGTTATTGATCCGGTGAAAGCTCTTGAGCCTGGGGCACCGCACGTTTATGATTATATGACGAGCTATGACCCCAAGAATATGTACCAGGGACGGTATCCAATGAGTGCCTCTTTGGAAGACGAGATCTTCGAGATGGAAGGTGCGTGGGAAGGTAAAGAGAACGCTACAAACGTAAAGCAAATAATTACCGGTACCATGACAGGCTCTAATATGGAAGCCGGTTTTGCTGAAGCGGACAATATTCTCGAATTTGCTTTTGAGAGGACAGAAAACAGGGCTTTTAGCCCTGAAATTCCCAACACTACTGCCCGCTGGGTCGACGATGGCACGTTGGAATTATGGTTCCCTTATCAGGACGGTGCGCATAAAATACTGGGTGTGTACAGCGCAATGTTGGGCTTGCCGACCAGCAAGTTCCGTATTAATACACCGTATTGCGGAGGTTCATTTGGTGGCTGGAGCATCTATATGTTCCCACAGCATACCATGATTCCCATTGCCGCCCTGCTGGCTAAAAAAGCGAATGCCCCAATAAAGATAATGTTTAAACGGCATGATACTGCATTTGCCGAGATGGACCAGGGTATATACAATGTCAAGGTTGGATACAAGAATGACGGTACTATCACTGCCGTCGAGACCGACGGAACATTTGCGCAGCAGGCAGATATAGGATCAATGTGTCCCGATACATTTGGCATTGGGCACCTGCTCACGGCGTCCAAAGTTCCAAATCTTACAGGCCGCTCAACTACGGCTTTTCTGAACAAGCACGGCTTTTCTGCTCACCGTTGTGAACAGCAGATTGCTGATAAGTACAAAGAGATGGTCTACGCTCGAGTAGCTGCGGCATTAGAAGTTGATGTTCCTACCATTGCGTTAAAGAATGAAGGCAAGAAGGGCAATGACTGGAGCTATGTTGAGGATTTTAGAGAGCGTAACAAGATGCCCAACGTTTTCAGCATGTCGCTCTGTATTGATGCCGCCAAAGGGGCGGTAAATTGGGATGAAAAATTCCATGCTCCGGGTAAAAAAGTGCTTTCCGATGGCAAATTACATGGGCTCCACATCTCTCCCAAGCATGAGTTCAGTAATGGTGGCACCTTTGCTCCCTATCTTCGAACGCGATCCAAGATTCATGTATCTTATGACTTCGGCAAGGTGTATATATCTGCCCATAAAGGTGATGTAGGGACTGATGCCAGAACTGCTTATTCCCGTGTGGTTGCTGAAGAGATGGGTTTGAATTTCGAGGATGTTATCTACTCCCATGCAAGTGAGTCAAGCGATTCCAAGCCGCACAGTTATCTTTCTGGTGGAGGCGGCTCGATTGTAACGACTGGCAACTGCTGGCAGTTCGTAGGGGTTGCGAGAGGCCTGAAGGAAAAAATGCTTGCTGTTGCAAGTGGTGCGCTTGGTGTAGATGCCGCGACCCTTGACATTGTTGACAGCAATTTTGTTAGCAAGGGAGATCCCTCAAAGATACTGGCTCCGGTAGTTTCGCTTTCTTATCCGTTGGGTGGTTTAGCCTGCACGCTACAAGAAATTGACACTCCTGATTATATGCCTCCCGCACCTACTCCTGCTGGTTGGTATCAGGGTAGGTCAGCAAATACTGTAGAGGTAGCGGTTGATCCCGAGACCGGCGGTGTTGAAATACTTAACGCTATCGCAGTAAATGATGTTGGTTTGGCCATTGGCCCTGAGACAGTAGAAGGGCAGATGTATGGTGGAGCTATTATGGGTTACTCTACCGGAGGAATTGAAGAGGTTGTTTATGATCCGAATACTGGCATCAGGCTTAACCCTAACTTCATAGACTACAAAATATTAACTATGGCTGACATTCCCAACATCAGCACTGTCATGATTGAAAGCCGTATGGGGAATGGTCCTTATGGATCTGCGGGTGTCGGAGAAGATAACTGTACTTTCTGTAGCTCCATGATTATTCCTGCTATTTACAACGCCACTGGCGTCTGGGTAGATACATATCCGCCTACACCAGAGCGGGTACTCAAAGCGCTGGGAAAGGCATAGGAGAAACAAGATGAAAAGATTT
>CAYNLZ010000079.1:0-2340 GCA_964398255.1 uncultured Dehalococcoidaceae bacterium
GCCAGAGAAACGGGAAAATATAATATAACCGCAAACGCAATTGCTCCAGGTTTAATTCATACGGATATGATGGACACCGTACCTGGAACCTATCGTGAGGGAGTGCTTGGGCGCCTGGCTATCCCCCGGTTTGGAACCCCTGAAGATATAGCTGGCCTGGCAGTATTTTTAGCATCAGAACAAGCCGCCTACATCACAGCTCAGGTAATTAACGTCGACGGTGGTTACATCTGATTTTTTCACTATGAACAATTCGCAAGATTCAAAGCAAATCTCCCCGTCAGAATCGTTTGATTATGATTCTGCCTTTCAAATAAATTACGGTATACTCAGCCCGGATGAACAGCAGAAGATAAAACGCGCTAAAATTCTGATTTGTGGCATGTTCGGTGGCGGAACAGCCGCAATCATGCTGGCGCGCTCTGGTTTTACCCGCTTTACTCTTATCGATCACCTTACTTATTCAATTGACGATATGAACCGGGATGCGGGTTGTTATCATGATACGCTTGGGCAATATAAAGTAGAAGTAATTGCCGCTCAAATCAAGCGCATCAATCCACAAGCAGAAGTGACCACAGTGGTAAAACAGGTTACACTTGAAGAAATGCGGAGCTACATCCAGGACAATGACATATACATGTCCCAATCTGATGACATTGCATTCAGTTGTTGTTCTCTAATAATAGCCCAGGAACTTAACCGGTATGGGATAACATTTATGCCTAGCGGTATGACAGCATACGTTGAAGCTTATCCACCGGGTAAGAAAAAAGTAGTTGACCCGGCGGCTCTTTTTGGCGCTCCAGAAAAAATGACCTATCGTCAATTATATTACTTCCTGAGAAACCCTTTGAACAGGTGTGGAAGACGATGGCACATCACTGAAGGAAAATGGCGGATTGACTGGTTTCTCCGCTGGAAAGATCGGAAAAACATAGAAACGCAACTCTGCCCGAATGCATGGATAGGTGCCGGTTTGGCCTGCACCGAGATTATCAAGTATGTAATTGAGAAATGGACGATGGTTGAAGTTCCAGATATGTGGCATATACGAACAGCCGATAACAACTGTAGGGTTGGAAGATTCCGCCGCCGTTCATGGTGGTTTGAAAAAATTATCCTCAAGGTCTTTAATATTGAATTCATGGGGATAGGAAACAATTATCGTAAATTTACCGCACGGCGCTTTAAAAATGAGATTACTGCTATGCTAAAACAGGAAAATGAAGGGCAGCCTGTAGATTACCCTTTTCTTTGGAAATATCTTATTTGATCTAAAATAAATCTGTAATAGAGAGGTGAACACATGGCAAAATACGAGACCGTCTGGATTGACAGCAAGCTTGAAACCGGAAACGAATATACAGTGGGGGTTTGTACTTACGCCCGAAAGGTGCGCCACCTGATAATCGGCAAGGATCCCTTCAAGCGCATGATTCTTAAATCGGTAAATATTGAAGGCGAAGCTTGCAGTTCTGCCGGACATTGTTTGGCGCTCAGCTGTCCTTTAAATCGTACGCCACGTGAACATCTGGGGCATTTACTTGATATGCCGGCAGATGAACAACTCGACGAAGCAACCGCTGAGGTATGGGGAACGGAAAGCACGATTGATGGGCTAATGAAGTTTATTGATAAGGTAAATGAATCATTGCCAGAGGATTTAAACAAGTCCGAACAGGGTACGGACACTTGCCCCGAGTAGAAGTGTCTGAATAGTTTCAGTGTACCACGGGAAACGGCATGAAGATTGTAATCCTGTCCATAGGCACGTTTGGGGATGTTTATCCATACGCCGCATTAGCTGAAGGTTTACAGAAATCAGGCTATTCGGTCACGCTTGCTACGCATGAACCTTATCGGAAATTTGTAAGCGAAAAAGGGCTTGATTATGCGCCCCTGTGCGGTGATCCGGTTCAATGGGACAAAGACCGCAAGCTTGCAGAGCTTGTTGAATCCAGCCATAATTTCACCGGCTGGATGAGCAAGTTAAAAGAACTGGCAGATGAGCTGATTCCTGAAATATTTTCATCCTGCCTGGATGCCTGTAATGGGGCAGATGCAATTATCTACTCTCCCCTTGCATGGATAGGTTGCTCCATTGCAGAAAAGGCAAAAGTACCAGGAATTTGTGCAAGCCTCCAGCCGTTTTTGAAAACCAGAAGCTTTACTTCACCGTGGTTATCAGGTCCGATAAATACAGGCTTTACAAACAAATTGTCACATTCCTTTGTCATGCAGATATATTGGCAATTTAATAAACCTTATGTCAACCATTTTAGGCGTAATGTTCTCGACCTGCCAGAATTTGGACGGTTCGGCCCCTTTGGTTCCAGT
>CAYNLZ010000079.1:2440-4274 GCA_964398255.1 uncultured Dehalococcoidaceae bacterium
AATTCAAGCATCGTAATATGCCACGGGGGAATTTCCACCCTGGCAACAGCATTAAACAGCGGTACTCCAGTAATCATTATCCCCCATGCATGGGATCAGAACTTCTGGGGAAATCTTGTGGAAAATGCCGGATTAGGGCTCTCCCCCTGTTCAAGGAAAAAATTAACTTCTGATGTGCTGGCTCAAGCAATCATGAAAATCAAAAATAGCCCGCAGTATTCATCTCGCACACTTGAATTAGCACAAAAAATAAGACCTGAGGATGGTGTCGGGGAATCCGTCAGGCTGATAAAGCGCCACGTGGAAACTATATTATGTTAACTTTAATTTATATATAATGGCATTAGCCGTCAAGTGACAGGTTAACGGAGTATTTTAAAGATTCACAATGATTTTAAGAGATAACCACAGGTAACCTATTGCTTAAGGCGTATTCATTAAAGAAATGTTGCCAAAAGCGGCTTTGACAGCCTTTTAGAACTATGAGATACTGCGGAAGCTCCAAGTAGCCGAGCAGTTTGAACAGTCAAACCAGGAAGCATCCCAAGTATGTATCACAACTGTGGTTCGGAAAAGGTCACCAGGTTGAGCGGGTTCAAAAGGCAGTGGTTACTTGGGGCTCTTTTTTTTGCTAAAATTCTCTATTCGATTCATCAAATAATATCGGGACACCGATAAATGGCAAGTTCCGGTATTCTTCGTGGTAATCCAGCCCATAACCCACTACAAACTCATCCGAGATATCAAATCCGCAGTACTTTATGTCAATATCAACCAATCTGCGCGCACTCCTGTTTAGTAAGGTGCACACCTCCAGGCTGGCTGGATTCTGGCTATTTAGATACTCTAGAAGTGAGCTAAGCGTCATTCCGGTATCAATGATATCCTCAATCAATAAAACATGCCGCCCGCTCAAATCAAGGTCGGCGTGCTTGGTTACTTCAAGCCTGCTTTTACTGTCTTTCTTGTAACGGCTTATTGCCATGAAATCAAGGTCCATCGGAACACTGATTTGCCGTATGAGATCAGCCATAAAGCATATAAAACCTCGCTGAACTCCTAAAAGGATGGGAGGTTTACCCGAATAATCTTTCGATATTTGAACTGCAAGTTCCCGAACTCTTTCTTCAATTTCCTCAGCAGAGAAAAGAATTTTGCGGATACCATGTGCCCGGGATTGCCCTAAGGGGCCGGCGCCATATTTTGCCAGTAATCGGTCGTAATTATTTTTATTGAGTAGTATGATTTTGATTTCAGGATACAATTCACGCAGTTGCCGGATTTTACGGTTCTTATATGTTATCAAGCTTTGCTTTAGCGTTGTTACTTCCACATATAAGTCAAGAGCTGGTAAATAAAAATCAGGGCTAAACATCTCGGTGATGCGATTCCCCGTCTTTTTTAAAACAAAGGAACGTGGCTCATACACCCATTCAATGTTATAAAAATCAAGCAGTTTGGCAAATTCTATTTCGCTGGGATGGGCAAATTCTGTTTCTCTCAGTTGCTCGTATATCGAAGGCTGTTCCCAGGCTTCTTTAACTTTATCGTCAGTTTGGCAAACGTGATGGTTACTGATTATTAACGTGGCAAGGTTAGCCATATTCTGGATAAAATTAACGTCTTCTTCTGTAAAAACACGGTTATTTCGCAGGTAAACGCGTAAGCTTCCCGCCGGATTACCCTCAATATCTACTGCGGCTCCGGCAATTGCGGTAATACGAGCCCTTCGAGCGCTTTCCGGGTATTGTATTCGCTCATCATCGGCTAAATTATTAATAACAACCGCACATCCTGAATCAATCTCATCCAGGCTTTGCACACGGTCCATCAA
>CAYNLZ010000080.1:0-2915 GCA_964398255.1 uncultured Dehalococcoidaceae bacterium
CGCACAGCATTGATATTCTGGTTGGTATCCAGAGGTATACCATCAACGACGATGCTACCCTTGTCATATTCTTCCAACCGGTTAATGCAACGCAATAGGGTTGATTTACCAGAACCGGAAGGCCCGACTATTACCACAACTTCGCCTTCTTGAACAGACAGGTTCACTCCCGCCAGGGCTTTTACATGCCCAAAATGCTTGTGAACATCTTTTATTTCTATAATCGGTAACTTTGCCACGTTATCTACCACGCTTCGAACGTTTTTCAATAAATGACACTGCCCTTGCTGCTACCAGAGTGAGAACCAGATAAAGCAAAGCTATCATCAGCCAGGTTTCAATAGGATTAAAGTGAGCAGCCATGAACTCTCTTCCTTTTCTGGTGATATCAGCAACAGCAACTACACTTACCAGCGAAGAATCTTTGAGTAAAGCAATAAACTCGTTGCCCATAGGAGGCAGAATAACTCTGAAAGCTTGCGGTAATACTACGTACCGCATTGCCTGAAAGTGGGTCATTCCCAATGAGCGGGCGGCTTCCATCTGGCCTTTGGGGACGCTCTGTATTCCAGAGCGGACAATCTCGCTCATATAAGCCCCGTAACACACCGTAATGGCAATTATCGCTGTTACTATAGGATTAGCCCTATAGTTTATCAAAGGTGCAAAGTTAATAAAGAGTCCAATTTTTTGGATAAGCACCGGAGAGGCAAAATACCAGGCAATAAGTTGTACAAGCAGTGGAATACCACGAATTATTTCAACATAAAGAGAAGATATTCCAAAAATCAACTTGTTCTTTGAGAGCCTGCCCAACCCACCAAGCAATCCAAGGATCAGCATCAAGAAATAACTTGTCACGGTAACCAAAACAGTCACCAGGATACCGCTTCGAGCAAATACAACTATATCCTTGAATGGATAGGGGATCAGCAAAACCAGAAGGAGTATAATGGCAATAACAACAACAACCAACCACCACCATGGGTCTTGGCGTATGTTCACCTCGCCCCCGGTTACAAAACTTAGCTCCCGATCGGGCGCATCATTTTCTTGTTGTCGCATTCATCAAACCAAGGGAGGGCTGAAAGCCCTCCCTTCTCTTTTTGTTCTAGCTAACCAGCCATTTTTCAACAAGCTGGTCTATTATACCCTCAGATAGTACTTCTGCCAATGCTTTATTGATTTTACCCATCAGCTCATCGCTACCCTTGGGCATGGCGATGCCGTACTCTTCGGTAGTAAGTACTTCGCCTGCCGTTTTAAGCGTATCATACTTGCCAACATATCCGGATGCAACAGGAGTATCGCAAACAACTGCATCAACCTGTTTATTCATAAGAGCTACGAAAGCCATTCCGATTTCATCATAACCGGTTACATTCACGCCATCCATCTCCCGAACTTCGTCATCACCGGTTGTACCTGACTGCACGCCAACCGTTTTACCAGGAAGGTCCCCAGCTCCGGCAATAGCGCTATCAGTTCTGACAACAATTATCTGACCAGCTATATAATAAGGATCAGAAAAGTCCATTTCTGCCTTACGGCTTTCTTTAATGGTGATTGACGAAATTGCTGCATCGTAAGTGCCTTGAGCAACGCCAGCAAGCAATGGATCCCATTCTACGTTGATCCACTCCACTTCTAACCCGGCTTTCTTGGCAATAGCGTTGAAAAGATCAACATCAAACCCTACAATCGCATTTGTGTCAGTATCAACATATTCAAAAGGCGGCCAGGTAGCATCAGTAGCGACACGAATTTTATCGGTGCCTCCACCACAGCCAGATAGTAATAACCCAGCTACCAACACCGTAGCCAAAAGTGTCCATAATAAGCGCTTCATATGTTCCTCCAATTAAATTTTTGCCAATAGTCTACATGTTAAATTAAAAACAGTCTAGAAGTTTACTCCATTTTTAGTATTGATGTCCAGATTCAAGGAGTCTTAAAACACGTTTTTATAATTTTCATATAAGTTGCCCGCCAGATTTCTTGGCGGGCAACTTTCTGTATTAAAGTACTTAAAAAAGACTACTCCTCAACTTCTTCAGAAGCGGTCTCTTCACCGACAGTTACAATTTCGCCCTCCACCACCTCTTCTTCAACCTCTTCAACCTCCTCCACCTTGGAAGCCTGAACAACCCGAACGATAGCATAATCAGCAGGAGTCAGGAATTCAACACCTTCAACAGGCTCGAGATCGGATACGTGAATAGTTTGCCCTGTTTCCACCAGACCACTAACATCAACTTCAATTGAAGGTGGCAAATCATCAGGCAAACACTCAATGGAAATTTCATTCATCTGCTGGTCAAGGAAATTTTCCCGTGTTTCGACGGCTGGCGCATCACCGACCAGAACTAATGGTATCTCTGCCGTCATTTTTTGGCTCATGTCAACCTGATACAAATCAGCATGTAGCAAATTGTTGACGATCGCATGTCTGGAAAGATCTTTTATTAAAACGTTGCGTTTAGTTTTTTCTCCCTCAACATCAAGTAAAATGATCCGCGATACCCCGCCCTTTATAATCATTTCCAGTTCTTTTTCGTCCAATTCAAGCGCAAGAGACTTAACCCCTTTGCCATATACATTGGCAGGAATTACACCATCACGCCGCAAGAAACGGGTTTTCTTGCCAAACAATTTGCGCTTGTCAGCTTTCAGGACTGTTTTTTTCATGTATTTTCTCCTTTATTTGCGATTAAAGATAGTTTTAAAGTATACCACTTTACACGACTAGCCCGCACCCATAGCTAAACTATTGTCATAATAAGTCGTTGGTTCTTATCAATTTAATGCCATGGGATAAGACTTTTCCAGCCGTCAGCTTAAATCATCTGTAAAAGCAGTTGGAAATGAAGTAATTGGGAAAACTTATTCTTGACACTTCGCTAACACCCCATTGC
>CAYNLZ010000080.1:3015-4157 GCA_964398255.1 uncultured Dehalococcoidaceae bacterium
TATCATTAAAAACTACAATATTTATCCTGTCGTTAATGGAAGGAGCGCCTTTTTCACGGTCAAGTTTTGCCAGTTCGTTTTCAGTTATCTCATAAACTCCGCCGAGGACTTTTTCCCGATTGGCGCGTCTTATCGTAGCAGTAGCTCCCCGCCACTCCCGCGACCAACCAGAGAAAACAAGCTGAAAATTAGGCAGGCTCGCACTGAAGCGTGGCCTGGCATCTGGACAACAACCAGCCATACGCTTGCGATCCAAGTGCTCATCATAAGCAAAATAGAGCAAGCCAGGTTTTTCTTTAAGATGCACTACCTATATCGCTGCCAGTATCGTTATAACACCCACAACTACCAGATAACCACCGACCAGGTAGGCAATAAGCCTTGGCCAAAAAATAATCACGAGTCCTGCTACAATGCTGATTATCCCAGTTATCATCCACCAATTGTCTGCTAAAAATCCCATTACCGTCCCCCTTGTCTAAGATATTTCCCGCAAAGTAAAAGCGATTACTTCAGATTTGTTGCAAGATTATCAGCCAGGAAGTAAAGATTAGTTTAAAGTTTTATTGATGTCAATCCTATTTATGAGGAATTCCTGATGAAATTTATTATTAAAAGCCTTTCTGCCTTGCTATCCCCAATTTTGTTGAATAAATCCGGTCGTAAGATGCACCCGACGAGGAGAGATGGCTCCTCATTAAACTAATGGCATTCACGCGTACCTGCACCAAAGAGGTATATTCCATGCCTCCAATAACCTCAGCAATTTTCTGCTGCTCAAACGGAGTTGTGCTGGGTTGCACTCTTGCCAGGGTAAGATGAGGAGAATATTTTCGTTTTTCTTCTTCAAACCCAAGGTCATTCATAGCCCTCTCAACCTCACCGGCAAGCATTTGAAGCCTGCCAATTTCCCCGGTCAATCCTGTCCACAGCACTCGTGCCCGGCTTAGTGCTGGAAAAGCTCCCAATCTCTTGAAACCAATCGTAAACGCGTCAAATTGTTTGGAAACACCATTTAATGCATGATTTATCTCTTCAACTTTTTCCTGGTCAGTATAACCCAGAAACTTCAAAGTTATATGCAGGCTTTGAGGAAAAACCCATTTCACCCCGTCAAGACCTTCATTATGAAGTTTATTTTG
>CAYNLZ010000081.1:0-2876 GCA_964398255.1 uncultured Dehalococcoidaceae bacterium
GTCTCCCTTGTTCCTTTTGGGTCAATGTTAACTCCTTCACGGGTGACATTTTCCCTCAAGCAGTTAGGGGGTGACAAGATCGTAGAACATTAACATGTACGGAATTTTGTCATTACGTAGGGACTGCGGTAAAATGAAAGTTTGGAAGGAGTTTACCTTTTGCCACAACAATATATAAAAATAAAAGGTGCACGAGAGCACAATCTTAAAAATATTGATGTAATTATCCCAAGGGACAAGCTGGTGGTAATTACCGGAGTCTCTGGTTCCGGCAAGAGTTCGTTGGCTTTTGATACTATTTATGCAGAGGGTCAGCGGCGTTACATGGAATCACTTTCTGCGTATGCGCGCCAGTTTCTTGGCCGCATGGAGAAGCCTCATGTAGATTATATCGAAGGCTTGAGCCCTGCTATATCTATAGACCAAAAGGGGGTTAGCAACAACCCAAGGTCAACTGTAGGCACAGTTACTGAAATATATGATTACCTTCGTTTACTGTTTGCCAGGGCTGGGCGCCCGTATTGCCCTCAGTGTGGGCAAGAAATATCAGCCCAGACTGTCGAACAGATTGTTGATGCTCTTTTTAAGCTGCCTGAGGGCACAAGGCTCTCGCTTATGTCTCCTTTGGTAAAAGGACGCAAGGGCAAATACGTTCAATTGTTTGCTGATTTACGGCTGTCTGGTTATTCGAGAGTTAGAGTTGATGGGAAAATTTTTGATTTGTCCGAAGAAATCTCTCTTGATAAGAACAAGAAACATACTATAGAAGTAGTTGTTGACCGTCTTGTCATTGGCAAAGAAGGGAGCACCAGCCGCATGGCCGACTCGGTTGAAACTGCACTCAAGCTTGGTGGCGGAGTATTGCTTGTTTCTATCGTTGATGGCGAAGAAATACTATATTCTGAGCATTACAGTTGCGCACAGTGCGGAATCAGCATGGGTGAAATAGAGCCTCGAACCTTTAGTTTCAACAGCCCGCATGGAGCATGCCCCGTATGTACGGGGCTGGGCTTCAAGCAAGAATTCGACCCCGAGCTTATTTTGCCTGATAAAAGCCTTTCTCTCGCAGAAGGAGCAATACACCCTTATAAATCGCAAAATTATTATCTGAACCAAATCTCGGATACAGTGGCGCGCTATGGTTTTTCTACCCAGGAGCCGGTTGAAGATTTTACCCGGGAGCAGCTTGACCTGATACTTTACGGAGAAGGGGAAGACAAAAAGCGTTATCGGAAAGTTTTTGGCAGAACGAGAGAATACTATGACGGCTTTGAGGGAGTAATTCCCCGGATGGAGCGTCTTTACCGGGATACCGAATCACAGCATTCGCGGGCATTTATGGAACGCTATATGATAGATCTTCCTTGTCAGGGATGTGGCGGGAGAAGACTTAAACCAGAAGCGCTTGCAGTCAGGATTGCTGGTATAAATATTTCAGAAGCCACTGCTATGCAGGTAAGTTTTGTGTTGGATTGGGTCAATTTTCTAAAGAGCGAAGCAAGCCCGCTAAGTTCAAGAGAAAAAACAATCAGTAACGAAATCCTCAAAGAGATAGAATCCAGGTTAAATTTCCTTGTTAATGTTGGTTTGGATTATCTGACCCTGGATCGTTCTTCCGGCACACTCTCAGGAGGCGAAGGGCAACGTATCAGGTTGGCTACACAGATAGGAAGTGGTCTGATGGGGGTGTTGTACGTTTGCGATGAGCCTACCGTAGGTTTACACCCGGCTGATAATGAGCGCCTTGTAAACACACTTTTACGGTTACGTGATCTTGGCAACACTTTGTTGGTGGTTGAGCACGACGAGACTATGATACGTAATGCTGATCATATAATTGATATGGGGCCTGGTGCCGGCGAAAACGGTGGTCAGCTGGTCGCCAGTGGAACACTGGAAGAAATTATGCTTTCTCCTGATTCACTCACCGGACAGTACCTCAGCGGAAGAAAAGTAATACCAACTCCGAAGAAGCGTCGCCCTGGCAACGGAAAAACAATAACCATTCGTGGCGCGCAGGAAAATAACCTGAAGAAAATAGACGTGGAAATACCTCTTGGGTGTTTTGTTATTGTCACGGGTGTATCCGGGTCCGGCAAGAGCACACTTGTGCATGAAATTCTTTATAAAAAGCTGGCGCAGAAGCTGTACCGAGCTCGGGCAAAACCAGGTTGTGCTGAAAGTATCGAAGGCGTTGAATATATTGATAAGCTGATTAATATAGACCAGGCTCCGATTGGAAGAACATCCAGAAGTAATCCTGCAACATATACGGGGACTTTTACAATTATTCGGGAGCTTTTTGCTTCTTCCCCGGATGCCAAGGTGAGAGGTTACGGGCCTGGCCGTTTTTCGTTTAATGTTAAAGGTGGTCGCTGTGAAGCTTGTGCTGGTGATGGCTACACACGAATTGAGATGCAGTTTCTGCCGGATGTTACTGTCCCTTGCGAAGTGTGCCACGGGAAGCGCTACACCCGGGAAGTATTAGGTGTAAAGTTCAAGGGGAAAAACATAGCCGAAGTGCTTGATATGACAGTGACTGAGGCCCAACGATTTTTTGAAAATTTTCCTCGTGTAAAACGCAAGCTGGATACTCTTCATGACGTAGGTCTTGGTTATATCCGGCTAGGCCAGCCGGCAACTACATTATCTGGCGGTGAGGCGCAAAGGGTGAAACTGGCTACTGAGCTTGCAAGGCGGCCACTTGGTCATACTTTATACTTGCTGGATGAGCCTACTACTGGTCTTTCTTTTGAAGACGTTTCCCTTTTGCTTAAGGTTTTGCAAAGGCTTACAGATGCTGGTAATACCGTATTGATAATTGAGCACCATATGGATGTAATAAAAAATTCTGACTGGATAATTGATTTGGGGCC
>CAYNLZ010000081.1:2976-4081 GCA_964398255.1 uncultured Dehalococcoidaceae bacterium
CTCATTACAACCACTGCACTTGTCAGGCCGGATAAAAAACTTGCCAGTGTAAAGGCCAAGTCCATCAAAAAGAAATATAAGGAAAAAGGATTTGCCGCTGGTGTAAACCGTGAGCAAATTGAGACTTGTAAAAATCTCGGGCTTGAACTGGAAGAATTTATTGAGCTTGGCCTGAAAGCAATGCAGTCCATCTCAGATGACCTGGGATTGTGAATCAGGAAGATGTTAAAAAATGCTTACTCTTGAACCTTCTGGTGTTTTGGTAACTTCTATACGATTGTTAAAAGCGTTCTTCAACTCTTCGATGTGAGTGATTACCAGGATGATTTCGAAATCATCCTGTATGACATTAATAGCTTCTGTAACTTTTTCCAGCCCTACGGTGTCCTGGGTGCCAAACCCTTCATCAATAATTAGCGTTGGCAGAGGTGCACCGCTTCTGTTAGCCAGCAGCTTGGCAAGAGCTATCCTCAGGGCAAAATCAATCCGGAAGGCTTCTCCACCACTGTACATTTCATAGTCCCTTGTGCCTTCTTCGTCAGCTATATTGATATCCAGCGTTTGTATAACGCCTCCGGTTTTTTTGGGTTTTTGCAGTTCCAGTTTTAAAGTCATTCGATTATCTGTCATCCTGCCCAGGATGTGGTTGGCTTCATTTTCTATTTCAGGTATCGCTATTTCAATCAACATGCCCTGTATTCCGTTTTTACCAAAAGCCTGGACAAGATTCTTCAGGATATTCTCTTCATCGGTAATTGTTTTGAGTTTTGATTCATGTCCTTCAAGTTTGGTTTTCAGTTCAGAGAGTGTGTCCAGCCTGGCTTTTAATTTATAAACCTGTTCGCGGCTATTGTGAACCGACTCTTCATATTTTTTATCAAGAACCCCTGTTTTTTGAAGTTGATCAAGAATTTGGGGCAGTTCTTTTAATTCTTCTTGCATAAGGTTTATTTTCGCCATATCAAGCTTTATCCTCTCATGAAGGGTGCTTGTCTCATCTTCTGCCAGTGCAAGACTCTCTCTTTCCAGTATTATCTGCTTTTTAGCTTCGGTCAGCTTTAAGTGCTTTTCTCCAAAAAGCTCTGTTTCTATAAAGGTCTTATGA
>CAYNLZ010000082.1:0-1691 GCA_964398255.1 uncultured Dehalococcoidaceae bacterium
AGCCCGAGTAATTCTTCCTGGCTGGTGCTGGCAGGGAGTTGATAATTAAAGGAGGCAATACCGAGGTTCTCACAATTTTTAATCTTCAAGTTTACATAAACGTGGCTTGCCGGGTCATCGCCAACCAGAACGGTGGCTAAACCAGGTGTAAGTGAGTATTTTGTTTTCAGCCGTTCTACTTCAGTTTTAAGCTCACCTTTAATCTCTTCAGCTATTTTCTTGCCGTCGATTACTCTTGCAGTCATCACTTCTCCTTTTATCCAGGACACAACCAGGTGTTTAGAAATATATTCTCTTTTTCATTATTTCTTCGTATGCATTGCCACTGTCGGAAATTTACTAAGGTCAGTATGTGGTAAAAACAGACTTGCTACATAATTATCCATAAACAACTGGTTTTCTGACAATTCAATACTGGTTATTGCATCAGCTATTTCTAGCATCTTCTTATTTGTTTTAACAGAAAGAATTGCTTTGTAAGCACCTGCGAGGGAGCCGTTCCCAATAAAATGGAACTTTTCTCTCCCCAGATCAGGCAGCAAGCCCACCCTGATCGCATTTTCGATGTTTATATGATTGCCAAAAGTGCCAGCAATTATAATACTATCAATTTCCTGCATGTTGACCCCAACGCTTTCGGCAAGCGTTTGGCAGCCTGCGTAAATAGCCGCTTTTGAGCGGATAAAATTATCTACATCAATTTCGGTTAGCACTATATCCTTGCCGTCGAGTGTTGATTCCCTTTCAACAATGACATATTCAAAGCCGTCATCTCCAGGGCGGATGCGTGGACATGATCCCTCAAGGTTGAATTTTCCATTTTGAGCAAGTATTCCCTCGGTATATAGTGCGGAAACAGTGTTTATTAACCCAGAGCCACATATTCCAGCTGGCTTTTTACCACCTATTACTCTGATAACAGGAGCTTCACAAGGGTTTATCAGGTTGAAATCGTCTATGGCGCCATCAACTGCCAGCATGCCGTGTTTGATTCCTCCGCCTTCGAAAGTCGGCCCTGCGCTACAAGCGGCAGTCACCATCCAGTCTTGTTTGCCAAGCACTACTTCTCCGTTAGTACCTATGTCAATATACAGGCTGGTTTGTTCATTTTTGTGCATTTCACTGGCGACAACGCCCGCGACAATGTCCCCACCGACATAACTTGCGACAATCGGTATTATATGTACCCTGCAATGATTGCCAACATTAATACCTAATTCCCCTGCTTTGATAGATGAGATGTTGTCTATCGCGGGCACGTAGGGTGACATCCGTAAAAAGTCAGGATTTATGCCAAGTAAGAATTGTACCATTACCGTGTTGGCGGCAATTACAATTGCATTAATATCTTCAGGCTCTGTATTACTCGATAACTGCATGTTTTCCATAAGTTCGTTCAGAGTGTCTACGGTTACTTGTTGTATAGCTTCAATGCCTCCGGTTTTTCGGCAACGCGTAATCCGGGTTATGATATCTTCTCCAAAAGATCTTTGTTTGTTATAAGTCATTCCGCTGGCAAGGATGTTTCCATCATTAAGATCAACCAGACGCCCTCGCACTGCCGTAGTGCCTATGTCGAAAACACAACCGTAATTCTTTACGGCAGTATTTCCGCTTTCAAGTCTTGAAAGTGTTGGGATTGGAGAAGTCATCGCAAGTGTTGCAGTAACCTCCCAGTTTTTGTTTCTGGA
>CAYNLZ010000082.1:1791-3981 GCA_964398255.1 uncultured Dehalococcoidaceae bacterium
GGACTCCACTTGCCCCTTCTTAATAATTATTCGGCAGGAACCACAAGTACCTGCTCCGCCGCATGTGGTATTAACATAAACTCCAGCTTTAAGAGCGAGTTTGAGGATAGCTTCCCCCACACTTCCTTTTACAGTGACGTCATCAGGCAGAAAACGTATATCGTATTGCTGTTTTGATTTATCGGTCAATTTCGCTTCCCATAATTATAAATATTTAGAATAGCCCCTTCACCTTACCAGTTTCGGTATCAACATCGATGCGGCGGAATGCCGGGTCTGAGGAAGTCCCTGGCATGAGTTTAATCCCGCCTGCAACAGGCACAATAAATCCAGCTCCCCCGTAAGTTAAAATGTCACTTACAGGTAGCTCCCAGCCAATCGGTCGCCCTTTTATTTTGGGATCGTGCGAAAGGCTCAGGTGGGTTTTAACCATGCATACAGGGAAGTCTCGCATTGTTTCGTCCTTTTCAAGTCTTTCAATTTTACTCATAGCATTCGGAGTGAATGTAACACTCTTGGCTCCATAAACTTCCCTTGCTATTTTATCTATGCGTTTTTTTATAGGCTCTTGCTCTTCATAAAGGAATTTAAAGTCGGTTTTTTCTTCACATGCATCAATTACGGCATCGGCAAGATCAAGTGCTCCTTCGCCTCCTTTTAGCCAGTGGTCTGATACAGCCGCCCTGGCTCCAGCCGATTCTGCCATTTTTTTTACCAATTTGATTTCATTTTCAGTATCCGTGTAGAACTTGTTTATACAAACCACTGGAGTAACGCCAGATTTTTTGACTATTTCAATATGGGCAATCATATTTTCGCAACCCTTTTTTACCAGCTCCAGGTTTTCCTCCTTGTAAGCTGAATCAAGGGGTTTGCCCGGGGTTACATCAGGCCCCCCGCCATGCATTTTTAGTGCTCTAACGGTAACGACAACCACGGCGCAATCGGGTTTCAGACCGCTTAACCGGCATTTGATGTTCCAGAACTTTTCAAAACCGATGTCTGCTCCGAAGCCGCTTTCGGTAACATGGTAATCGCTAAGCCGCAAAGCAATCTGGTCTGCGATTATGGAAGACTGGCCGACGGCGATATTGGCAAACGGACCTGCATGTACAAGCACCGGCTGACCTTCAATCGTTTGGAGTAAATTGGGGTTTAATGCGCGCACCATCCAAGCAGTCATTGCCCCGTCGACTTCAAGATCTTTGGTGGTTATTGGGTCACCTTGTTTATTATACGCAACCACTATGCGCCCCATGCGTTCACGCATGTCCTTAAGGCTGGTGGCAACAGACAGAATCGCCATAACTTCTGAGCTGACAGCAATGGCAAAACCGGACTGGGCTAAAAAGCCATCCATTTTGTCACCCATGCCGATTACTATATTCCTCAGTGCCTGGGCGCAGTAGTCTATCACCCATTTCATCTCTATATTGCGCGAATCTATGTCCAGGCGCTTCAAGTTTCGTTTTGCAAGGAATTGATCGTTGTTGATATATTCGTGTTGAAGTCGACTGGTGACTGCAACCATGGCAAGATTATGGGCATTGACCACACAGTCGATATCGCCAGTAAGGCCTAATGAAAAAGGAGTGAGCGGTATACATTGGGACAGCCCTCCTCCAGCAGCACTTCCTTTAATATTGAAAGTGGGACCCCCCGACGGTTGACGTATTGCGCCAGATACTTTTTTAAGACGTTTCCCCAACCCTTGCACTAATCCGATGGTTGTCGTAGTTTTACCTTCGCCAAGCGGGGTTGGGGTTATTGCTGTAACGTTAATGTATTTGACGCGCGGATTTTTTTGTAAGCGGTCAGTAATAAGCTTGAAATCAACTTTTCCGAGATGGTGCCCATACGGGAGCAGTTCTTGATCAAGTACTCCCCATTCTGAAGCTAATTGTTTTACTGGAATCATTGATTCTTCAGATGCCTGGGCGATTTGCCAATCCTGCAATTTTGTAGCATCAAGGTTGACCATCATCACCTCCATTTTTGTAGTTTTTAAATTCTACCACCGAAACAAGCAGTATTTACAATAATTGAGGAATATTCCTCTAAAATTCACCGGATTATATTTATGGAGCCTGGTAAATTGAATGGAATCATCCTTATAAAGCAAACACTTATAGAGAAAGTGGTAACCCAGCACTATAATATACCCCAAATTTTTATTTGAAGTATAGTAAT
>CAYNLZ010000083.1:0-3899 GCA_964398255.1 uncultured Dehalococcoidaceae bacterium
TAAAATGCACCGCTCAAATCAAATCGTTAAAATTTGCACCGCTTTTGCACACCCCCTATGAGGTAGCCATCGTATCTGCCTTCACCAGTTTTATGCCAGCAATATTAGCCAAGCAAGAAACTATACTACTATACCCATTTGCATTCATAGCACTTGCGGAGATATATGCTTGTTGCCGTGCTCTTGTTATGCCCACATAAAACACCGAAAGTTCGTCTAATAAAATTTCTTTAAATCTATCATCCAAAGGATTAGGCAGCAAACACTTGTGGTTTTGAAAAGTTGCTCTAAAATTGCTACAATTTTTGCAAATCGGGTAAGCTGGCAAACAGCTTCTTTCCATGTCTGTAATGATTACATAGTCCCACTCCAATCCCTTTGCTCCATGAATTGTGGTAAGAATTATATTTGAATCAACATATTCCATTGCTTGTTTTAATTGTCGATTTTCAAATATATCAAGTATCAAGGTGTATTTATCTTCTGTGGAGAGGTCAGCATAATCTGTTGAAACCTTTTCAATTAGAGCATCAAGCAATCGAAAAAGAGAGCCAATGGTTTTGTCGGTTGTTGTATATTCTTTTCTAACTGTTTCTGAAAATGCAAGCAGCGATTTTTTAGTTATGCTTTTTGTGGTAGCGAAACGACTAAGAAACTTTTCTTGACACTTAATGTGAAATTCAACGTACTCTGAGTCGTCGTCGGAAAACATACCATAGAAGTATGATATATTGAGATTGCTTAATTCTGTTTCGACTGAATCTGATTTTTTGGTTCTAAAAAGCACAGCAACTTTAACATCACTTTGGGTGGTAAGACTCTGGACTTTGGCGGCAACCAACTGTGCTTCGCATTGTTGATCTTTTCCATAAAATATCGGCAAATTTGCTACATCAGTGTCAACAATATCTGGAGCAAAACAAAATTCTGCATTGAGGCGTATGTTTTTATCCAACTTTAACATTTCAGGATTTTTGCGAAAACGATAATTCTGTGTTAGTTTGATTTCAGTCATGCATAATTCAGTTTTTGTTGTTTCCATTATCCGTGGCAACGCTCCAATAAAGCCATAAATTCTCTGCAAAGGATCGCCGAGAAATACCAGTTGTGTATCATCTCCAATAATCTTTTTTAGTAAAGCCCAAGCGATGCAATTTGTGTCTTGAAATTCATCAACCACAATAAGCGGGTAATAGCTTTGGTAAAATTTTTTTACTTCTTCATTCTGCTCGAAAAGCTGTAATGTAAAAAGTACAACAGCATTATGGGTGATATTCCCATTAGGTAGTAGCTTTTTTATTACAGCAAAATATGGTGTTAGGTTTTCTGCTGAAGGCAATGTCCCTCTTTTGATTGTTGAATCAACTGTATGAACGGCATCCTGTTCTTCCGTTGTTAGTGATTTGGCAATCTCTCTCCATTCAGTTGTAACATTTCCTTGGCTATTTCTAATGTCACCGATTGCCTTGAAAGTGTTAATGTCTTTGCGGAACTCGTTGGCTACAAGATAACCGTATTTTTTCAAAACACCTTTGCAAAAGCCGTGATAATTTGTTACGGTTACCCGTTCGCCGATAGCGATTGGACTGTTTTTAGTGCCAAGCAGGGCGGGTAGCTTTTCGGCAACCTCGCGTTTAACTTTTAGAGCGGCGTTAACGCTAAAGGTCAATCCAAGAATGCGCTTTGGATTCGGAATCCTGCCTGACGCAAAAAGGTAGGCAATACGACTTATCATGGTGGTGGTCTTACCATATCCCGCTGGCGCCTCAACAATCAAGCGTGGGCTTTCTGAAAAGATAACTTCAAGTTGTTTTTCGTCGCCACCATGTTGCGAGGAAATTAATTCCTTCAAATCCGATATGTGCGTATCATGCATTGCTTGCCACCTCCTGCGCTTTATTCAGAGCGTTGGTGTAGCATTCAGGTATTAACTCGGCTGTTAGCGTATCTCCAATTATTCGCCCAAGAAGAACCCCCTTCTTTGCCATGAACCATGCAGAATACATTAAGCAAAATTCGTCTTTGTCAGAGTCGCTGGTGTCCAATAGTAGTTTCGGTACAAATGCAGAAGCATCTTTGACTTTTGTTGTATGTCCACAATTTTCACATTTGGTCGAGGCATAAAGTTCTACGCCCATTTTCCTAAAGTGTTTGCTTACTAAATCGAAATCCAACGGTACAGTAGCTACCTTGGCATCAATTTCAACCGCCATCTGTTTTACAAGGTCTTGGCGGTTTTTTTCAAAAAGTGTTTTAACGATTTCAATCTCAAAACAGATTTCCTGTGTAAAAAACTCTTCATCGCTTGGTGCATGTCCGGCTTTAACATCCCCATCGTAAATGGCGATGCTCGGAACAGCAAACAGCCCCAACAACTGGCGAAGTGGTTTAATTGAACTTTCACCTCGTGCGTTTATTATGCAAATCCCATAGTCGTCTAAGGAAACGCCTGCTTTATTTGCAAAGGCGTGAATACATCCATACTCGGTCTCGCCTTCAACCAAAACAGCGCACTTGGCGTAGAACGCTTCTTTAATTTCAGGGAAATGCATGATTAAGTGTTTTTCATCTTCGGTCTTAATTCGTCCAGCATTTGTAGAGTGTGGAATCGGACGTAAAGCATAGCCACTAACGACTTCAGTTTTGTCTCCGTTTTTATAAAAACGGATAAGGTTGCGATAATCCCCGATCAAGGCGTCCGTTGAATGAGTTACAACAATAAGCTGGCCGGCTATGCCGTCAATCCCAAAGCATAGCTTTAGCAGTTCGACAAACTCGGCATCTTCGTTTTGGAGGATGCGTTTGTAATAACCAATAAGTGAACGCTGAAGGTACGGATGGAGATGCACTTCTGGCTCGTCAACTGACAAGACAAGAGGAAGTAGTTTCTTTCCATTATCATCAGTATACATTCGGTCAGCGAATGGTGCTGACTTGCTCTTGTATATGTCCATTATTTGGCACAGAATATTTATCGTGGCCATCGCCATATACTGAACGCCGCTTCCGGTCATATTGATTTTTCGGTCACCGTCCGATAAGTAAATCAGGCTTGTGAGCATATCGGCGGTATTCGGAGCAACAGTAGCCTTCAGGGAATATTCCTTGAAAGAGCGGATTCTGCCGAGATGTTGATTTATAAACTCGGTCAGCGACGAAACCTGCCCATCGTTTAGGAATACGGGCGCAGTCTCGCTGTTTGTGATGAACCGCTCAATGATACTGCTTACGAGGAGACCGGCACCTCTTTGAGTATCCAGACGGAGTTCTTTATTAGGGTCAGCGGTAGTCTCGTATTTCAAATAGTTTATCTTCCTGATGAGTTTCGATGGAATGCTCTCGTTTGAATCGGCGCTAACGATGGTCGGATTTGCTTCCTGTATGTTTTGCCGATAGCGGATTTTCAACAACAGAGAGTCCTCCGGCGAGAAATTATCGCCAAAAAATCCCTGCTCGTGAGTTTGTAACCGAATATCCAGTTCGACCTCAATAGGTTGCTCGGAGTCAGCATAATCCTTATCATCAAAGCTTCTCCCATTACATACGGTACTGAGCAAGGCGAGGAAGTTGCTTTTCCCAAGGTTGTTCTCCCCGATGATGTAGTTGCTCTCAGGGTTGAAGCAGACGGTTATCCCGTCGATATTTCGATAGTTGTGTACCTTCACACATTCAATTCTCATAAGCCCCTCCCCGGAGTGTAATAATCTTTATTCCTCAAACCCAGAATCTCTTACCCGCAGCGTCCGGCAGTTCTCGGAGATTGTCCGCACTGTTTGCTGGGTGAAGCCTTCGGCGGATTCTGCTTGGACTTCGAGTGAAACCGTGACCCTTGCACCATCGACTGAAGTCAAGTGTTGGATGATTTCCTCAACGTACTTCTGGACATCGCGGTTGATGCG
>CAYNLZ010000084.1:0-3817 GCA_964398255.1 uncultured Dehalococcoidaceae bacterium
TAACACCAGCTCAGATTCAAGAAGCATTGTTTACTTTTGTGATAGAGAATGAAGAACCAGAGGCTTGCCGAGAGAGTTTCGCGGTAAATATAAAAACCATTGAAAAAACTTTATCTAAAATCAAGGCAAAAAATACTACTGCTCTCGGCTTCAAATGTATTAACGGTTCTTCAGCCGAAGCAGGGAAAAAAACGCAAATGGCTTAACAGCCCAGTTGATCGTGTTACGGTATTGGCAAAAGGCCAAGGGTTTGTCTTGGTTCTGCGCTAGCCCTTGACAAAAGTTTTGCGAAGTGCTTTACTGGGTGGGATGAGTGACAAAATGTCACAATAATACCCAGCGAAGTGTTTGAATGAAAAGTGTTGACCTCGATTTTGTTTCCTTGAGGGAAAAAGCAGGGCTATCTGTGAATGAGTTAGCCGAACGTTGCGGAAAGAGTAAAAGGACCATTTATCGGTGGGAGGGTGGAGAGACACGCCCTGATAAGCTTGCTGTTGACATGCTAAGAGAGTTGGCGGGTGGCTATGACTTCATCACAGAAAATCAAAGCAAGTTTAATTTTATCGATCTATTTGCCGGTATAGGTGGGTTGAGAGCCGCCTTTGAGTCTATCGGTGGAAGATGTGTGTTTTCTTGTGAGTGGAACAAATATAGCCGGAAGACATATAGTGCGAATTTCGATTGCAATCATCCGTTTGCGGAAGATATACGAGAGGTATCTCTCGATGATGTTCCTCAATATGATGTACTTCTCGCAGGTTTTCCCTGCCAACCATTCTCAATCGCCGGTGTCTCCAAAAAAAACGCTTTGAAACAACCTCACGGATTTGAGTGCAAGACACAAGGCACTCTTTTCTTTGATGTAGCAAGGTTCATCGATTGTCATCGGCCTGCAGTTTTTCTCCTTGAAAATGTGAAGGGTTTGTTGAGTCATGATAAGGGCAGGACGTTTGGTGTAATTATGGATATCTTGAAAAATGAGCTTGGGTACAATGTCGATTACAAGGTTATTAATTCAAAGGGCTATCTTCCACAGAATCGCGAAAGAATTTTTATTGTTGGCTCACGCAATATCGAGTTTTCTTTCAATGATATGCATGTTGCCCCTCCAGAAAGTGGTCCTGTACTCAAAACAATCCTTCATCCGGAGGATGGAACTGAAAGAGAGGAGCCTCCGTATACTATTGGAGAAAATGCAATAGTAGCAGAAAAATATACCTTGACCGAACGTTTATGGCGGTACCTGCAGGATTATAGTAAAAGACATAAGGCAAAAGGCAATGGTTTTGGCTTTGGGTTGGTAGGACCCGATGATACGGCAAGAACTCTTTCGGCAAGATACTATAAAGATGGTTCGGAAATACTTATAAGGCAGGCAGGAAGGAACCCACGGCGTTTGACGCCGCGCGAGTGTTCAAGGTTGATGGGGTTCGACAATGCGGAAAAAAAATTCATTATCCCTGTCTCTGATACACAAGCATACAAACAATTTGGCAACGCTGTTGTCGTACCAGTGGTAGAGGTGGTCGCCAGTTATATCAAACCTCTTATAGTTGACTCAGGGAGCGTTGGATCAAATGAGCCGTTTCAACTTCGTTTTCCTGAGAAGAGGTTAACGGTTAATGTCTGACATAGTATCGCCAGAAGTCAGGAGTCGCATGATGTCTGGAATTCGCGGAAAGAATACTAAGCCTGAACTTCTTGTCAGGAAACAATTGCATTCTCTCGGTTATCGGTATATTCTCCATGACGCGCGAAAGCCGGGTAAGCCTGATCTCGTTTTTCCCAAATACCATGCTGTGATATTTGTGAATGGCTGTTTTTGGCATGGTCATGACTGTCACTTTTTCAGATGGCCTGAGACCAGGAGGGAATTTTGGCGGACAAAGATTGAAAGCAATCGCAGAAACGATGTGGTTAATTTCGCGAGTCTGAAAAATGATGGTTGGCGCATCGCGACAGTTTGGGAATGTGCATTAAAAGGCAGGAAACGACTGTTCCTTGATTATGTAATAAACGAAATTTGCGTCTTTCTGCATTCGGATAAAGAAAAGGTTGAAATTAAGGGGAGGCTTTAGCCAAGGATTATGAAAAAAGGCCACCTGTCATCATATTTTAGAGGAGTTGCTGCCAAATACTTGAGTGCGGTAGAAATAATTCCGCGGGCTTCTCATCAACATGAATTCAACGGTATAATTCAGCTGAAGAAAATATTTGGGCCTGACCGCCAAACATTTAATGCCAGTTTTATTTATTTGGGCGAAGGTGAAGAAGAATACATAAAGGATTCTGGGAAATTAACTTGGTACGATGCAAGAGAAAGGCATCCGAGCCGTTCGGAATATCGACTTTACTACCCCGACAATGAAGTATTTGACAAAGCGAGAGAGGGGGACCTCTTATTAATCGGCAGGCGCTCCGATGATTCTTTGATGATTATCATTGCGCGGGCAGGCACCACATCTGAGAAGAATATAATCTGGCTATTCAATCTGGCACATGAAGATCTTGCAGGCTTTACAATCAGAGACGTTGATTTTAGCGATGACTTTGAGCTTGATTTTGCTTCGCGATTTATACTCGAGGAGCTTGGCATTGAAGCCATTGAAGCCGATGAAAATTATCTTGACCCAATGATAAGGAAATTTCATGCCAAATTTCCTTCCACTTCTGTTTTTTCTGAATACGCGAGGAGTACACTATCCAGTGTGTCCGCTGTAATTGATCCCGATGCTGCCCTTTTAGAGTGGGTTGCGCGTGAAGAGATGCTGTTCAGAACATTGGAGCGCCACATAGTGGCGGAGCGCTTAAGGGAAGGCTTTGGTGATGAAGTTGATGTATTCATAAGTTATTCGCTTTCTGTACAAAACCGGAGAAAGTCAAGAGCTGGATTTGCCCTTGAGAATCATATGGAGCAAATCCTGAAGGATAATTGTATAACTTATACAAGAGAAGGCGTGACGGAGAACAAAACAAAGCCTGATTTTATATTCCCGGATATTATCAACTATCATAACCCTGCTTTTCCGATATCCAGATTGACTATGTTGGGAGTGAAGTCAACTTGCAAGGATAGATGGCGACAAGTTTTGTCAGAAGCTGATAAAATCAGCCATAAGCACCTGCTTACGCTTCAGCCCGGTATTAGTGAAAATCAGACACGAGAGATGCAAGCAAACAACCTGCAATTGGTGCTTCCGAGACAGCTTCATGAGACTTATTCCAAAATCCAGGCGAGCTGGCTGATGGATGTCGCGACATTTCTCAAGTTGATAAAAAGTCGGCAAAAAAGTTTGTAGATCTTCACTGTAATTTTCTAAGCCAACAATGGTATCGGATTGTATGTTGTGTAAACAATTAGAATTAAACGATGACCTGGTCATTAACAAGAACATCGATAAGCGTCAGATCGCTATTGTGGGTGGACACTCAATGAAAAATACCTGTATTGGCAATGATGGCACGATAGGTAATTTTCGTATCAGCGAGGCTGAGCAGGAATACCCTGGAGCCATTCGCTATTGTACCTACATGAAGTTTAAAGGCTGTGAATCAGACGTCGTTATCTTGCTTGATGTTGACTCTCGTGACGAACGCTGGGCAAGCCCGCAGGCCATGTATACCGCCGCCAGCCGGGCTAAGCACCTTCTCTATATACTCTATTCAGACAACCAATAAAAACTTCTAAACCCACTGCTCTAGCGAGTTTCTTTAAGACTGTTTCTCACCAGGTGTTTAGCCTCTGTCAGTCTATCGTTTTATTACGTAAACTATTAATCTGATAAGCCTTACGAAGGCTGCTATTCCCATAAAGACT
>CAYNLZ010000085.1:0-3734 GCA_964398255.1 uncultured Dehalococcoidaceae bacterium
TGCCATATGCCGGAGGCAGATTCTTCTGTGGTAATCTCCAATGTTGGTTCGGGTTATAAAGACCGTGACCCGTTCAGTCAGCATTACTTTGTGGGCTCCAATGAGTTTATGCTTGAACTGCTTAAAAACAATATAGACAATCTTAAGATAACAGCATCTTCTGATCACTTTGATGGAACTATCGACCGATTGTTGAAACTTTTAAACAAGGAAACTGCTTCTTTATCATTCTCAAAAATGGAAAGGTCGGGAGACACACTTACACTTGATGTTGATATAGAGCAACTGGTTGGTCATAAATTTCCAACCGGATTCCCTTCGAGGCGGGCATGGCTACACCTAACAGTAAAGGATAAGAACGGCAGGGTAGTATTTGAATCCGGTGCGCCGCTGGAAGATGGGCGTATTTATGGGTGTGATTCTGACCAGGATACTACAACCTATGAACCACATTATGATGTAATAAACCAGGAAGATCAGGTTCAGGTTTATGAGGCTGTGATGTTAAACAGCGATGGCGAAGTGACCTATACCTTGCTCAGAGCCAACAAGTTTGCCAAGGACAACCGACTGCTTCCCAAAGGTTTTGACATTGAAAATTCCCATGAAAATACCAGGGTTTATGGCAAAGCTTTGCATGACAGCAACTTTATGGGCGGTTTTGACCGAATTAGCTACCAGATAGATACAACCGGCGCATCCGGCCCTCTGACGGTTGAAGTAGAATTGCTGATGCAGACTGTTTCTTACCCGTACATACAGGATTTCTCAAACGAAACTTCTCCGCAGGTAATTAGCTTCCTTGCGATGTATGATGAAATGGATAAAACTCCCACGCTCGTTACATCAACCAGCACGACAGTTCCCTAGCTTTTACTGTTACGCACAGCTAACCGATGCATTTTCGGCCGATGTAAATATCCTTGCGGGGATAATCCTCAAACATTACGATCATATCATCTGTGCTCATACCGGTATTTTCTGCCATGATATCGGTGATACTTTCAGCTATTTTCTTTTTAGCCTCATCGCTTCGTCCTGCTGCCCATTCGATTTTTATAATTGGCATAATCCACCTCTTTTTTGTAAACCCGGTTTTACATTTAACCCCGGGTTCGCGTCTGATAATTGCCTATTCTAAGGGCTTGCGGCTTTTTACGCAAACAGAGTATAGACCTGTCAGCTTGACCTGCAGGCCGGGGTACGGTTATCCCGAACGTTAATATGGCCTGCCATTCTGTATCACCTTTGCAATAAAAAAGCAGGGGGAACGAACTAATCGTTCCCCCTGCCGACTATTCCTTAGACGTTTGTCTATACAAAATTAAATCGGTAGGTCCAGGTTGCACCAAAATTGCCGCTCTTGTCTGTTATGGTTGGGTTGTCAGGTGAGTGCCATTCTTCATTATAAAAATTATATATTCCTAAAGTTGAGATACCACTGCGTGAATATGAATATTTAACCGTCATAACTAACTGATCGTCCTCCATGGAAATCGTACCGGAACCGGTAATAGAGTATAAGTAATCCCACTCGCTTTTTGCATAGTGTGTTTCCATGCCGGGATCATCCGGGAAAGGCGCTCGTTCCACGCCGTAAGCGTCTACAGTACAAGAAATATTCACAGTGCCCGTCTTTCCAATATTATCCCACGTCCCCTCCATAGTGAAGTTAGCAGCATTAATAGTCCAGTTTGTTCTGTCTTTTTTGGTAGTTGTAGATGCAAATGGTACTTCAACTGAAAAAGTGCCCTCTTTTGAAATGCTTATTCTACCAGAGTTAGCCAGTGCAGCCCGAATGCCTTCACCCGGGGTTGCGGTTGATGTTCCGCTGGAATATACAAAGCTACTAAGTTCAAGATCTTCACCAATATCGATTCGAATAATTGGCGGCATTACTGTAAATTCAACTTCCTTGATAACCTCATCGTCAACAGGGTTTACGATTTCCACCTTGTTGGGGGAACCGGCCATGATATGCCCGAGTACTCTGAAGTACAGGGAAGCTTTGCCTTCTTCATCGATTTCAATCTGCCATTTTTCCTTGTCTGTAACTCGTTCATCCAGCGGGGCAATGCGGGCAATGTAGCCGGTATACTGGGCCTTTTCCGGCTTGGGATCAGCTTCATCAAAGCTTGAATCGAAAACCTGAACTTCTACAATTTTATTAAGCTCTTTTGCAATCGCATTCAGCTCTTTTTCAACCTGGTTTTCATGCTCCCGGGCAAGCACACGTCCAATCTGCATAAATACCGCTTCCAGGGAATAGTTTAACAGGTCGTTTTTCTGGCGCCCTGATATCTTGTCTTTCATATCCTCATTCAAGCCGCCGCCACCGGTAAAACCGTTTTTCTGTGCCTGGTCCTGGTAGGCGGCAACTATTGTTTCGTCCTCCCAGAATTGCCAGCAGTAGCGGTCTATTTCTGCCATGATTTTCTTGTCGAGTTCTGCAGATGTCTTGGCCTTTTTTGCCATGGCCTCTAATATTAAATACCAGTCCTTGGGAGTACGCTTCATGCCCGATTCGCGGAGGTAATAAAGACGGTATGCTTCGGTATAAATTTGTTCTCTTCCGCTCCATGCTTCGGTTGCAAACTCATTTAAAGCATAATCGATACAATATACGCCTATCGAGCCCAGTTGAAGTATGGCTGAACCAAACTTGGAAACGCCGTAGTAAGTAAGATTTTTTATCAGATTGGTATGCAGTGCTTTGCTATCACCCTTCTGGTAATCAACGGCAACCTGGGCAATCGCCGAAAGCAGGCCAACATTGCCCATGGCATTACCTATACCGTTGAGAAACTCGGTTGCATATACAGTGTTGGTCAGGAAAGTGAGCCCCGCGCCAGACATATTCAGCCAGTCACCCACAACTTTATTACCGAGTTCAAGTGCGGATGGGCCAGGATTCATACCGTTATCAATGGCTTCGCTTATAATTCCGGCATAATCGGCAGAACTGGTGGCATTGCGTATAGCTACTTTGGGCAGGGTAAAATCAACGTAAGCGGCACGGGTAAATTCTTTTTCAACCACGAATGCGCCGTATACCGAAAGGTGATCGGTGGTGATGATGATGTTGCCGGCAGACGGGTTAATATCATAGGAAACCGGCTCCCAGACTTTAAGAGCCTGGTTATAGTAACAGGCGCCTACGTATTCAGCCGGGTCTGCGCCGGCAGGCACAAGGGCCTTGTCATAGGGTATGGTGATATCAATCAGCCCTGCCAGCTCTTCATTGGTATCTATATGAAAATCCCAAGCATTTACCGGCAGCTCATCGTTGATAAGCATGTTTTCTACCGGGGCGATGGTTACCTGGGCTTCCTCGTTCAGGCAAACAGGGGACACCTCTATGGAGACCCCCTTACCGGAAATCTTGAGGTTCTCCTCATTCAGTTGCCCAGATACTATGTTGGTGGTTGTGGTAGGTAAAACGCTAGTGGTTACTGAAGGTTCGGTTGTCTTGGGTGGCGTGGTAGTTTTGGTTGCCGGAAGAGATGTTGTTGGATTGGTAGTGTTTGATTGTGTAGTTGTAGTAACAGCCGGTGTGGTAGAGGGTTCTTTGCCACCACCGCAGGCGGGAAGCATTGAAGCAGAAAGGATAACAAGTAGTATAATTGAAATTAATTTAACCGCCCGGGTAGAAAATAGTGGTATGAACACGCTCAAAAACCCCCTTATAATTTTATGAAAGTGCTTAAATATACGAGCAGGTGAATATACAAGCT
>CAYNLZ010000086.1:0-3712 GCA_964398255.1 uncultured Dehalococcoidaceae bacterium
GGTATTTAATTCATAAATTGGCTCCTCTTCAAGAGCCGGATAAGTCTTTAAATAACTCTCGTACTCTTCCTGAGAAAGCGATTCACGAGAGAGCAAGACGTAACTATCCTTGAGTAATGACCTATCGTCAGGTGATGCAAATAAAAGCACCTTATCCATTTTAGAAGCAGTAAGTGCTTTCGGTGTGGCGTTCTCAATACCGTTTTGTTGAATGCCAACATTAACTATTTTCGACATCAGGTCCGGCAATGAAAGATCTGCCATGGCTTGCCCAAAAAGCAATCCGAAAATTAGAATTATCAACCAGATAAATGGTTTAAGATGTTTAAAAAGTTTTAACAAATATTTAAATATCCTTCTTGAAAATCAACGAGCAACTACCAAAGTTAATACGAGTTCAAAGCACGTTAACATGCCTCAGAGAGTAGGTTGAAAGAGCAGGTTAACAGGTTTTATACAAAGGACGTCAAGGTTAATATCTATTTTACAGCTAAACTCGTTATTTTAAAAACACGGATCTATAAAGGCGCAAATACCAGAAGCGCAGGTTACTTGATTTTTACGGCTCCGCTTGCCAGAAAAACCGCTTGTTCCATCTTTCAAGGATGGCAACAAACCGTTTTCCAAGGAGTAACATAAATATAACATTTGCTGCCGCATGCATTGTGTCAAACCATACCGAGTTTGCCATGGTGAGGAGAAATGTTTTCCATGTTAACGGATATATCAGTGATGCCCACGCCCAGACGTTAAGAATAGCTCCGTAACAGTACCCCCACACCAGCCCAAATATCGCCAAAATCCAGACGTAAGCTTTGGTACGTGGTAAAATCCCGGGAATTGCACCTGCCAGACCCCACCCAAGTATCTGGAATAATGTCCATGGGCCATGGCCAAGAAATACATTTGATATTATGGCGGTCAATGCCCCGGTCATAAATCCGGCTAAAGGCCCAAAAACATAACCAGTGCATATTATTATAAAAGTTGAAGGCTGGACGTTGGGTATCGGCGCGAAAGGTACACGTGCCACGGCAGAGAGTGTTCCCATCATGCTTATAAGTGCTATTTCCTTGGCATTCACTTGCCGTGTTTCAAATTCATAAAAAGTTGCCAGGATTAACAAACTCGCAATCAACATGCTGACGATTCCCCAGTTCGCCCCTTTCCCCAGCCATGACGCTGCATTTATTGCTAGTACTATGGTTGCAACAGCAACTGCCAGTATTAAAAATACATAAACCCGGTATCGGTTGCTTGTTTTATTGCCCATAGTAAGCGGCCAAAACTTCTTCAGGTGTTAACAACTTTGAAGATACTCCATTATGTTCAAAATGTTTGATCAGGCGGTTGATTTGCGGCGTAAATTCTCCCTCATCAGGCAAAACATCATATTTATTTCCATCACACGTTATTTCCCCGTGTTCCATTATTATTACGCGCTCAGCAGTCCGCGCCGCCATTTCCACATCATGAGTAATCATTATCACGGTGTTTCCCAAAGCCCGGTAATCATGAAGTGCTTCTGTCAGGTAGCGCCTTGTTTTTCCGTCAGCTCCCCTGTCAGGTTCGTCAATTATCAAAATAGGCGGTTCGTAAATGATTACAGACGCCAGGGCCAGCCGCTGTTTTTCTCCACTGCTCAAATCCTGTGGGTTGCGGCTACGGTACTGCGTTAGCTTAAAGCGTTCCAGCACTGCAGTAGTTTTTTCGGCAATTTCTACCTCAGTTGCTCCTCGCAGCTTTAGCGCAAAGGCGATTTCTTCTTCAACTGTTTCTGAAAATAGATGGAACCCCGGGTTTTGAAAGACTACCCCCACACTCCCCGAAATATCAGCAACAGTGCGGTCAGTTATGTCTGAACCCAGGATTTTAATAGTTCCAGATGAAGGCCTTAGCAGCCCATTAATCAGCTTTACAAGTGTGGTTTTACCAGAAGCGTTGCAACCCAAAATAGCAACTGCTTCTTTCTGGTTTACGCGCAAGTTGATGTTACGTACTGCTTCAACGCCACTTTCATATGTAAAGCTCACATTATCCAGCTCAATCGCCGGCTGGTTATTGTTATTGTTAGAGCTTGGAGGTTGAAAAGGAAGTGGCTTACTAAATACGTCTTCAAATACTTTAACCGAGTCTTCGAGCGTTAGAGGCGCGCTTATTGCCCCTATCTCATTATGGGAAAAACCATGATAGAGCTTTACAAAAGAAGGGAGCCCGACTCCGAGCGAGTCCAATTCTTCCCAGTATTCTGTCATCGCCAAATCGGGCGGACCGTCAAACAGTATTTGGCCCTGGTCAACGGCGATTACCTTGTTAACAAACTTGATAACCTTGTCCAGGCGGTGTTCAACAACAATTATTGTAAGCCCAAGTTCCTGGTTTAATCTTTTGAGGAGCTGGAATAAATTATCCACCCTTCCCGGGTCAAGCTCTGAAGTTGGTTCGTCCAGCATTAAAATATCGGGCTGTAGTGCCAGCACTGAGGCTATTGCGACAAGTTGTTTCTCTCCCCCACTCAGTTCATGAATGGTCCTGTGCCGCAAATGTTTTATGTTAAGTAATTCGAGCAGTTCTTCGAGCCGTTGTGCGATAATTTCTGAAGGTAGCCCTATATTTTCCATCGCAAAACAAATTTCATGCTCTACGTCAGAAGCGATAAGTTGGTTTTCCGGGTCCTGGAAAACCATGCCCACATGCATAGCCATTTTAGCAGGAGATGAACTTAAAGGTTCTAGCCCTCCTGTGCTGATAGTGCCGGAAATTACCCCACCATGAAAATGCGGAATCAGGCCGTTAACCGCGCGGCACAAACTGGTTTTCCCACTGCCTGACTTGCCGCACACGAGGACGTATTCCCCTTTTCTTATATCAATGTTAACGTTTGCCAGGGTAGGTGTATCCGAGTTGTTGTACGTAAATGTTACGTTATTAAAAGATATCATCTCGCCCTGTTCCTGCTAAAATATTCGATGGGTACCATGCCTGCCAGGATCATCAGCAAAATGACAATGGCCACCAAAGCTTCCGTGCCAAGGGCGATGTTTTGTAATGAGGGATAATAATCGTAAGAAATATTACCCGCAAAAAAAGTATATAAAACCACAGCTAGCGCACTTACTAAAAGAATTATTATGACGATATCTGTTTTTTTGAAGGGCACTTTGAAAAACTGTGTCCTTTTCGCAGGACTGCCAAACGCACGGGCTTCCATTGACTCGGCTACTTGAATTGTTCTTTCTAAAGATGCAGATAAGAGTGATGGCAGTATCGACGCCTTGTTTTTGAGCCGCTCTAGTTTACTGCCCTTGTCCATTTCGAGCCCGCGTGAACGCTGTGCGTCTGCAATGCGACTTGCGTCTTCAAACATGGTGGGCACAAATCTTATCGACAGAGATGTCAGCAGTGCCGTTCTATATGGGATACGCATTACAATCAATGCAGAAAGAAGGTCATCCGGCTTGATAGTAAAGGTGATTATGGAAAAAGCCGATATAATCGTCATCAGGCGTACCGTCATAAATACTCCATAAATGATGGCTTCCAGGGTTATGCGTATCTTTCCAAGCACAGGGAGGGCAAAACTTGATTCCCACAAGATGTGGCTGCCCCCGGAGCCTGCCAGGCAATTTATGATAATTACTATAAGGCCCATCCAAAAGGCAAATTGCATAATGGCTCCCCACTGTTTCCACAGGCGCCCGGCGGCAACCGA
>CAYNLZ010000087.1:0-3701 GCA_964398255.1 uncultured Dehalococcoidaceae bacterium
CAGTATTGGCTTTAACTCCTGTTGAAATTATTACCACATCAGCCTGGACAGTTTCCCCATTGTCAAGCAAAATGCCCTTTACGGCTTCGTCTCCGATAATTTCCTTCGCATTCACAAACTTTATAAAGTTAACGCCGGCATTGTCAACGATCTGCTCCAATACCTTGGATGCATCATGGTCAAGCTGCCTTGGAAGAATCCTGTCGCCTCTTTCAAGAACTGTCACTTCAAGCCCCATATTGTTAAGCTCACTGGCGGCCTCCAAGCCAAGAATCCCGCCGCCGATTATGGCAGCTGTTTTTTTACCCTTGGCATAATCCTTTATTTCCAATCCATCCTTTGCATATCTTAATGTAAATACACCCTTCTTATCCCTTCCCTCAAGCGGAGGAACAAAAACTTCCGCTCCCGAAGCAATAATCAGCTTGGTGTAGGGAATTTCTTCTTTATCCTTTAGAATAACCTTTGAATTTTTTGCATCTATTCTCTCAACAACCTTGTTAAGCAGCAGCTTTACATTATTTTCCTTAAACCAGTCATCTGTCTTGATGGCAATTTGTTCAATAGTTACATCATTACGGCTTAGCATCTTCGTCAGCTGAGGTCTGAAATAACCCTTCACACCTTCCTTTGACAATATAGTAATATCAGACGCATTGTTTCTCTTTCTTATTTCAACAGCAGCTCCCATTCCTGCACCGCTTGCCCCGATTATCACTATATTTTCCTTTTCATCGGAAACCGGAGCTTCTTCAATTTCTTCCACCTTAACGAAATAATTAGGACTTACTCCGCATACGGGACACCTTTCGGGTGGCTCTGTACCTTCAACTATTTCTCCACAAACCGTACATTTCCATTTATATGTTTTCTTTTCTTCTTTTATTTCAACTTTTTCTTCCTTTAATTCTTCAAACATCTCAGGACCTACTCCGCATACAGGACACCTTGCAGGAGGAACTTCACCTTCTACAACTGCGCCGCATATCAAGCATTTCCACTTCTTTAGTGGTTTCTTTTTCTCAGGCTCAACAACATTTCCAAATTCAACACCAAATTCATATGCAGTTTTTAATTGATCCTCATTAGGTTTAAATCTAACTCTCAAACCTTCCCCTACAGTTTTAAACCTTAATTGTTTCAATCTCTGCATAATATTTGGAACTGCTTCTCCACTCCAACCATATGAGCCAAATGCAGATACTGTCTTTCCTTTGTGAATAATAGAATTTAATCTGTACAAAATTTTCCAAATAGGCTCCAATGCATCTCCGACAATAGTAGGTGAGCCAAATATAATTCCGTCAGCCCAATAAATTCTTTCCAATACTTTATCTCTGTCATCATAAACCATGTCATATAATTCAACCTTAATTCCCGCTTCCTCAACACCATTCTTTATGGCTTGAGCTAATTCTTTTGTATAACCATAAGCCGAAACATAAGGAATTACAACCAATTTATCTTCAAAAGGCTTCTTAGCTGCAGATAATTCCTTGGATAGATTAATAATTTTCCAGGGGTCCTCATCAAGTACCGGTCCATGTCCGGTACAAACCATATCAATATCCAAACCTTCAATTTTCTCAATAGCTTGCAAGAAAAATTTCTTAAAAGGTCCCAATATATTATCAAAATAATATTTAAATGCACCCATGTGGTCATCTTTATTCTCAACAGTGCTCTCAAGAACTGAGTCCAATGAATAATGAGCACCAAAAGCATCACATGTAAACAATATTTTATCTTCAGGCAAATATGTAAAAATTGTATCTGGCCAATGCAAAAATTTCGCGTCATAAAATTTAAAAGTTTTATCTCCTAATGATAACTCATCTCCATTTTTTACAACTATTGATTTAAATTCAGTATTGCAAATATGCTTCATATATTCAATTGCCTGTTTTGAGCCAACCAACTGAATATTAGGACTTAATTTTATGATGTTTTCAATTGAACCTGAATGATCAGGCTCCGTATGATTAAGCACAATATAATCAACCTCTGACACATCAACATTTACTTCTTTTAATTTTTCCATATAATCATCGTAAAATTTAAGCTTAACAGTTTCAATTAACGCTGTTTTTTCGCTACCCTTTACTACATACGAGTTATATGATGTACCAAACTCAGTGCGCATAATAATATCAAACACATCCAAATCCGGGTCAAGACTTCCAACCCAATAAATATTATCTTTTAGTTTTAAAGATTTCATAAGCCCTCCTCAATTGTTAAATATCCACTCTTGATTATACCCGTTTTAAACCAAACTAAACTTTATGTTATTACTTTAACATATTTTTTGTACATTTGTAAATATGAAGCATAAAAATAAGCGGAGCTTGCGCTCCGCATGAGGGCGTAACCCTCGTCATTCTGAGGGCTGCCCGAAGAATCTCATTCTTTTCATTCCTATCTACGGCCATACTTTGTTTGGTTTCATTCCAGTCCAAAGTTCGTCACCATCATCCTCGATTACATAATCGTGACTATTTGTTGCTTCCATAATTGCTTCGTAGTACCATTCTTCCTTCGGATTATCCGGCCAGAACATAGCATCCGGATGTATATTTTCTTCTGGAACTTTTCTTTCAAGAACATTGTTAATCAATGTCATTGCTTCAGCTCTTGTAATGTCTTGCTCAGGTCTGAATGTAAGATCAGGATAACCGTTAATCCAACCCTTGAGCTCAGAAGATGTGATATAGTCTTCTGCCCAATGCCCTGATATATCAGTGAATTTACTTATGCCGCCTAATTCCAACTCATCAAATTTAGCTGCAATAGTTGCAAATTCTGCTCTAGTAATTGGATTTGCAGGTTTGAATGTCCCGTCAGGATAACCGCTAATTATGTCAGCATTGAACAGTGTGGAAATTGCTCGGTTTGACCACCTTTCAGTTTCCAGATCCGTAAACGAATTCGTGTCACTTAACAAAGCATCTCGGCTTTCATCAGTCAGCAATCTGTAGAATATCATTGCAACTTCTTCTCTTGTTATCTTATTTAGAGGCTTGATATCTCCCTCGGGATAACCGATTGTATATGCGAAATGATCAATTTTTTCTAACTCTGCTAACGGAATTTCAGGGTCTGGAATAATTGTTCCTCCTCCGCCGCCGCCGGGGCCTGGTCCTGGTCCTGGACCTGGTAAACTATCTCTGTAATATAAGAGCTCAAAGATAAACTGAATAGCACTTTCAGATGTTACTCTTGCATACACTTCAATTGATTCAGGCTGTGATTTGTCGAATTCATATCTATTAATTTCAATAGAACTATCCTTATAAACCGCTCCGTATATTGTTGTACTTGTTGTTACCGGAATTGGAGCATCAGTCTTCACTAATACAGGTAGAGCACTGCCAGTCTTAGTGTAATGTTTAACTATAATCACATTCTCTTCCGTATCAGGTTCAGTGTATTTTTCATACCAGAATGTAATTACTATATTCTCATCATCAATAACAAATATTTGTTCTTCCTCAGTTGGAACATATCCATCTATTGAAATCGCATATTCTGTTATTGTGTCTTCTATATATCCATATCCAATCTTGTCAGGAGCAAGTTCTTCTTCTGTATCTGTATCAAGATATTGAACTAAGTATGAAACCTTTTCAGGATCAGGATCTGTATTTTGCACATACCAGAAAACAATAGTGTTATTACCTTCTGCTTCTAGTATTATTTGT
>CAYNLZ010000088.1:0-2235 GCA_964398255.1 uncultured Dehalococcoidaceae bacterium
CATAATGCACACCGCCAGCGTTTATCCTGAGCCAGGATCAAACTCTCCGAAAAATTTAAAGGGTTATTTAACTTTCTTCCGCTATCCAGTTGTTAAAGTACTGCTTTTTAGGGCAAAGATTATTCTACCATATCTTTTTTGGAGCTGTCAATAAAGAAATTTCAAAGATTGGTTTTAGAAAAATTCAAGACTGACAAGGGAACAGTCTATCAGAATTGACAATGTAATGCAAGGCCGTTAAACTAACCTTCGGGATTACTTATTTTACTCTTAAGGAAGCAATCTCTTGCCATATATAAATGATGTTGCCAACGATTTACAACCACTAATTCATAACCAGAAAGCAGATTTCATTGAAGCTCGCCTTGAATCCAGTTTATCAGGCAGGTTGAGTTACCGCGGGCGGGAACTGGAGACTGTAAGCCAGTCTTCTTCTGCAGGAGGAAACATTCGTGTACTCTACCAGGGAGGTTGGGGGTTTTCATCTTTCAACCATTTTAACAAGCTGGACAAAGCATTGGAAAGAGCGCTCGACAGCGCCCATCTGGCTGGCCGCGGTAAAAGTCAGCTGGCAGAAGTAGAGCCTATCGTGATAAAAACTCCTGCTCCGCTTCACAACCCCGGAGATATTACGCTGGCAAAAAAGAAAGAGCTCCTTGACTATTATAATGAATTGATGTGGCAGGAAGCCTCTCTGAACACTTCGTTTATTGGCTACGGAGATGGTTATAAAACAAGTATTTACCTCAACTCTGAAGGGAGTTTTATTGAGCAATCCCGGGCAGATATCAGCCTCAGAATAAGTGCCATCGCCGGAAAGGACAATGATGTCCAGCAATCAGGCATCAGCCTCGGCTCAACGGGAGATTTTAACGAAATCATTGGCCTTGAAGACGAAGTCCGTGATACCGCCCGAAAAGCAGTCGCTTTCCTCGATGCTCCTCTTGCCAAGGGCGGCGAGTATACCGTTATCCTTGATCCTGTTCTTGCCGGCGTTTTTACCCACGAAGCATTTGGGCACCTTTCCGAAGCTGATTTTGTTTATGAAAATGACCGCATGCGGGAGATTATGACACTGGGTAAAGAATTCGGCTCAAAAGAGCTTAATATTATTGATGATGGAACCATGCCAAACTTGAGAGGCACTTATCATTACGACGAAGAAGGGGCACCTTCCCAGAAAACCTACCTGGTCAGAGAAGGCAAATTGGTGGGGAGGCTGCACTCAAGGGAGACGGCGGCTATTATGGGGGAAAAGCCTTCCGGTAATGCCCGAGCCATCAGTTATCGCCATCAACCGATAGTACGAATGAGTAATACCTATATCGAACCCAGAAATACAACCTTTGAAGAAATGTTGGCGGGTATCAAAGAGGGTATTTATGTCAAAAACTGGTACGGGGGTACCACCAGCATGGAAATGTTTACTTTTTCTGGTGGCGAAGCTTATATGATACGAGACGGGAAAATCGCCGAGCTTATCAAACCTGTAGTTCTAAGCGGGAACGTTTTCACCACTCTTCACAATATTGATGCTATAGGCAACGACCTGGACATGAACCAGGGCGGAGGTTGCGGTAAGGGAGGTCAATCTCCTCTTCCCGTTTCCAATGGAAGCCCTCATATCCGCATACGAAAATGCCTCGTAGGGGGTCAGTAAATGGAGGAAGTGTTAAGCCTTGCCCTGAAACAATGCGAAGCCGCTGAGGTATTCCACTTCACAGGTGAAGATATTCCTGTTGAATTTGAATCAAATCGCCTCAAAAATATTGAAAGCAGTCAGAGTACAGTTGTAGCTCTGCGCGTCATCCGAAACGGTCGGATTGGGTATAGCGCCACAACAAACACCGAAGAGCCTGAAAAACTGGTTACCATGGCAGTAGAAACTGCAGAGTTTGGCATGAAAGCCCGCTTTGAATTTCCTTCACCTCAAACATTTATCCCGGTAAAGACATATGACCCTGCCATTGAACAGTTAACCCTGGAAGAAATGGTAAAACTTGGGCAGGAGATGATTGACGCTGTAAGAAATGTCTCCGATGAAATCGTCTGCGATGCAGGAATGGGGAGGCATAGCGGCAATATTACAATAATAAATTCAAACGGTTTAGAAGCCAGTTACCGCTCAAGTCTTTGCAGTCTTGGGATCAGCGGTACATTGGTACGTGGCACCGATATGCTTTTTGTTGGCGATGGTAAGTACTCGAGCCATCCACTTCACTCCGGGCAAGAAGT
>CAYNLZ010000088.1:2335-3578 GCA_964398255.1 uncultured Dehalococcoidaceae bacterium
CTTATCAGTCAAGGAGTAGTGAAAAACTTCTACTACGACCTTCACACCGCAGCCCTGGCTGAAACCACGAGCACTGGAAACGGCAACCGAAGTGGCGGAGGCTTGCCCTCACCGGGAATCAACGCCCTCATCGTACAGGAAGGAACCACCTCTTTTGAGGAAATGGTGGCTGATGTAAAAGAAGGGCTGATAATCGAACAATTAATGGGTAGTGATCAGGGTAATATTCTTGGTGGCGATTTTTCCGGCAACGTATTACTTGGTTACAAAATCGAAAACGGAAAAATTACCGGGCGAGTTAAAAATACCATGATTCATGGAAATATATATCAACTCCTAAAAGATATGGCGGCTATCGGTAATGATGGGCGATGGGTCGGTAGCTCCCTTCATGCACCATCCATCTATTGCCGTGAAATATCTGTAGCAGCCAAATAACTTTCAATATATAGAACTGGATGGAAGCAATGGATACAAGAGAACTTATTAAAATCAATGCCCGACCCAAACTTAAAGAGCCCAATTTGATTGCGGCGTGGCCAGGGGTATCTTCGGTAGCACTTATAACTGCAACCTACTTGCTGGAAAAATTGCCATTCAAGGACCTGGCAGAAATAAGGCCAATGTATTTCTTTGAACCAATCGGGGTATTGGCGCGCAACAACATTATAGAAGCACCAAGCTTCCCACAGAGCCGTTTTTTCTATTACAAGAATCCAACTGGGCCGAACGACATAATCCTTTTTATTGGTGACGTCCAACCAACTGCCAAAGCATATGACATGGCTAACGCCATTCTTGACATCGGTACCAGATTCCGCATGAATCGTGTTTATACCTGCGCTGCCGCCATGACCAAAATGCACCATACTGAACAACCGATTGTGCGCGGCGTCGGAACGAACCTGGAAATGGCCGAGGAACTTGAACTCCTGGGGCTTGGCCGTGGTGGTCATTTTCAAATCAGCGGCTTGAACGGTCTTCTTTTGGGCGTTGCCAAAGAACGTAACATAGATGGCATCTGCCTTTTGGGTGACGTGCCATCGTATTCTCATCGTATACAGAACCCGATGGCAGCACTGGCGGTGCTTAACGTACTTAAACCAATGCTGGGCGTTGAACTGGATACCGCAGACCTGGCTGAATTTGCCAAAGAAGCCCAACAACGTATAACAGAATTTGCCACTGAAGCTATGGAAGACTATATAGATTACTTCACCGAACCAATCTGGGAACAGGACGG
>CAYNLZ010000089.1:0-3414 GCA_964398255.1 uncultured Dehalococcoidaceae bacterium
CAGATTTGATATAAGCCAATGTATTGACCTGCTCCCCACCGTGGCTATTCTAGCCGCAACGGCAGAGGGCACCACCCATCTATCAGGAATAGCCAGAGCGCGCTTGAAAGAATCTAACCGCGTCGAAGCTGTATGCGATGGACTGAATCGGATGGGAATTCGGACTGAAGAACAACAGGACGTGCTTATCATACACGGCGGCCAACCTCATGGAGGCATTATTAACAGCTTTGGTGACCATCGCATAGCAATGGCATTTGGGATACTGGCGCTGAAAACCGGGGGCACCGTAATTACCGGGGCTGAATGTGTTCATAAGACATTCCCGTCTTTCTGGGATACATTAAAAATGCTGGGAGGAAAAATAAGTTTAGAAAATGAGTAACACTTTGGGGAAAGCATTCTCTGTCACCAGCTTTGGAGAAAGCCATGGTCAATTAGTCGGTGTAGTCGTTGACGGATGCCCCCCTGGCCTTGCTTTAGATGAAGAAGATATTCAACTTGAATTAAACAAACGCAAGGCAGATAAACCAGGCTCTACCAGCCGCCAGGAACCTGACCGCGCTGAAATACTGTCCGGGGTATATCAAGGCCGCACCACGGGAGCTCCTATAACAATGGTGATTTATAACCAGGATTTTGACTCAAGCAAGTACGGGGAAAGAATGGTAATACCCAGGCCAGGCCATGCCGACTATGCTTCGTTCATTAAATACAAAGGGTTTTCAGATCACCGCGGGGGAGGAAGATTCTCAGGAAGGATTACTGCCGGATTTGTCATGTCAGGAGCTGTTGCTAAAAAACTGCTTGCCCTGTCAGACATCGAGGTTCTTGCCCACACGATTGAAATAGGGGGAATAAAAACCAAACAAGCATCTCTGGAAGAAATTCGAAGTTCCAGTAAAAACACTCTCTGCTGTGCAGACAGTGGTGCCTCTTTGAACATGCTTGAAGCTCTCAATCAGGCAAAAGCAGAAGGCGATAGTCTCGGAGGAATCGTAGAAGCAATCGCACTGGGAGTACCGGCAGGATTGGGAGAACCTGTGTTTGATAATATTGATGGAGACCTGGCAAAAGCCATATTTGCTATTCCGGCAGTTAAAGCCGTTGAATTCGGCGCGGGCTTTGGCGCCGCCCGCATGAAAGGATCACAAAATAACGACCCGATTATAGTGAACGACAAAGACATTACATGTGCCACAAACAATGCCGGAGGCGTTACCGGCGGCATGAGCAACGGTATGCCTATTGTCATGAGGATTGCTATAAAGCCAACTCCCTCAGTTTCCATCGAGCAAGATTCTGTTAATGTAAAAACTCTCCAGCCAGAAAAACTTGCAGTCACAGGCAGGCACGATACCTGCATTGTCCCTCGCGCGGTAGTAGTAGTTGAAGCGATGGTTGCTATAACCCTTGCCGACTTCGCTATAAGAGCAAGAATTATCCCTGGAGTCACAGAATGAATATTGAAAACATACGCAATAAAATAGATACTATCGACCATCAAATTGTCAGCTTGCTTGGCTCGAGATTAAACCTGAGCCGTGAAATCGGAGAAATTAAAAGCAATCTAAACCTTGATATTGTAGATAAAGAAAGAGAAAAGGCAGTGATAGCCAAAATAAGACAAATAGCTGAAGAAGAAGGGCTAAATGGTGAAGATGTTGAAAAAATATATCATCATATTTTCAACATCTCAAAAGGAGCCCAGGGTCTTGAAGTAGCCTTCCAGGGAGAGTATGGTGCTTTTAGCGAAGCAGCTGCCATAAAAGCTTTCGGTCCATCAACACAGTTTATACCCCTGGAATCACTTGAGGATGTGTTTGATACAGTGGAGGCAGGAAGGGCTCTCTATGGAGTAATCCCGGTAGAAAATTCACTCGAGGGCAGCGTTGATGCCGCGTACGATCTGTTGCTCGAATCACCATTGATTGTAACGGGAGAACTTGAACTTAAAATCAGCCACTGCCTGATAGCCAATCGAGGTGCAAGTCTTGCCACAATTAATAAAATATATTCGCACCCCCAGGCTCTTGGGCAATGTCAGGCGTTTATCAAACATCTTAAATGCCAACTTGTACCAGCGTACGATACTGCCGGGAGCGTTAAAATCATAAAGAAAGAAAAAATATTAGATGGAGCAGCAATCGCCAGTTCACGCGCTGCTGAAATTTACGATATGGAAATCCTGGCGAGTAATATACAAGACAACCCGGAAAACTACACCCGTTTCTTTATAATCGCAAAAAAAGCCGCTCCTTCAACCCTGCTGGACAAGACATCAATAATATTTACTGTAAAACATGAACCTGGTGCCTTGTCTGGAGTGTTGAACGCTTTTGCAGCCGAGGATATCAATCTTACAAAACTTGAATCCAGGCCAACTCGTCTCAGACCCTGGGAATACAAATTCTATATGGATTTTGAAGGCAATTACCACGATCCCGGCCCTTCGAAAGCTCTTGAGCATTCACGTCAATATATGCCCTTTCTTAAAGTGCTTGGCTCATACTCAAAAATCCAAGAGGGTAATTAAGGAACAATTTATGAATGTCTCTATCATCGGCGGCACCGGTCGCATGGGAAAATGGCTGGCACACTTTCTCAAGGAAGAAGGTTTTAATGTCACTATAATCGGCAGGAATCCGACTTCCGTACAACAAGCCAGAGTTGAGACAGGCTGTCAGGCAACAACTGATCTAACCACAGTAATAAAATCCCAGGTCATTATTCTTTCAGTACCAATTGATGCTTTTGAAGAAGTGGTCAATAGCCTGGCACCATTAACCACTGACAATCATAAAATTTTTGATATTACTTCGGTTAAAATGATGCCGGTTACAATAATGAATCGTGTAATTACACGGGGTACCGCGTTGGGAACTCATCCTGTTTTTGGGCCAGGGGCAAGAGGGATATCTGGCCAGAACTTCGTACTCACTCCAACCAACATTTCACAACAACAGCTTGCAGATAAAACCCGCAAGTTTTTGGAAAAATGGGGTGCAAGTGTCAGCATAATGAGCCCGGAGAAACACGATCGGCTGATGGCTGTCATCCTCGGGTTGGCACACTTCATATCAATCATTTCAGCCAACACGCTGGTCGATTTTGGCGAGCTGGAAGAATTAGCCGGAGTACAAGGTATTACTTATCGAGCTTTATTAACTCTTATTGAGAGCGTATTATCAGAAGACCCAAAGCTTTATGCTTCTCTCCAGATGAATCTGCCACACCTGAAAGAAGCTCAGGACATCTTCATCTCAAACGCAAAGTTATGGACAGATATTGTATCGAAAAAAGATCAGCAAGATTTTGTTATTCGCATGAGACAGCTAAAAGAGCGATTTGAAAAAAACAACCCGGATTTCGGCCAGGCTTACGATAATATGTATCGGCTGGCTGATCGTTGAC
>CAYNLZ010000090.1:0-3387 GCA_964398255.1 uncultured Dehalococcoidaceae bacterium
CTGGTTTTCTGATACCCACTGTTCCGCCGCTTCAGATGGGTTCATTCCGTCTACACCAATCATATACATCAGCTCACCCAACTCATCAGAGGTCATTTTCCATTTCTCAAGGAATGTGGTGATATCCGGGTACTCGTCCCGGAAGCCTTCGCGGGCAACGACAACAATTTCTTCCAAGCCTCCCAAGGCTTCTTTCGGGTCTTTCAGCATTTTCAAGTCATAAGCGGCAAATTTCCAATGCGGAGCCCAGCCGGTAACCGCAACCCATTCATTGCTATTGATGGAACGTTCCAGTTCAGCTATCATGGCCGATTCACTTGATTCGAGCAAGTTCCAATCGTCCAGGCCGTAAGCCGGCATCAGGTTGTCCTTGGTTGCTTCCATTATTCCAGCGCCCGGGTCTATACCAACAATCCGTCCACCGAATTCATCCCTATAATCTTTCATTTCGGCAACTGAATCTATGGTTACATAAGAGGGTACTACAATAGCCAGAACGGCTCCATCGTATATAGTCCCGATTCTATCTAAAGAGCCCCCGTGAGCTTCCCAGTAAGATTTGTGTGTAAATGGAAGCCAGGCTGTAGTTATAAAGTCCTGGTCGCCAGAAGCTATAGATTCCCACATTACACCGGCTGATACCGAACTGAGCTCAACCTTGTACCCCATGTCTTCCAAAATCGCCTTGGCAAGATATGCTTCTGCCTCTGCACAAGCCCATTCCACATGAGGGATTTTGATGACGTCTTCGTCTTGCGAGCAACCACCGGCAAAGCCGGCAATCATAACAACAGCCGCGAGTGTTGCCATTGCTGTGTAACAAATTTTCTTAAACAATTTTCTCCTCCTTACTGTTTAACAGTCCTGGTTTGCCTTTATCAGGCACTTTTTTCTATTAGAACACCTCCCTATTTCTCAGATAATATCTATACTTCGGTTTCTTTCTCATTTTTTTCTTCACCTGTTTCTTCTCCAGTCTCTTGCTCCCGAACCACCTGGTTCTTGGTCTTTTTCCAGCCTTTACACTTTTGCTTGATAGTGCCGATAATCCGGCCACCAGGGGTACTGACACCTTGACCGATGTTGCGGCTGACACGATCGAGGACCATTGCCAAAATTACAATAGCCAAGCCACTCTCAAAACCCAAAGGCAGATTGAGCCTGTTAACCGCACGTATCACTTCTGCACCAAGCCCACCGGCGCCAATCATTGCGGCGACAACTACCATTGAAATGCCAAGCATAATACACTGGTTAACGCCCGTCATGATACTTGGCATTGCCAGAGGAACTTCAACCTTGCTGAGAACCTGGTGGTCATTAGCGCCGAACGCTACCGCCATTTCTTTCATATCGTCCGGCACCTGGGTTATGCCAAGGAAAGTCAGGCGAACCGGAGGCGGAATAGCAAAAATCACAGTGGCGAATATACCCGGCACGACCCCAATACCAAACAGCATTACAGCGGGAATCAGATATACAAAGGACGGCATGGTCTGCATGAAGTCAAGGATAGGCCGCATAATTGATTCCAGCCGGGCAGACCGCGTCATAAAAATACCTGTAGGTATGCCAATGAGTAAAGCAATCAAAACAGCTACTACCACAAGCACCAATGTGCTGATCATTTGAGGCCAAAGGCCAATATTCCAGACCAATACCAGGCCAATAAAGCTGAGAAGTGCGGTCATCTTACTGGTCATCAACCATACCAACAGCGCAAAAATAACAATTAGTATTACTGGCGGAACAAACATCAACCCGTTGCTCATTCCATCGGTAATAGCTTCAAAGACATCTTTTATAAAGTCAAAAAACCAACCAAGGTTTTCAACGAACCATCTGACGACCCATTCGATGGCTTTTCCAATCTCCAGTTTAGGGAGGCTAAAGTTCAGCAACTCCGTTTCCTCCTTTTCTTTCCTCCAGGCTTTCCACAAGAGTATTTTGAGTAATTATTCCCAAGAGATGATCGTTTTCATCTACCACTGCCAGGGCTCTCTCTGCTTCGCGAAGTGCGGGGTAGACATCGTTCATAATGGTGTCTCCGGTAATTTTATCGGCCTTTCGAATAACGTCTGTAAAACTTGCGTGACGCTTGCGCGAAAGAGGTAAAACATCCTCCCTCGTTACCAGCCCGACCAGCTTGCGCTTGGCGCCAATTACAAACAGATAATCAGAGTCTGCTTTTTTCATGCGGTGTATAGCAACTGCCGGGCTTTCTGTTTCGCGCACGATCCCCCGCGGCCACTTGGCGATACTGTTGGCATCCAGAATCTTTGCTACATCGATGCCTTTGAGGAATTTCTGAACATAGTCGTTAGCAGGCTCTGCAAGTATTTCATCTGCTGAGCCAACTTGCTCTATCACACCATCTCGCATTATGGCAATGCGGTCACCCAGCCTTAAAGCCTCGTCAAGGTCATGGGTAACAAAAACTACCGTTTTTTTAATTTCCTTTTGCAAGGCCACCAATTCTTCTTGCATTTCGGCTTTAATGAGCGCATCCAACGCTCCAAAAGGCTCGTCCATCAACAAGATGTCAGATTCTGTAACCAGCGCTCGTGCGAGACCAACCCTTTGTTGCATGCCACCGGACAATTCCTGTGGCATTTTATCTATCCAGTCTCCAAGACCTACTGTATCCAGTGCTTTGGCAGCTTGTTGGCGGCGTTCTTCACTTTCCACACCCCGGAGTTCAAGCCCAAAAGCCACATTGTCCACTATTGTACGGTTGGGAAGTATTGCAAAGTGCTGGAAAACCATACTGATTTTTTCACCACGCAGATGCCGCAGCTCTTTATCCTTCATTTTTTCTACGGCTACTCCGTCCACCAGCAAAGAGCCGCTGGTAGGCATCAGAAGGCCATTGATACAACGCAACAAAGTTGATTTACCAGAGCCGGAAAGGCCGATGAGAACAAACATTTCTCCTTCAGAAATCTCAAAATTGACACCGGCTACACCGAGAGTCAAGCCCGTTGTTTTGAGGATTTCACTCCGAGACATGCCCTGATTGAAAAGTTCTAATGCCTTTTCCGGGTTCTCTCCATAGATTTTTACCAGATTTTTTGCTTCGATTTTTGCAACCAAAATTTCTCCTTCTTTTTTGAAAAGTTGGCAAAAAAAGACAACATTGGACGCACCAACTTTGTGAGATTTAATTAATGAGGATAAAATGGGGAATAACTGACGCAGTACTTGAAATACATGCTAAGTGAATAATGCCAGAATTCAGGGTTGGAGATTATTAAACTGTGTTAGACTTCAGCCGCAGGTAGTGTTCATCATAATATTTATTATTTCCTCCTTGTAGCCCCTATAGGCAGGGGTTCAAAGAATTCGTAAATACTACCCCAGTTGAGTTCATAAGTCAATAAAATGTTG
>CAYNLZ010000091.1:0-3384 GCA_964398255.1 uncultured Dehalococcoidaceae bacterium
TCATGCCCGCATCAAGAGCATGGATACCAGCAAGGCTGAAGCTTATCCAGGCGTACGCGGAATTCTCAGATACGATGACCCCGAAATAGTAAATAGTAGCTACCCCGAAATTCTCATGAACGAATCCTGGCATGAAGGTGGCCCTGTCGGGTGCATCATCGCAGCTGACACAATCCAAATCGCTGAGGAGGCGGTAAAACTGGTTGATGTTGAATGGGAAGTACTCCCTTTCTATATTGACATGGAAGAAACTCTTAAACCTGGTGCCAGCATTCTATATCCAAACCACTTCCCTGAAAGCAACCAATATTATTCATGGCTCGAGGCTTTCATGGGAGGCGACGAGTTAATCAGGGCTGAGCCAGATCTTGATGCCGGTTTTGCCGAAGCTGATTACACCATTGAAGAAGACATTGAATACAAGAAGGGTTACCATGCCGGTTCAGAGCCTCGCTCCTACGTATTCGAATGGGGGGCTGATGGTACTGAACTGAACGTCTGGTCCCATTCACAAACCCCCAGCACCGAAGGGCCGATGGCACAGGGTGACAAACTGCTTATTCCAAGAATGTTAGGCATACCTTCTGCCAACTACAAACTGCACGGCACTTTCCAGGGTGGCACATTCGGCGGTAAAATTTCACTTGAACACATTTTTGTCGCCGTAGCAATGCTCGCCCGCAAAGTTTGTGCACCGGTCAGTTTCCTGCAGAGCCGCAGTGAAGAACAAGGCCGCGAGGACGCTGGTCTCAGGGCACACATCAAATTAGGTTTTAAAAACGACGGTACCATAACAGCTATCCACCTTGATCCGGCTATTGTAGAGGTTGGTGATGGCGGCGTTGAAGGAGAAGCCTTTATTTGGGCTGTAGTCGGTGGGGCAAAACCTGCTGACATGATTCGCGAGCTTCTGAAAACCACCAATATTGTAACCGACTCCAAACTGGCCATGACTAACAAGGTTTGCGCCACGTCATTCCGCTGTGAAAAGAACCAGTCCGGCTTCATTCACACCAAGATTAATCAACTTGTGGCTTCAAAACTTGGTATGGATCCAGTTGAAGTAGCCAAGAAGAACGCTCATGTCGCACCCACAAGCAAAAGCTTTGATGAAGTTATCAAAGCCGGCAAAGAAGCTATTGGGTGGGATGAAAAATGGCATAAGGATGGCGAAAAAACTCTGGCTAATGGAAAGAAACACGGTATGGGTTTCGCTTATTCCCATATGTGGCATGCCGGTGGCGGAGCCTCTCAGTTTGGCAGTTTTGGCTGTCATATGGACTTTGATGGCTCTGTTACCCTGTCCAGTGCCACTTCCGATGTTGGAGTTTCAGCCCATACCACATATATGATGATCGCGGCGGAAGAACTTGGTATTACGGTTGATAAAGTTCATTATCCAATAACTGCCACCGACATCTTTGCCGCCAAGAGCCCCGGCGGTTCATATGGCTGTGCCGCTAATGCGCCCCTTGTGCGTATGGTAGCCCTACAGGTCAAGAATAAGGCACTAGCCAAATTCGCTCCTCTGTTCAAGGTTGCCTCAGGTGATGAACTCGACATTTCTGACAACATGGTCTTTGTTAAATCCAACCCATCCGATACCAAACCACTTGCCGAACTGTGTTCAACACTCGGCTGCCAGGACTTCCCGATAGTTGGAGCCATTGATGCCACAATCGGTGAAGGCGTACAGAAAGTACCCTATAATTGCTGGCAGGCTCATTTCTGTGAAGTTGAAGTTGACACTGAAACCGGTAAAGTTGATGTCGTCAATGTAGTCTGCGTCAATGACTTCGGCCAGATGATACGCCCAGAGAGTTGTGAGGGGCAGATGTATGGGGGCTATTATATGGGGCTCGGTCCCAACCTTATGGAAGAAAATATTCTAGATCCTGCCACAGGCTGCAGGCTCAACGATAATCTGTGTGATTACAAATATGCCCTGTTTAATGACACGGCAGTGCCAACATGTATCGCTAAAGAAATTACACTCGACGAGGGTGTATACGGCAACGTCGGCTCGGGCGAACCAACCGGCACAATCACAAGAGGACTTATCAATACTGCCGTCTGCAATGCTCTGGGTGTCAACATGAATACCAATCCCATATTGCCAGGGGATATCCTGAAAGCATTGGGAAAGGCGTAGGAGGAAGAAAATGAGAAAATTTAAACATTTCAACGCAAAGAGTATTGATGAAGCAGTTGAAAAGCTTCAAGAGTTTAACGGCAAGTCCTTTGTAAACGCAGGCGGCACCGATTTACTGGGCACGCTCCGCTTCGAACTGCTGAGAGAATATCCTGAGGCCGTCATTAATCTGAAAAGCATTTCGCCCAGCCTTGCCTATATCAAAGAAGAAGGTGGTATGCTGAAAATAGGCGCTTTGACTCCCGTGGAAGACGTCGCTAAAAGTGATATCGTAAAAAGCAAGTACGTTGCTCTGGCAGACGCCGCCCACAAGACCGCCTCGCCCCATCTGCGTGAAACAGGTACTATCGGCGGAAACATCTGTCAGATGAACCGTTGCTGGTATTTCAGAAAAGGCAATAACCGTTTCGATTGTATCCGCAAGGGTGGCAACATGTGTTATGCCATGGCTGGCGAAAACCGCTATCACTCTATATTCGGCGCCGTCAGTGCCTGTGTAGCCGTAAACCCGTCTGACATCGCTCCGGCACTGGTTGCGCTTGATGCCAAGATCAAAACCACCAAGAGGGAGATAGTGGCAGAGGATTTTTGGAAGGTTGCCATACCAGGCTCGACCGTGCTTGATAACGATGAAATAGTTACCGAGATTCAAGTACCCACTCCTGCTTCAGGTGCCAAATCAGCTTTCGAGAAGTTCATCATGCGCTCTTCCATCGACTTCCCGATCGTGAACTGCGCAGCCATGATAGTAAACGGCAATGCCAGAATCTGCCTGAATGCTGTGTCCCCCACTCCTCGACGTGTTACAGCAGCCGAAGAAGCTATAGCCGGTAAGGAAATCAATGAAGCCAACGCAGAAGCGGCTGGCGAAGCTTCCGCAACAGGAACATTAGCCCTAGCCAATAATAAATACAAGATTCAGATTGCCAAAACTCTGGTAAAACGCGCAATACTTGCCTGCAAGTAGCAATATAGATTAATTCCTATACTGATAAAAGGCGGGGGCATCCCCCGCCTTTTATCCTTCGTGACAAACAAAATAATATTTAAGCTTCGAAATTATTGGATATGATTACGATTGGATTATTTTCACAATATTGGTATTATTATTTTACATTATTCCAGCCGTCATAACTTGTTTCCAGGTGGTTTCCAATTACTAAACCTATAAATTTTGCTCTAAATAATCGAGGTGCTTAAATGGAATTGAAAACAAACTGGCTTAACTGGAT
>CAYNLZ010000092.1:0-3315 GCA_964398255.1 uncultured Dehalococcoidaceae bacterium
AGCCTGCGGAGGTTCCTTTCAGAAATTGAATTATAAGGGTCAAGCTCATAAGCATGGCTATAGGCGTCCCTGGCTGCTGCGTATTCACCAAGTTCCATGTATGCACGGCCAAGGCGATTGTAGGCGTCTACATCATACGGCGAACTTTCGATAATTGCCAGATTAGCAGCTACTGCCTCTTGCCATCGGCCTTCTATTGCCAGATTTATAGCCATCCGGCTGGTTGATGGGGAAGCAACAACTATTTTATGTGTGTTTTCTATCATCGTTATCTTCTTTCTTGCGTTTGAATCTATTTTTTAACCGTTATATTAAACCAGGTTAAACGCAAGCTTCAAATAGTAAACGAAATACATACCTTTTGCAAGACGATTTTTATGATATTGCTTTGCAAGCTGACATTGACGTTTACAATAGCTATATGATAATCTCACGTAATTCAATCTTCAACCCATAATTGTAACATAAAGGAGAAAAACAGTGTGTAAAAGATGTGAATGTGACCACTCTGAGGAGATCGAGTGCAAACCGGGTGGATGTTGCTCTGAGCAAATTAGTAAATGTCATGGCACACAAGACAGCGAAGAAGCTGAAGCCGATAATTAAAAAAGTTACCAAATTTAAACAAGGAGATATTCATGCGAGAAAAAGTGGCAGCGGTTCTGGATAAAGTCCGCCCTAGCCTGCAGGCAGATGGTGGCGATGTTGAACTGATCGATGTTACTGAGGACGGGATTGTCAAAGTCAGCCTGAAAGGTGCTTGTGCCGGTTGCCCTATGTCTTCAATAACCCTCAAAAATGGGATTGAGCGCGTGCTTAAACAAGAAGTCCCTGGAGTCAAAGAAGTAGTTAACGTCAAATAAAAAAATTCAGATGAGAATATGGCGGCTCCTTGGAGCCGCCATATTGCTTACGCTTGCTCCATTTCAAACGCCCGGTGTAATGCCCTGACGGCATCTTTTACGCGATCTTCTTTTATAATGCAGGTGATGCGGATTTCTGAAGTTGAAATCAGCATGATGTTAATGCCCTCATTGCTTAGGGTTGTGAACATCCTTGCGGCATAGCCAGGGCTGGTCTGAATGCCAGTTCCAATTATGCTTACTTTGCCTACAGAGGAGTCGAAGAGAAAGTCTCTTGCTCCAATTTCATCAGCTATCAGCTTGACTATTTCCATAGCGGGGATAAGGTCATTTTTAGATATGGTAAAGGTTAAGTCAGTAATATTATCGATACTTGTATTCTGAACTATTGTATCCACGCTGATTCCTGCATTGGCGAGTTTCTCAAAGATAGTGGCCGCTATCCCTGGTTTATCTGGAACTCCAACGACAGTAATCTTTGCTACATTTAAATCTTGTGCGATTCCAGTTACTCTGTTTCTTCCTTCCATTGGTATCCCTCCGCGGATTAAAGTGCCTGGACTATCCAAAAAGCTGGAAGCGACAAGGATGGGAATATTATAAATCTGCCCAAGTTCTACTGCCCGGGGGTGCATTACATTGGCCCCGTAGGTGGTCATCTCCAGCATTTCTTCATATCCAATTTCGTCAAGCTTTTTAGCTTGGCTAACAATGCGCGGGTCTGCAGTATAAACGCCCGCAACGTCCGTATATATTTGGCATTGATCTGCCTTCAAGGTAGCTGATAGTGCTACAGCAGTCGTATCAGAACCACCTCGACCCAGGGTAGTCGTTTCCATATCTTCGTTGACGCCTTGAAAACCAGCCACTATTACTATATTACCCTTATCGAGTTCCTTTACTATGCGGCGAGGATCAATGTCGGTAATCCGGGCTTTAGAAAAGGAATTATCGGTGCGAATACCGGCTTGTGCACCAGTAAGGCTGATAGATTTGGCGCCGAGTGATTTGAGCGCCATCGCCAACAGGGTAGAAGAAACAATCTCCCCGGTAGAGAGTAGCACATCCAGCTCCCGTTTGCTGGGATTATCGCATACGTTGTATGCGATTTTAATCAACTCGTCGGTAGTGTTGCCCATCGCAGATACTACTGCGACTACCTGATTGCCACCCTCGGCTGTTTGAGCAATCCTACGGGCAACATTCATTATCTTTTCTCCGTCAGCGACAGAGGAGCCACCATACTTTTGAACTATTAAAGACATTAGCGCAAACCCTTGTTTTGTTACTTGCCAGATATAAAATGGAATTACATAATATTCTAAGCCAAACCGCCCAGTGTTTACAATTATTCAGGGCTTAGGTATAAAATACTCCTTTTTGGGTTCTGCTTAGTATTATCGGTTTTCTTTGTTCATTTGGTGTCAATGCCAACCTGTTCATGGGGGTATTTTCCATCAAACAGCCAGGGAGACGCAATCGTAGAACATTAACAGGACCCTTACAAAGTATTGACTTTTTTTATGCAGAGGATATAATGAAAATGAGGGTTGAGGTGGATACCTGCCCCTCAGATACCATGAAGGAGGTGGCGCAATGAAGGTTGATATGTTGTGTCGTAGGAAGTTCCCTTGTAGTTGCTCCTTACTGGTGAAGGGAAAGGTTGATTAGGGAAGCTGGTAAGGAGCAGGAGAAGGCTCTTGAACCTCTTGAGTAGATTTTAACCTCGCATTATAAATGGAGGCCTCTGGTAGCTGCCAGGATGAAGAGGCAGAGGGCGAAGCAAACGGTGGTTAGGTGAATATAAAAAGTTAATATGTGACAAAAGAGCTCCGTGGATGGCTACGGAGCTCTTTTTAGTTCATTTGAGAATTCGTGTTCTTTTAATTGTTTTGCTTAGTTAACAGCAAGAAGAATAAGAGCGATGGCAACAAACAGCACTGTTAGAACAATGGTGAGGTTGAAAAGAGTTTTTTCAATGCCCCTGCGAGTGCGATAAACAGTATCCGCCTGCCCAAATATCCCTCCTAGTCCACCTCCACGCACTTGCAGAAGTAATACTACAATCAATGCCACCGAGATTATTATTTGAGCTATCAACAAGTAAGTTTGCATATGTTAACCTTCCTTAAGTTTACGTTTGATAATATCTGCAGCAATTTCAGGGTTCGCTCTGCCTTTGGTTAGCCTCATCATTTGGCCGATCAAAAACTTTAGAGCTTGTTCCTTGCCTGCTCTATAATCTGCTACTGCGGAGGCATTGTTTTCAATGACTTGAGCAGCAAATTCATCCAACTCATGAGAGCCACTTATCTGAGTTAGCCCTTTTTCGGCAACCAGAGAAGTTGCACTTTTCCCGGTGCTGTACATTTCTTCAAGCACTGTCTTGGCAGTGGCTGCATTTATTGTACCGCTTCCTTCCAGCTTGAGTAAGTCTGCCAGTTCTTGTGCC
>CAYNLZ010000093.1:0-3314 GCA_964398255.1 uncultured Dehalococcoidaceae bacterium
AGAAGCCCGGCTCTATAGTTTTGATATAACACAACACGTAATATAATTTAACTCTCGCAAATAGAATTATATTACGTTACAAGAGTCTTATGTATTAATATCTCCTGATGCATGGCTGGAAGGCAACAGGACAACTGGTAACAGCGGCAGTTTTTCTGGTAAACGACTCAACCTGCTTTTGGGCTTTCTCTGGATCGAGCACCCATGTTCGGTAGAACTCATACGGGCAGGTGGGGTCTCCAACAACTTCTTCTCCGGAACTGAGCTTGGCCGTGTAACCACGATGGAGCAATTTAAAAAGGTGGTTTTGGGATTGCCAGTTTGCTCTTGCATCTCTGATAGCACTCACGGAAAGCTCTGCATATTGACTACTCATCTCTTCAGTCCCGCATTCTCCAAGAATTCTGCCGTCAAAACCAACAATCGCAGAATGGCCGAAGAAAGAATAAACTCCATCCCACCCGGTACCGTTGGCCACTGCAACGTAACAGGTGTTCGCCCATGCCATCGCGGTTGCCATATTTCTTTGCTGCTCTTTTGAAGGATACATGTAGCCTTGGCATCTGACTATTAATTCGGCTCCACGCATCGCACAGTCCCGCCAGATTTCTGGATAGTTACCATCGTCGCAGATAATCAGGCTTACCTTTAATCCTTTTGGACCATCAGATACATAAGTCTGATTAGCTGGATACCATCCTTCAATTGGGCACCATGGCATGATTTTACGGTATTTCTGAACGATTTCACCCTCGTTGTTAATTAAAACCAGTGTATTCCATGGGACTTTCTTGGGGTGTTCCTCATGCAGCTCTCCAGTAATAGATGCTACCATCCAGATGTTATTTCTGCGGCAACACTCGGAAAAGATTTCTGTTTCTTCTCCCGGGACCGTAGTAGATAATTCCATAAACTCTTTAGGGTCGTACAAAATACCCTGAGTGGCGTATTCCGGGAAAACAATCAGGTCCATTCCTGGGTACCCCGTCTTTGCGCCATCGGCATAGGCAGCCATCTTGCGGCAGTTATCCAGTATCTCCTCTTTTGAATGCAGACTTGGAAGTTTATAATTTACTACCGCAACTCCTACAGTGTCTGGACTGGAAGAAATATCACCGTGTCTCATTTAAATTTACCTCCATTTATATTATGCTCGCGCTTTCAAGCTCTACCACCAGGGCGCGATTTCGGTGAGGGTAAGATAAGCTCCAACAAAGGTAACAATAGCATTAACAAGTGTCCACCAGGCTGTTTGACGTCCAATGTTTTTTCCCAATCCCATAAGTAAAAAGAACATGAACCACAGGGTTGACCACATGAACCACAAAAGCGCCAAACCGGGAGTGGCAAGATTTTGTATCCCAGCAGGTATTGCAAGAATGGCTACCGGCAAACAGTACCAGCCCAACCCACGGGCGTCCAGATCCCATATCTGGGTTGCGGCAACATACAAATAGGTGAATGCAAACAAAAGTGTTAATGCTGCACCATAAAAATCAGTCGGCTCTTTACCGGTAAAAATTACCGCCATCACCCCAGCAACCTGGATTACCGCAACGAAAATGTTCATGGGGATTGCCGCCTTATTGCTCATCTTGCCCAGCATCCAGATTGCATTGATAAACAATACAAACCCTACGTACCATAAACCGAGGCCCAGCATGTTTTTTACCCTCCTTATTTAAGAATTAAAGGGGCACGCATTGACGTTTATCGGGGTAAGAGGCTAACACTTGACAAGCCCATAATAATCACCTCCTGAAGAAAAAATCTAGAAGTGAGGAAAGTAACATACAGGAAAGTTCCATATAACGGGTTGTGCTTAAAAGAAAAAAGAATATGGTAGCCGGAGGTGGTTTTTAGGAAAAAAGAAGGAACCCTCTCTTCCAGAGGCGGGCAATGTACCACACCATAACAACTAAAGTCAATACCTGTCTTCAGTCACATTTTCATTTGAGCTGACACGATAGATGTAATGTGAAAACATAAAATCGCCGACTCAATCAATTATCAAAGAGGATGATATATTTTACCGATCCTCGTACTTGGTAATGCTTTATTTTAAATGGTTAGTGCAAAAAATGACGTACGCCAGTAAATACCATCGCAATACCACGTTTGTTAGCCATATATATAGAATCCTGGTCTCTTATTGATCCTCCAGGCTGGATAACAGCGGTCACTCCAGCTTCAGCTGCCTGCTCAATAGAATCAGCAAATGGGAACATGGCATCCGATGCCAGCACGCTGCCTTTAGATTTATCCCCTGCTTTGTTTTTTGCCAAAAACACACTCACTACACGATTGGGCTGACCTGCCCCCATTCCGAGCATAGTATTGTCCTTGGCCATAACAATAGCATTGGATTTAACATGCTTTACAGCTTTCCAGGCAAACTTGAGGTCTTGTACCTCTGCCGTAGTGGGCTGTCTTCTTGTTACGACTTTCATTTCAAGGGCGTCGTCGGGTAGATTATCGGTCTCCTGGACAAGCAAACCTCCTTTTACCCGGCGAAAATCGTAAGAAGGTATCGGCTTCGAATTATAGTCGGGCGGCAAAGGAACTCTCAATATGCGCAAATTTTTCTTTTTCATCAAGATATCCAGGGCTTCTTTGTCATACTCCGGAGCTATCACAATTTCGAAGAAGGTAGACGCCATCTCTTCCGCGATGCCAACTGTAAACTTTCTGTTAACAGCAGCAATTCCGCCAAAAGCACTAATCGGATCACCCGAAAAAGCCCTGCGGTAAGCTTCAACTATATCCAGATTTACCGCTAAACCACATGGATTGGTATGTTTTACTATACAAACAGCCCCATCTTTGAAATCAACAACTGTAGACCATGCTGCATTAGCGTCAAGGATATTGTTAAAAGACAGTTCCTTGCCCCATAATTGCTCGGCAAAAGTAATACCGCTATCGTACTTATCACTTATGGTTGCCTCAGAATAAAAAGCTGCTCGTTGGTGAGGATTTTCACCATAGCGCAGCTCCTGACGTTTTTCGAGGCCTATTGTCATCTCATCTGGAAGCTCGTCTTCAGCTGATCTCAGATATTGTGCGATCGCCGTATCATACAAAGCTACATGCTGGAATGCTTTCTGGGCCAGTTTTTTCCGCTCATCCAGCTCGAGTGTATGCTTTTGAAGTTTTTCCAGCACAAGATTATAATCCGCCGGGTCAACTACAACTACAACACCGGGATAGTTTTTTGCAGAGGCCCGAATCATAGTCGGCCCACCTATATCAATATTATCCAGTGCCTGTTCAATAGTAACCCCTTCTTTGGCTACAGTCTGCCGAAACGGGTA
>CAYNLZ010000094.1:0-3226 GCA_964398255.1 uncultured Dehalococcoidaceae bacterium
CAAGGCTATTTTGGTCCCACCTAATAATACCTACAAGTTTTGCGAAGTCCCTCAAACAGGCGTAAAAGTGGAGCGCGGTATGACCCACGATGGTTTGGGAAAATATCTTTCCCAGATTATCGAGAAGGCCCCTGGCCCGACGGCTGACATTGTAAAAATACTGAAAGACACAAAGACCGATGTTGTAATCAGTTACCTTCCTGTTGGAAGTGAAATGGCGACAAAGTGGTATGTGGAGCAAATTCTGGAAGCCGGTTGTGCCTTTATAAACTGTGTTCCAGTTTTCATAGCCCGTGAAAAATATTGGCAGCAGCGTTTTGCCAGTAAAGGCTTGCCAGTTATTGGTGATGATATAAAATCACAGGTCGGTGCAACAATCGTTCACCGTGTACTTACCCGCTTGTTTGCTGACCGCGGTGTTCGTCTGGAACGTACTTACCAGCTCAATTTTGGCGGCAATACTGATTTTATGAACATGCTGGAAAGGGAGAGGCTGGAATCCAAGAAGATATCCAAAACTGGGGCGGTTACTTCCCAGCTTGATTATAAACTGGATCCAAGTAATGTTCACGTAGGCCCAAGCGATTATGTTCCGTGGCTTGAAGACCGGAAGTTTTGCCATATTCGTATGGAAGGGCGGACTTTTGGCGACGTGCCGTTGATGGTTGAATCCAAGCTGGAAGTGTGGGATAGCCCCAATTCAGCCGGTGTCGTAATTGATGCCATTCGTTGTGCCAAGCTGGCTTTGGATCGCGGCATTAAAGGTGCAGTTGAAGCCCCTTCTGCTTACTTTATGAAGTCGCCTCCCATTCAGCACACTGATGATGCTGCTCGTCGCATGGTTGAAGACTTTATCGCCGATACAAAATCTTGTCCCGAACCGGAAAAGAAGGCGGATACAGAAGAAAAAAAGCCGTAACAATGCAATCTCATGCAAAAGGGGCTGATGGCATGCCGCTGAAAATTGCACTTGTATCGCCTTATGATTTTGCTCATCCTGGAGGAGTGGTTAATCATATCCTTTCGCTGGACAAGGAATTCAGCCGGATGGGGCATGACGTAAGGATTATCGCACCCGCCTCAGCGGCACCAATATCAAAACAAGTGGATGGCCGTTTTATCCAAATCGGTCGGCCTCGTTCTGTACCGGTAAGTGGGTCTGTTGCACGGATTACGCTTTCTCTCAGACTTGCCAAACATATAAAGCCGGTGCTTGCGCATGAAAAGTTTGATATTATTCATTTGCATGAGCCCTTCATCCCCATGCTTTGTACGGCAGTCCTGCGATTTGCAAATACAGTGACGGTTGGTACCTTCCATGCATTTGAGGGAAGGCCGGGTTATGCTTCTACCTGGCCTCTATTTTACTACATTTTGCGGCGGCGTAACCGTAAATTGAATGGCCATATAGCAGTCTCCAAGCCGGCATATGACTATGCAAAAGATCATGTGCCTGGCCAATATACCATTATTCCCAACGGCATTGATTTGGAACATTTTAATCCGCAGGTTCCGCCTATTGAACGGTTTAAAGATGGAAAGATAAACATCCTCTTCGTTGGCCGTATGGAAAGGCGTAAAGGGTTGGATTATCTTTTGAAAGCCTATGAAATTATTCGAAAAAAGAACGATAATGTCAGACTGATAGTGGTTGGGCCTGGCTTGGTATTGCGTCATTCGTACGAAAAAACAGTTCAGAAACGGGCTATTCCGGATGTTAATTTCGTTGGAAGTGTGTCCTATGAAGAACTACCTATGTATTACCAGACCGCTGATATTTATTGTAGTCCGGCTACTGGTCGGGAAAGTTTCGGGATAGTCTTACTGGAAGCTATGGCCCTTGGTAAACCTATCGTTGCTTCCAATATTGAGGGGTATCGTCATGTTGTCACTGATGGGCAAGAAGGCATCCTGGTACCTCCCAAGAATGCTGAAGAGCTTGCCAATGTATTGGAACAACTTATTGCAGATGAAGAAAAAAGGCAACAGATGGGCAAGCGAGGCCTTGAAACAGCCGCCAGGTATGATTGGAAAATAGTCGCTGGCCGTGTTCTGGAGTTTTACAGGAAAACAATTGCCTGCTGTCAGTCTAAATGCAACCACGAAAATGCCGAGGCAGAAGGATAATTACAAATGGCTTCATCTCTGAATGCCCAGCCCAAGCTTGAGTTATTTCGGAGGAAAATTGCATCCACATTATCTGCGCCTGTTGTTCGGATAATTGCAAGGACCGGCATTACTCCCAATATGATGACGTGGTTTGGATTTCTGGTGGTACTATTAGGGGCAGTATTAACCGGAGTGGGTTTTAATATTGCCGGGGGAATTGTAATTCTGGTGGGAGCAGCATGCGATATGCTTGATGGAGCACTCGCCCGCTATACCGGAAAAACAAGTAAATTCGGAGCTGTGCTTGATTCCACTCTTGACAGAGCTAGTGAAGGCGCTGTATTGATTGCTTTGGCTTATGTGTTAGTTGTTAAAAGCAGCGTACTTGGGGTGACTCTTGTCGCCGTGACCATGCTTTTTTCTTTTTTGGTCAGCTATATACGATCTCGCGCTGAAGGGATTGGTCTTGAGTTGAAAGATGGTATTTTTACCAGGTCTGAAAGAGTAATTGTACTTGGTATAGGCATAATCATTAACCAGTTGATTATTGCTTTAGCAATAGTTGCTTTTTTTAGTATAATTACCACGGTGCAAAGACTTGTCCTTGTCAGCAAGAAAGCCGGATAAAATAATATGAATCCCTGTATGTTGTTTGAATCGGGGTCATAGTGTGCTTATGAATATAATTAATATTTTAAGGGGTGGGTTATGCCAGTAGTGGCGATTATCGGAGCGCAATGGGGTGATGAGGGTAAAGGAAAAGTAGTAGACATGCTGGCGGAAAAATCAGGTATGGTTGTAAGGTTTGCAGGTGGAGATAACGCTGGCCATACCGTTATCAATCCGCTCGGGCATTTTAAACTGCATCTTATTCCTTCGGGAATATTTTATTCACATGTCACCAGTGTTATCGGTAATGGAGTTGTGCTAAATCCGAAGTCTTTGATTACCGAGCTGGAAATGCTATCTAAAAATGGAGTTGATACCAATCGTCTTGTGATTAGTGACCGAGCCCACCTGATAATGCCTTACCATACGCTTCTGGACGAACTGGAAGAGAAGCGCCGGGGCAAGGAAGCCATAGGTACCACATTGAGGGGAATCGGCCCTGCTTTTA
>CAYNLZ010000095.1:0-3187 GCA_964398255.1 uncultured Dehalococcoidaceae bacterium
AGGAAGTTATCGCCACCGCTGGTAATGATGCCAGGATTCAGGCTTTACTGGAGCAAGGAGCAATAATCAGTAATCTGTATCCTACATATGTATTCAATGAAACGGAAATAGTGACTCCGGAAGGAGAAGTCTGCAAAGAGGCTAGCATTGATTTTATTGTAGGCTTGGTTTTATTGTTCAGTTAAGAATTACGATTGGTTCTTCTGAATATATGGCTATACACGATGTAAATACAAGCTGGGTTATAACAGTAGTTACTGCTTCCAAAATGAACCTTTCTTAAAATCCTACGTACTACTAATCAGAGGATATTTCTGAGGTTATTCGAAAAAGCAGAATTATACGAAGGAGGTTTTGTAGATGTTTCGTAAACCTTTTGTCCAGATATTGTTTACTATTGTTGTGCTAGCAAATCTTGTTGCTGGGTGCTCCCTGCTGATTTATGCGCAAAACCCAAACAGTGGTACGTCAAGCGGCGTATATGACTATCCCATTCGTCCAGGTACAGAGGAATGGAAAGCACTCTATAGTTTTAACGATATGCTCGAAGCTTGCCAGATACCTGAAAATGTACTTGAATCCATGTCAACTTCTGCCCTGGTGGAAACTGTGCTTGATTACCCATTGCTGTCGGTTTACACAGCCCATAATGATTGGCAACAGGGGTTTGATATGCTGGTGTCCAATTTCAATGGTTTGAAAGAATTATTCAACCGCAGCGATGCTGGAAGCGAACTGCTTGATAAGTATATTGCAATAGACCCTGAGATTGTCGAGCTCAAATGGGGCGATTTTGAAAAATGTGCATTTCTTGTCTCCATGTACGATCTTCAGATGATATTATCGCAACAAAGTGTTCTTGAGCAATTATCAGAACACCAGGCACAGGTGCTCTTATCTGAAACGGAAAGGAAGCACCAATTGTTACAAAACCACCCGGAGGTTTATGGCGTGCTTGGTTCTAAATTCAGCTCAATGCTCACTCAGAAAATCCTGGCAACATCTTGAAAAATTGGCGTTTGTTCATGTTGCGTTAAGGTTGGGGTGGCAAGCTTGTCCTGGTGGGCGAGAGGAGGTAACCAAAATTATGAATGTGAACAATGGATGCAGCTTTAATAAGGGTAAGGGAGGGTTTGATAAATATGAAATTTAAAAAGATTACCCTGATTATGCTGAGCTTGTGCCTGGTAACCCTGGGCGCACTGGGTTGTTCTTCCAAGGTGAATGCTAAAGATATACCATATGTCTTTGAAGGTGTTATGAGCCTTGGCATTTCCAATGCTCCGCCGGTAGACATAGAGCTAAACACAACTCTTCCTGACCTTCCCGATAAGCTTCCGGTATACAAAGTAATACGGCCCAATATAGACGATGATTTTGCCGCTGATATGGCAGAAAACCTGGGATTCAGTGTTGAGCCCGAGCCTTTGAAAGGAGGGGAAAGAGCGGTATACACATATAAGCAGGACGGGAAGACTCTGGAAATTAATCTTGATGGAAGTATAGCCTTTTACGGGAAAGATGATTTGATTAAACCTGCGAATATGCCCTCCGAACAAGAGTGTATATCTATTGCCAAGGACTGGTTAAACAAATACGGTCTGTATCCTTCTGGCACTGTCTCAATTGAGGCTTCCACTTACGCCCAAGTTGAGGAATGGAATATGTCCACCGGTCAAATCTCCGGTTCCTATATCGCTGGCATTCTGGTTAAATTTAAAGTAGATGTTGGCCAATATGAACTATACACCGGTGGCGTTAGCATAGCCGTTGGTGATAATGGAGAAATACTTAAGGTCACTATTGACGCTCCGATCCTCGAGGAATACACATCTGCCTATATTAAAACCGCAGAGGAAGCCTTTAACCTGCTAAGTGCTTATCTTTCCAGCCCGGTGGCAGCTCCTCCAGAAGCCAGAGAATGCCTGGCTAACATGCGCGCTTTTTCAAGGCTTGAATTAAACCAGATCTCCATTGGCTATCAGTATACGGCTTCCAGGGATTATGGGTTACCCATCCTTGTGTTCAAAGGTAACGCATACGATGACTATACGCCCGGGTTGGAGCAATTTGTGGCAAGAGTCGACCTGGTTGACCGTAAATAATCAAATAAAGTCTTGGAATCAGTTCAATGGTTTGAAGAAAGCTTGCTCTTCGAGTTTTCGGGTTATTTACTATTGCAAACTATTGACAGAATGTAAATATCTTTGATAATCTGGTAGCGTAATCACGATGAGAGGCCAATCTAAGGGGTAAGTCCTTTGGCAATGTCTCTCTTTTTTATTTATAATTTTTATATTCCAACCTATTTCTCATATTGTTCATAAATACAATATTAGGCATCATTTTCCTGTAAAAGGACGAAAACCTATATTGGTTTGGTGCCATCAGTTTCAACAACTTGTGTTTTTTCGCCAGGTAATCTACCAGGCAATAAAAATCTCCATCCACGGTCACGATTAAAGCTTTTTCACAATTTTGATGTTCAATCATCGCATGGAGCACCATCTCAGCATCAACATTACCTTTAACGCCGCCATTTGGCAGCTTTAAAGTTGGTTTAAAAACAAGAATATAGCCGTATTTTTGAAGATTGGAGTACAGGTCTTGGTTTGGGGGACATACCCAATAAATATAGATGCTTTGTTTATACTATATTTGTCTTTAAGATAAATTCGAAACCTTTGAAAATCCAGGGCCCAACCCTGCTTGCGTATGGAAAGGTTTGGGTTTTGACTATCAATAAAAGCGTAATTATTTTGTAGTTTTCCCACTCTGAATCTGATCCACAGCTTATCCGCTGGCACTTGTGAATCAAACTCTTTTATCTGTTGCCGATTATGCCACTAGGTTATGAGACTGACAACCAAACCAGTCCTCCTGTTCCTTTTGGGTCAATGTGAGTTTCTTTATTAGGGCATTTTCCATGACATATGGCCTGGTCTATCTTTTATTATTGTGGTATACGGCCATTGAAGGTTTAATTTGGTCAGGATACACACGTAAAAAGGGCATGACTTTTATTACTCTTGGGATAATAATTGCAGTAATGGTTTTGTTTCCCTTGATGAGACGCCCTATGAAAGTAACTTTTGGAATGGAAGACTATGGCATAATCTTTGTTGAGGTATTGCTAAGCGCCCTTCTCGTTTGGGTTGGGATCAGGCGTTATAAACAAATGGAAACG
>CAYNLZ010000096.1:0-3177 GCA_964398255.1 uncultured Dehalococcoidaceae bacterium
GATTATCATCTATAGATAATAATAGCCTTTGTTAATCAAGTGGCGATGTTCAGGTTAATCGTATTTGGCCAGGTAGTATCCTTCGCCTGGGGCTGTTAATATCAATTTGGGGCTCCGAGGATCTTCTTCCAGTTTTTTACGTAGCCGGTAAATATAAGTTTTAATATCATGAACTATTTCCTGGTATTCCTTGCCCCAGATTTCCTTAACCATATCTGCAGAGGATACCACGGCCCCTCTGCCTTCCATCAACTCAAAGAGAATTGCGCCTTCAGTCTTTGTCAGGGTTACCAACCTGTCTCCATAAAAAACCTGTCTTAAAGACGACTTGAAGCTTAAAGGACCATAACTGAGCGAAGCCTGTTTCGCAGGAGATTTTGACCTCCTGAGCACTGCTTTAACCCTTGCAACCAATTCGAGCAATTTAAATGGCTTGAGAATATAGTCATCCGCTCCGATGCTTAACCCTTTGATTATATCTTTTTCTTCTCCCCGAACCGTAATAATAATCACTGGAACCTCGGAAAAAACACGAATTTCCTTAAGTACATCAAATCCATCAATATCAGGAAGGCCCAAATCCAGAAGAATAATATCGGGCGTTTCCCTGATGCACGCCTCTACTCCTTTTCTGCCACTATCAACTGTGGCCAATTGTGCTTTAGGCCAAGCAATTTGAAAGATATTGACTATATAATCGGTGATGTCTTTATCATCTTCAATAAGCAACAGCTTCATTATGCATTTCCCCCGTTTAAATTAATTCTGTTACTGGAATAGAAAAACCAAAGGTGCTTCCTGCGCCTGGTTTACTTTTCACCCATATTTTACCCTTGTGAAGCTCAACAAGAGTTTTTGATAGCGCCAACCCTAAACCAAGGCCACCATAATTATCGTGGTCGATTTTTATCCTCCGGTACGGTTTGAATAAATATTTCTGGTTGGTTTTATTAATGCCGCAGCCTGTATCGGTTATCTCAACAATGATATTACAATTATCGACGTCAGCGGTTAATGAAATTAATCCCTCCTCAGGAGTAAATTTTGATGCGTTACTTAACAAGTTCAAAATAACCTGTTCTATTCTGCCCTTGTCTATCAAAACGGTAGGAATATCGGGGTTAATATTTAGCGAAAATTGCTGCCTTTTCTTATCAAATTCAGGCTTCATATCATCCGAAACCTCTTGAAGGATTTTTTTAATATCTGCACTGTTGCACGTAATGCCAAGAGAACCCATTTCTCCTTTTGCCAGATCCATAAGTTCATCAACCCTTTTGTTCAACCTTACAGACCCAGAATAAACATTCCTGATAAGGCCTTGATATTCTTTTGCGATAGGCAGATTGCAAAGAGCTTCACTCGCACCCAGCAAAGGTGTAAGCGGCGTTTTCATCTCGTGAACTAAAAGTTTGGTGAACTCCATTCTGCGGTCGATCTCTGCCCTCAAGGCTTTTGTTCGCTTCTCAACCATGTTCTCCAGGTGGTTCTGGTATTCCTGCAATTCACGCTCTTTCTTTTTCAATTCAGTTATATCTATGTCAGCGATAATAACCTTACCCCACGTATCCTCATAACCTGGCATGATAGACACTTTTTGAAGAATATATTTTACAGACCCGGAGAGCGTAGTGATCGGTAGCACATCGCTCAAATGCTTTTGCCCCAAGGATAACCTGTGGATAAAATCAATGAAAACAACATCCGTGCCATAATGCACGCCGCCGACCTCATTTACTATCTGATCTATTCTTTTATTTACCTTAAACGCTTCACCGCCCATCATGGCTTCTGCGTACTTGTTCATCTTGGTAATTCGTTGTTTTTTCAGAGCGTATAACGCCTTTTCAGGATGTTTCACTAAATATTTTTTAAAATCCTTGACACCCTGCGACTTTAGTTCTTCGATATACTTTTTTAACTCAGAGTTGTCCATTTCCCAAAGGCATACAGGCGCATTTTCGAACAGCTCTTGATATCGCTTGGCAGATAAAACCAGTTCGGCTTCAACTTTCTTCCTTTCAGATATATTTCTGAGATAGATTACGTTGGTTGGCTTGCCTCTATACTGGGTAACTGCGCTGGTCAGTTCAGCAGGTAGCTGGCTGCCATCTTTACGAATGATTGATACTTCATACAAGCCTGGCAGGGAATTTCCTTCCATCTTGCGGCGATGCCTCAAAAGAGAAGCTCTGCCATCCTCAGGCTCCATCAGCTCAAAAGCACTTTTACCAAGTAGTTCCTCTTTAGTAAATCCGACTAACCTGTAAAACTGGTCGCTCGCAAATATAATGCTGCCTTCCTTGCCATCAATATCCTGCAGCATCAGAATACCTTCACCCACTTCCCCTGCAAGCTCGACAATAGCTTTATAATGGTCTTCGGCTTCGCTGGCCTGGTCTTCCAGTTTTCTTTTAACAATGATGTCCTGGTATGATTCCATAATACCTATCAGCTTTTTGTCTTTATACAAAGGAAAGGCAGATACCGTGCAAGGAATACTCGAATCGCAATCGTTTCCACTTTTTATTTCAGCATGAGTTGATCTTTCACCATTCAATATTCTAATCATGCAACACCCGGGGGTATGGCACAAAGAAGAAGGAAATACTTCGTAGCATTTTTTGCCAATGGCAGCGCCAGCTTCAACGCCTGACAACTCAACAAGGGATGGATTGACACATTTAATTGTATAATTGGTATCAATGACAAAAATACCCTGGGGAAGAAACTCTATGGCATTACCAAAATCAATACCTGCTTCATCTGAATCGGGGGAGAAGTTTGAATTTTCGCTTTGGGAGATTTCTCCAACCCCAGCAGTCTGAACCCCTGGTGACTTTTCACCGGGTGAATCATCAATACTCAACACTATTCTCCTGCCTGTAATCCGATACCGCCATGAAAGACACCTGATTAATGTTAATATGTAAAAAGATTGCTGTCAAAGTAAATGGCGGGTAACAAATTATAAGTTCTTAAACCTTGCCGGCTTTTTAAAAAGATTTCTGTAATAGCACCTGGATTTGGGGTAATGGATTTCTGTTAGCCTGCGTCGCTGACAACCCAGTGGATATAGCGTTGATAAACGATGCAAAGATATTTAACCGCCCTGATATGATTAGTTACTGTAACATTTTAGTAGGCACCTGGATTGGGATAATACTATGAGAGACA
>CAYNLZ010000097.1:0-3172 GCA_964398255.1 uncultured Dehalococcoidaceae bacterium
TGATGCTATCAGAAATCGGATAATCGCTCCGACAGACGATAACATCAGGCTGAATGCCGATACGGCGCAATTCGTTTACGCTGTGCTGGGTAGGCTTTGTTTTAAGTTCTTTTGTAGTGCTTATATATGGCAATAAAGTTACATGAATATACAAAACATTGTCCCGCCCAACATCCTTGCGCATCTGTCGGATCGCTTCCAAAAATGGCTGGCCTTCAATGTCTCCAACTGTGCCGCCAACCTCAACCATAACAACATCGGCCCGAGATAATTCAGCCAGACGCACAAAGTATTGCTTGATTTCACCCACCACATGAGGAACAACCTGAATGGTGCCCCCATGATAGTCCCCACGCCTCTCCTTGGCAATAACTGAAGAATAAATCTGGCCAGAGGTTGTATTCGATATAGAAGTCAACTCAATATCTATGAAACGCTCGTAATTACCCAGGTCAAGATCTGTTTCGGCACCATCTTTAGTAACAAACACCTCTCCATGCTGATAGGGAGACATAGTGCCAGGATCAACATTAAGATAAGGATCAAGTTTTTGGACCGATACTTCTATCCCACGACTTTTAAGAATGGCGCCAATAGAAGCTACAGTAATCCCCTTACCTACCGAGCTTACGACGCCACCGGTTACAAAAATATATTTGGTCATAATATCAAGTTATATGTGACGGCCTGAAACCTTTGGATAGAATTTTGTCATGACTTCTGCATAAATCAGATTGAGAACAATAAAGAGCGGGGGTAAATGCTCGTTAATTATATGTATCAAATTAGCCCTGTGTCAAGTATTTTTACGATTCCTGGCATTTCGAATATTTTTTTCTTTTCTAGCTCGGGTTTAAAATCCTTGCTGTGAACAATTTAATAATGTTTTACTAATATTGCTAAATATCTTTTGACAGCTTTATTAACACTGCTTATAATTCAGTGTTAAGGGCAAACAATCATGGCAAAAAAAGATTATTATCAAATCCTGGGTGTAGACCGCTCGGCTTCCGAGAAAACTATAAAGCAAGCTTTCAGAAAGCTTGCCCGTAAATATCATCCAGATGTTAATCCAAACAATAAAGAAGCTGAAGCCAAATTTAAAGAAATCAGTGAAGCATATGACGTGCTTCATGATGCCGAAAAACGCAAGAAATACGACCAGTTTGGCGACCAATGGCAATACGCAGATCAATTCACCCAATCAAGATCTGACGGAGCACCTTTTGAAGGATTTGGGTTCAGTGGATTTAACAGAACACAGGGCTCACAATTTAGAACTGAAACCGGCAGCTTTGGAAATATTTTTGAGGAACTGTTTGGCAGGCGCCAACAGCGCGCCCGTCCCCAAAAGGGGCAAAACATTGAATACCCGGTGGAGATAACTCTCCAGGAAGCCTTTACGGGTACCAGCCGTTTACTCAGTCTGCAAGCTAGTGACACCTGTCCCACATGCAACGGGACAGGTGTCACCGATAATAATACATGCCCGCAATGTCAAGGCTCAGGAGTAACTCCTCAAACCAAAAGATTGGAAGTGAAGGTCCCTCCAGGTGTTCGAACCGGCTCTCGGGTCCGCCTCGCTGGCAAAGGTGGTTCCGGAGTATCTGGAGGCGCCGCTGGAGATCTTTTCCTTTCTATCAAGGTCAAACCGCACCCCCGGTATGAACGGACAGATGACGATCTTCATATCACTGTTGACGCACCCTTATTGACTGCTGTGTTAGGCGGGGAGGTGAATATTCCCACCCCAGAAGGTAAAACTCTGGCACTAAAAATTCCTCCCGAAACTCAAAATGGCCGCAGTTTTAAATTGGCTGGGCGAGGGATGCCCCACCTGGGCAAATCGGGCAGCGGAGACCTTTTTGCACATATAAAAGTAATTCTGCCAACCGGGCTAACGCCTGAAGAAAAACATTTGTTTGAAAGTTTAAAGGAATTGAGAGCAGTATAATAAATGGTGATAGATATGGAACAAGCAAAAAAGCCACGTTACGCAATCTCTGTTGCGGCGGAGATGTGCGAAACACAAACTTATACCCTACGATATTATGAGAAAATAGGCGTCCTGAAACCAGCACGTTCTCCCGGTAACATCAGGCTTTATTCAGAATATGACCTGATATTAATACGCAAAATTCAATCCCTGATGGACGAGCTAGGCGTAAATCTCGCCGGCGTTGAAGTCATTCTGAGAATGAGCAAGCAACTTGCAGAGCTTCAGGAAAGAAATGGGGAATTAGAAAATCAGCTGCAAGCTTTGCAGGCTAACGATGCCAAATAAATTTTCTGGGGTATAATTACCAGGGCTAAATAATTTATACACGAGAAAGGGATGCTGTTAATTGGTGCCAGAAAACTTGAATGATACAAACTCTGAAGACTCAACGTATGTCAATCAAAAAAGATTTACCTGGCAACATGCTCTTGCCTTTTTAACCGTTGTGTTAACAGTCGGGCTTGGAGCAGTGGTAGCACTGAACTGGGACGCAGTTTACCGCATTGCCGGTTACGGTTACGCAGGCGGATTTATTATTAGTGCGCTTGGAAGTGCCACAGTTATTGTTCCTGTACCAATGCTGGCGGTTCAATTCGCACTGGGCGGCGTGGTAAAACCTCTTGTGGGGCCAGATGTGTTAGGCCCTGTTTTTGTTGGCGGGATATGCTCATTGGGGGAGACTCTGGGTGCATTGAGCATTTATATAACTGGAGCAGGTGGCAGTGCACCTTTTTCTGCCCCTAAATCCGGTATATGGAAGCGCATGAGTGACAAGATATCTTCTTTAATAGAACGAAGGGGCAAAATAACTCTTTTCCTGCTTTCAGCAATAATGAATCCGTTTTTTTATCCCGCTTCGATTGTGATGGGTGCTTCACGCTTTGGAATCAAACGCTATGCCCTGATCACCTTTGCCGGTAAACTCATCAAATGTATCATGATCGCTTATGCCGGCTATTTCGGCTTTAAAGGAATATTCAATCTACTGGGCATTGGCCTTTAACACGCATCATCATATTGGCAATTCTGGACGAACATGGACAGAATAAAATATAATAGTTCCGGTAAACGGAGCGAAGCAACTTGTTACAAGTCAGCCGGGGTTACAAATAAGCCGTTTTATGGTAATATATGTCCTTGGCTTAGGAGTGTAGCTCAGTTGGTAGAGCAGCG
>CAYNLZ010000098.1:0-2965 GCA_964398255.1 uncultured Dehalococcoidaceae bacterium
TACGTAAACTATTAATCTGATAAGCCTTACGAAGGCTGCTATTCCCATAAAGACTGTTATAAGTATTAAAGTGGCTTTTACTGCTATTTCTATAACATGGTCTGGCGCTCCCGGTATGACACCAAAGTCAAAAGGAAAGATGATAAGAAGTGCAGCAATCACTATGATGCCAAGTATATTCAGCACCATGTCGGTTATTTCTCTTAGCCAGTAGCGGTCATAAATTATCAACGTAACGTAACTAGCCATTGTTAGCACACTTACTACTATATAAGCAGGCAACCACAGCAGGTAATCACTTGTTAATAACGGGTAACGGGTAAAGCCCCCACCCGGATTTACTGAATACCAGGCAATGTAACGGTGAAAAAACGTCAGGAATACCAGAAGGGCGATATTCCAGATAATTCCGAAGGAATACCCAACTATTCTGCCAACGCGTCCGGTGGATTCGTCTTTACTTTTTTTGACTTTTTCTTCCGTCGGTTCAGTAACGATACCGACAGATTCAGCTGTTGTACTTGGCGAGTCTGGTGTGTTTCCTGAGGCTTGATTATTTTTATCAAGCCCATCTAGCGCTGAGGTAGCAATGTCGCCTGATAGCGGCAACTTGAACATCTCGCCCTGGTAGGCTTTTATCATGAGTATTATCCAGAGCGCAAAACCCAACATGCCCAGAATAGCGCTGAATGCATCGCCGATGATTGGTACAAAATTCAGTAGCCCCGTAATTATCATCAGTGGCGCAAAGGTTGCTATAGACTGAATGGCATGGAACCGGATGAACCGGTTTTTAGGTTCTATCACCAGAAAAATAATACCGGTAATCCAGCCGCCGAGGTAGCACAAAAAACCAGCAACATTCTGAGGAAGCTGCGTGGAAGGTTTACTGGTGCTAGCTGCGCTCGCCTCTTCTTTTTCTATACGGGCTTTTTCTTCCTGGTATATTCGCTGTCTTTCTTCAGGGCTGAGTTCCATGTTAGCTTCCTTAGCTTGGGCTGTTATCTAATTCTCGGTAACCTTAACATTATATCCAAATCGGCCTTTAAAAAAATATTTTGGACCGTCATATTCCGTTGACTTTAGTCAGTTTGGAACATTATTCTAATTGTAAACCTAATAGGTTTTTCAAGGAAAGGCTAAAAAAATATTTTATCTGTTGTCGGAGGAAAGGCAAATGAATGTAAAAAAGTTCACAATTCTACACTCCAATGATATGCATGGAGACTTTTTGGCTGAGTTGTGCGAGGGCAAGAAGGAGATGATTGGAGGGCTGGCTCTTCTTTCTGGCTATATCAAGAAGGTGAGGCGCGAAGAAGAAAATGTTTTATACGTGATAAGTGGTGATATGGTTCAGGGTTCACTGATTGATGCTGAATATAAAGGTGTATCTACTATGGAGATTATGAACTACCTTTCGCCGGACGTCGTGGCTCTTGGTAACCATGAGTTTGATTATGGTTTGCCTCATCTGCTGTTTTTAGAAAAAGTAGCTACATTCCCAATAGTAAACGCTAATCTGTATATTAAGAAATACAATCGGCGGCTTATGCAGCCTTATGTGATTCTGAATAAAGCCGGCTTTGATATTCTTTTCACCGGCATTATTACTGAGAAAGTACTTGATGCCATTAAAAAAGACCCGCTTGTTGGTAGTTTTATTTCCCTGGAAGAAGCTAGCCGCGAGATTGGTATCATCACAGATGCCTATAAAAATGACGATATTGATCTTACGGTTGTGTTGACTCATATCGGCTTTGAGTCTGATCTTGAGCTGGCTGCCATGCTGGACCCTGAGTGGGGTGTTGATATGATAATCGGCGGGCATTCTCATACAATTCTGGAGCAGCCTGCTGAGGTTAATGGTATTTTAATTGCTCAGGCTGGTGTGGGTACTGACCAGATTGGGCGGTTTGATATCATGGTAGATGATGATACTAACAGTATTGTAGATTATACGTGGGAATTGGTTCCAATCAAAGAGGGAATTGCCGAGCCCGATACTTACATGGAAGAGTTTATTGCTGGTTACAAAGAAGAAGTGGATCGTAAATACAGCGTGATTATCAGCAAGTTCAATGATACAATGACCCACTCTTGCCGTGAGATTGAAACTCCGCTTGGAAATCTGTTTGCAGATATTTTGGCAGAAACCGCCGGATGCGATGTGATGCTTGTAGGTTCTGGATCCATACGTGGCAAAGAGCTTGGACCGGTAGTGACTCTTCAGGACTTCCGTTCAATTTTTCCATATGAAGATTACTTGAAGCGTTTTACAATCAATGGCCGCCAGCTCAAGCAGATATTTGCCCATATTATGCGTCCGGAAAACCGCAACGGGGAAGGCGAGTGTTACCAGGTAAATAAAAACATCAGAGCAATTTACAATGACAATGAGAAGAGCCTGGTTAGCTTAAACTGCGCTGGTGAGCCAGTTGTTGATGATGAGCTATATACAGTTGGTTTGGTGGGATACCATGTTATGAATTCCGCTAAAAATTTGGGCATCACCCTTAAGGATCTGAGTGCAAATGGCGGTGCTCGCAAAATAGCCACTTCAGTTGTCGACGTGGTAGAAGAATACCTGAAGAACCATCAGAACCTTGGGTGCAGAGTGGAAGGACGGCTGGTTTACTGCCAAGAGTAGATAAAGGCACGTGTTAGATTGACTTTGGTGTATCGTTGGCTGATAATGAGTTTAACAATAAATGAGGAGGAAGACCATGAAATACTCCCCAAAATATTACGATGACTTTAAGGAAAAATTCCCTGAAATTGCCAAAGGTTTTAGTGAATTGGCCGAGGCTTCCCATGAAGCAGGCCCATTGGATCTCAAAAGCCGCAGGTTGGTCAAGCTTGGTATAGCAATCGGCATTGGAAGCGAGGGAGTCATTCAATCCCACGTGTCACAGGCACTTGACGAGGGGTTAACTCCTGAAGAAATAAGACATGCAATTGTTCAAGC
>CAYNLZ010000099.1:0-2894 GCA_964398255.1 uncultured Dehalococcoidaceae bacterium
ACTCATCTACATGTACACACTGAATATAGCCTCCTTGATGCCATGTGCCGCATTCCGGAACTTGTTCAAAGAGCAAAAGACCTTGGCATGGATGCGATTGCAATTACCGATCACGGTGTTCTTCATGGCGCGATACAATTCTATCAGGCCGCCAAGGAAGCTTCCATCAAGCCTATTATTGGCTGTGAGGCTTATATGGCGGTGGCCAACAGGGATAGAAGAACCAGCGCGGACAGGGAGAATTACCACCTGGTATTACTTGCAAAGAACAATACCGGGTACAAAAATTTAATCAAGCTTGTCACCTTGGCCAATACCGAAGGATTTTACTACAGGCCAAGAATGGACAAGGAAATCCTTGAGCAATACAGCGAAGGGCTGATTGCGCTGAGCGCCTGCATATCTGGCGAGATTCCCAGGCTCATTTTGAATGGCCGGTTATCGGATGCGCGTGATGCAGCTCTTTGGTACCAACGTGTTTTTGGGGACGATTTTTATATTGAGATACAGCGTCACCCTATACCCGATCTTGAATTTGTGAACAAAGAGCTGATACCTCTTGCCCATGAGCTTGGAATACCAATGGTTGCAACAAACGATGTGCATTATATATTCCCTGGAGATGCCGGACCTCATGATTTGTTGTTGTGCATAGGAACGAACTCTATTGTAACTGAAGAAAAGCGGAAAAAAATGGGCGGGGATTATTTTTATCTTAAAAGCCCGGAAGAAATGGCAGATCTTTTTAGCGATATTCCCGAAGCCATAGAAAACAGTAACGCTATTGCCGATAAATGTAACCTCGAGATTGATTTTGGCCGGCTCCATTTACCCCAAATAGATATACCCGAAGGGAAAACACCTATTGAATATCTTAAGGACCTTTGTTTTGTTGGCCTTGAACGCTATTATCCCAATGCCAGTGAAGAGATAAAAGAACGGCTCAATTATGAACTTGATGTCATCCGACAGACTGACTTTGCTGACTATTTCCTGGTGGTTTGGGATATCATCTCTTTTGTAAGACGTGAAGGAATTCTTTTCAACGTTCGTGGTAGTGCTGCTTCATCCATCGTGCTACGATGCCTTGGAATAACTGAAGTTGATCCGATTGAGCACAATCTCGTTTTTGAAAGATTTCTCAATATTGAACGTCGTGAAATGCCAGATATTGATCTTGATTTTGCCGATACGCGGCGGGACGAGGTAATTAACTATGTTTCTCAAAAATACGGAGCCGATCATGTTGCTCAAATAATTACATTTGGGACGATGGGTGCTCGCGCAGCGATAAGAGATGTTGGACGTGCACTGGGGTTGCCTTATGGCGATGTTGACCGTATAGCGCGACTCGTACCATTCTCGCCTGGGATGACTATTGACAGGGCTCTGGAAATCAGCGACGAGCTACGGCAATTAAAAGGCAGGGATGCTTCTGTCAATCAAGTCCTTGAAACTGCCAAGAGAGTTGAAGGATTAAGCCGGCACGCTTCAACACACGCCGCCGGAGTTGTAATTGCTCGCGAACCGCTGACTGACCATTGCCCCCTCCAGTTGCTTTCCCGTGGAGATAATAATGGCTTGGTTATGACTCAGTATCCGATGGGTGATATCGCAAAAATCGGTTTGCTTAAAATGGACTTTCTTGGCCTGGTAAACCTTACGATTTTGGGCAGGGCGCGCGATATCATTCTTGAGACCCGGGGGATTAAAATTGAGCTGTCCGATATACCCCTTGATGACGAAAAAACATATAAGCTTTTATCCAGTGGAGAGACTGCTGGTGTATTCCAGCTGGAAGGCAGTGGGATGCGCCGTTACATAAAAGAATTGAAACCCACCACTTTTGGCGATATTGCCGCTATGGTTGCATTATACCGGCCAGGCCCGATGGAACAGATTCCTCATTTTATCAAATCCAAACATGGCCTTGAACCAATTCATTACCCGCATCCGGCGCTGGAAGATATCCTGGAAGAGACTTATGGAGTGATTGTATATCAGGAGCAAGTGCTTTTTATTGTAAGAGCATTTGCTGGATATACTCTGGGCCAGGCTGATATCTTCCGCAAGGCGATGGGAAAGAAAATCGCCGGGGCCATGAAAAAAGAGCGTAATAACTTTATAAAAGGTGCTTTGAAACTCGGATATCCTGAAAAAGTTGCGGATGAAGTTTTTACGTTAATTGAACCTTTTGCGGGATATGCCTTTAACAAGGCGCATGCGGTAAGTTACGCCCTGGTGGCTTATCAGACTGCTTATTTGAAAGCAAATTATCCAGTCGAGTATATGACTGCTTTGCTTACTTCTTATCTTGGTCATGCCGAAAAGCTGGCAACAGCGTTTGGAGAATGCCGCAACCTGGGCATTCGTGTTTTGCCGCCATGCGTCAATCACAGCGAGCTTGATTTTGCCATTGAAGAGCAGGAAGACGGCTCAAAAGGGATCCGTTTTGGCTTATCTGGCATCAAAAACGTTGGTACTGGAGCAGCTGAAGCATTGGTTGAAGAACGTAACAAGGACGGGGTTTTTGTTTCGGTTGAGAATTTTGCCCGAAGGGTTAATCTGGGTTCTATAAATAGGCGTGCTCTGGAAAGTATGGTAAAAGCTGGAGTATTTGATGTGCTTGGTGACCGTGGAACCATTCTTGCCGGCTTGCCGCGAATTATGGCACTTTCAGAAGGGCAACAAAAATTAAAGAGTACCGGGCAAACAACAATGTTTGACCTTTGGGGCTCTGAATCGGAAACACCTCTCCCAATTCTTGATCTGGAGCCGGCTGAGGTGGCACTGAAAGAAAAACTAGCGTGGGAAAAAGAACTTCTGGGGGTTTACCTGTCGGAGCATCCATTCAGTTCCTATGCGGCGCAGATGAACACTGATAGTGACGTTAT
>CAYNLZ010000100.1:0-2892 GCA_964398255.1 uncultured Dehalococcoidaceae bacterium
TTCATAATATCAACTCAAATACGATAGTAACGAACGAAAGGAATAGCGCTATCATAAAAAAGCTTGGCAGGCGGAAAAGCCTGATTTTTGCGAGGCTGGACTCAAAAAGCGCAATCGCGACACATAACAGGGCGCCCTTTATAATAAAACTGACTGCTGCTATCGCAACGCCTCCCAAAGAGAAAGAAGCCGCCATTCCTAGTGGAAATACCAGGTTGATTAGTAGTGCCATAAACAGTGTTTGCTTTATTGCATGGCTGATTTCCATTAACGATAGATTAGGTCCGGATTGCTCAAGGACCATTGCTTCGTGAACCATTGTGAGTTCAAGATGTGTTTCAGGGTTATCAACTGGTACTCTGCCTGTTTCGATGATTAATATTATAAACAACGATATTCCGGCCAGTAGAAGAGTCGGGTATGAAAACAATGAACTGGTTATCGTGGTTGCAAACATACGGGTAATGTCGGTTGTGTTTAATACAAGTGCAATTGCGGCACAGGTAATGATAATAACTGGTTCGGCAATAGCTGACAGGCTCATTTCGCGCGAACTGCCCATTCCCCCAAAACTTGAACCAGCATCAAGGCCAGCCAAAGCCGTGAAAAATTTGGCTGATACTAAAAGATACAAAAACAGGATGATATTGGCTGGAACCGAGCCCTCAGTTGGTAAAAACAGCACTGGTACCAGAGTGGCTGATGCAATTGTGAACCCCAGGTTAAGGTAGGGAGCCACTCTGATAATAAATGATGCATTTTCAGAATAAATTATTTCCTTTTTAAAAAGCTTGCGTAATTGAAAGTACGGTTGCCAGATGGGAGCACCTTTTCTGCCTTGGACCAGTGCTTTTATTTTTTTGGTGATGCCCAGAAATAGTGGGGCAACCAGAACTACAAAAAGCAGATTCAGCAGATAATAGAGTAATGTTAAACCCATTACAACCACCATCCGGCCAGCAGTAATGAAACTACGATAGCGATAAATCCGTATAATATGTAATGATCCAGTTCTTTATTTTGCCAATTGGACATCCAATGCCCAAAACGCATAAAGAACCGGGCAACGGGAAGATAAATACGTTCTTCAAAAAACTGCATTGTTTTAATTGTGGCCTTGCCGTGGCGAACAACTGACCTGAATGGGTCTATAAAACTGCGTTCCATAACTTCTCTTGTACGAAAAATCGGGCTGAAAATCTTGAGTATGGGTTGAGAAAAGCCGGTAGCAGTATATTCTGTGCGTGAGTCAATATTCGCAGAACCACAATTCCATGTTGCTGTTTTTCTGACCGGCACTTTACACCATTTTATAAGTAAGGCAGGTACAAGAATTGCGAGCAGAATCATGAAACTTACAGGTAATAAATCAGGCATTGGTAAATCAAGTCCCATTAATTTGAAAAATTGGAAGGAGCCTACGCCCAGTACTATGCAAAATACTGCCAAAATCCCCGGGGCAACTATCATGCTGACGTTGGATTCGCGGGCTTGTGCCGCGGCATCTGAACGAGGCATTGCCAAAAAAGTAATACCAAACGCTTTTACAAAGCAGGCGGCGGCAAGTGCGCTCATGAGAGCAAAGGCCGCAAGTGAAGCAAACACTCCGATAGCAATAAATACGCTCGGGATCTGAAAAGCCCCCAGGTAAGCCTGGAATATCAAGATTTCACTGGCAAAGCCATTCAGGGGCGGCAATGCAGAAATGGCTGCAGCCCCTATTAAAAAGATTACAGCAGTAGCCGGCATGCGCTTTATGAGACCGCCCATTTTTTCTATATTGCGGCTTGATACTGCCTTGATTACATTGCCGGAACACATAAAAAGTAATGCCTTAAATATCGCGTGGTTAAGTGAGTGGAAGAGGGCGCCGGCGAGTCCGAGTAATGCCAGTGTTTCCAGGTTATAAAATGTGAAAATACAGTAAAGTCCCAAGCCTATCACAATAATTCCAATATTTTCGATGCTATGGTAGGCAAGAAGTTTTTTAAGGTCGTGCTCCTTAAGAGCGTAGATTACGCCCAAGACTGCGGATATTGATCCAATAATAAGAAGCACAATTCCCCACCATAGTGGGATGGCTTCCAGATTTGTTGTAACTCTAACCAGGCCATAAATAGCAACTTTCAGCATCACTCCGGACATCAGGGCCGATATATTGGAAGGTGCTGCCGAATGGGCATATGGGAGCCATTTGTGTAAAGGCACGAGGCCAGCTTTCGTTCCAAAGCCCAGCAGAAAGCCCAGGAGAATTATATTCATGGATGCGATTGCTGGCATAGTAGCATTGACCGCCACGGAGCCGGTTATATTGTAAGTAACCAGGCAAGCGAAGAATAAAAAGGCTGTACTCAGTTGAGTCATCACCAGGTAGTAGATACCAGCTTTTTGGCTTTCGGGTTTTTCCTTGTCAATAATCACCATGAAGAATGAGCTTAGAGACATAATTTCCCAGTTAACAAGAAGGGTGAAGTAGTTTTCGGAAGCAACTACGCCAATCATTGAGAAAATGAAAAATGCCATCATCCCGATTGTCCAATGGCGGCGTTTTTCTCCAGGGGAGATCTCTGTATAACCGAAAGAATAAATTGCTACGCAAGTACTTACGATGCAAATAATAAGAATAAAGAAAGCGGATAAACGGTCAAGATAAAAGCTGATTGTCAACAGGTTGCTCACTTCAAATAGGGGAAGGCTAATTTGTAAACCTTGGCTAAATACCATGAAGCTGGGAATAATCCAGACTATAAGCCCGGAGAATAATAAAAACATGCTTGCGCGGCGGCTTATGATATTGGGCAGAGTCATGCCTGAAAATGCAATTAATCCTGATAGCAGGATAATAAACAATCCAGTTTTAAATAGAAGTTCAATCAATCAAATAAATCTCAG
>CAYNLZ010000101.1:0-2827 GCA_964398255.1 uncultured Dehalococcoidaceae bacterium
ATGCAGTAATAGCTAATGTCTTAGCTATCTTTTCAGAATTATCAAATTTTCAGGGGGGAAATACAGCAAACATTCGCTCCCTGCTGAAAGTTCAGGCATCAAACCATTTGGTATATTAGCCTCAATATGGTAGCCCAGGTCATCCCTTTCAGCCAGCGTAAAGCGGGTGTGAACAATATCCACGCCTTCAACATGCCTTTCCATCCTGCACCTTACGGTGTTTTCCTGATTATCCTGGCTTATACGTATACGTTCGGGTCTAATACCAATTGTGACTGGTTGTCCAACAGAATACTCCGACGCGTTTTCAACCTCAACCTTCATCAACTTAGCAGGAATATCAATGTCAACCCAAACGTTTTTGCCATTAACTCTGGCAACTTCACCATCCACCAGATTTCTTACCCCCGTTAGCCTCGCAACAGAACAGCTGGCCGGAGAGTACACTACTTTATGTTTATTGTCACACTGAACTATGCGCCCATTTTCATAAACTGCCATCTTGGAACCCAGTTTATACCCTTGGGCAAGGTCGTGGGTTACAAAGATGATATCCCCGCTGTATATCTGATGCAGGGACAACAATTCATATTCGAGCTGTTCTTTCCGCAAGGGGTCAAGAGCTGAAAAGGGTTCATCCAGCAACAGTACCCCTGGTGAAGGGGCTATTGCCCGTGCCAGGGCTACCCGCTGCTGTTGCCCTGAAGATAATTCATACGGATAACGATGACCTAAATCAGGTATATGGATCACCTTGAGTAGCCGCTCTGTTGTTTCCGTGATTTCCTGTTTTGACAGATGCCTTATTCCATATGCAATATTGTCCCTAACTGTCATGTGGGGGAAAAGAGCGTAGTTTTGAAATACAAAACCTACACTGCGTTTCTGCGTAGGCAGGCATATGCCAGCCTCAGAATCAAACAGCGTTTCTCCATTCAACCGAATATAACCTTCATCCGGGCACAACAAGCCGGCAATACTTTGCAGAGTCATGGTCTTGCCAGAGCCTGATGGGCCCAAAATAGAAAGTATTTGACCTTCTACAATAAAAGACACATCAAGGTCAAAACCAGGAAACTCTTTTTTAATCTTTACTTCCAGCACCAGCACTCACTCCCTGACCGTATCCCAGATGAATATATATCAACGTTTTTTATTTTCATGATGCTCTTTAAGATCGCGCACTCTTATTTATCTTTTGCTTGTAGTAAGCGAGAATTGTTAGTGAAATAATGGACATAGCTATAACTATAACGGCGAGTATCATGGCTTGATCGTAATGACCAGCCTGGATATTAAAGTATATGGCAACCGGAATGGTGGCGGTTTTGCCAGGAATGTTGCCCGCAAGCATCAGCGTAGCGCCGAACTCACCCATAGCCCGCGCGGAAGAAAGTATCGTTGCCGAAATAATGGAAGGCCACGCCAGCGGCATGGTAACCGTCCAAAAGACCCGCCATTCGCTAGCACCAAGTGTCCTGGCTGCATTTTCAATATTCAAGTCTACCTGTTCAAATCCACCCCGCGAAGTCATATACATAAGCGGAAAAGACATGATAGCCGCCGCAATAACAGTAGCAGGCCAGGAGAACACCACGTTAACCCCGACTTCACTCAACAACTGCCCCACAGGGCTGTTACGCCCAAACAACAGTAGCAGGCCGAAGCCTACTACTGTTGGGGGTAAAACCAATGGCAATATGAGCAAACTGTCAATCAGATTTTTAAAACTGCCTGTGTAGCGTGCCATCCAACGAGCTACCGCAATACCAACAAAAAAAGTAATTACTGTTGTTGCAAGTACCGTTTTTAAAGATATGAGTAACGGCTCTATAAATGATCCTGTCATTTATTTTTAAGACATATAACCTTTCTTAATTAACCAATCGGTGCAAAACCGTATTTTTCTAAAATCACTTTGGCTTCAGCGCTAAAGAGAAAATCAAGATAATCCCCAGCGGCTTCAGGGTTTTCGCTATATTCTACAACAGCCGCCGGATAAACAATAGTGGAATTTATAGAATCCGGGCCATCTGCTACAATTTTAACGGAACCGGAAATAGCCGCATCAGTGGAATACACTATTCCCGCTTCCACATTGCCCATTTCCACGTAGCTCAATACCTGCCGTACGTCACTGCACAAGATAAACTTTGACTGTAACTCATCCCATATTCCAAGTTCTTCAAAAGCTAGCTTGCCATACGAACCAACCGGCACAAATTCCGGGTCTCCAATTGCTATTTTTGCAACCTTGCTATCGGTGAGGTCAGTAAAGCTGGTAAGCCCAAGGGTGCTGTTATTGGGCACAATCATAACAACTTTGTTTGTAAGCAGATTGCGCCGTGTCTCTTTTAAGATTAGTCCCTTTTCTTCGAGATTGTTCATTTGTTTCGGTGCGGCAGAAATAAAAACATCAGCCGGAGCCCCCTGCTCTATCTGCGTTTGCAGATTACCAGACGAAGCATAATTGGGTAGTATTTCAATATTATCATTCGCTTCCATATAAATTTCATTCAGCTCATTAAGAGCATCAGTCAAACTGGCAGCTGCTAATATATTCAGCGTTGTTTTTTCGCCAGAACCACAACCGACAAGAATGAATGCCATTGTAGCAACAAGTACCGTCGTAACGACAGCCACCATAAACCTGGAAAACTTCGTTTTAGATTCCACCTTCATTTTAGATTCCCCTCTTAGAAATAAATTTTTAACCAGCGTTATAATGCGCTCGAAACTTCGTCTATATTATATGCGATATACTGCTTTGTCAAATTGTGGCTTTCAGACCAGATTATGTTAACACCAGGTTAACTGGCAATTTTTT
>CAYNLZ010000102.1:0-2826 GCA_964398255.1 uncultured Dehalococcoidaceae bacterium
CTCGTGGCAGGAATGACGCTGGAAAGAGCAATTGCCATGTATGGTAATGCAATAATAATAAGTGCTGACCACCCTTATTACCGTGATACGTTTGAACAAACGCTAGATTGCCTACAAAAGATAAGTCCTTCTGTCGAGGGTGGCACCATAGGCACAATCTATATAGAAACCAAAGGGCTGGAATTACTCTATCCAGAAAAAGAAGACCTCGCTCGGGCAGCAAGAGAAGCCATCTGTACCGATTTTGAAATCAGGATGGGGCAGGCAGAAGGCAAATTTCCAGCGTACCTGGCAGCTATTTACAGTCAACCCGGAGGATATACCGCTTTAAATGATGACCTGAAAGACTTTTTACGCGATATTCCTTCTCATCAACTGCCAATTTCTGCTAAAAACAAGGAAAAGCTCATTAGCTTCGGGTTAACCACCCTTGGCCAAATAGCCGCTCTTCCATCAAGTGCACTGGAAGCTCAATTTGGCATGGAAGGTAAAATAATCCACCGTCTGGCAAACGGTTACGATGATTCTCCTATCATTCCTCGCCCTCATCGCGAAGTTATAACCGAAAACCTGGAACTGGAATCAGCCACTTCACTTACACAGGTTATGCTGGCCGGCTTTGAATATCTGCTTTCGCGCGTATTTCTCACACTCACCGCTCAGAGACTTGGCATCAGCCGCCTGGATATAAACATACACACTATAAACGGTGAACACCAGGAAAAACCTATCTTTTTCAAGTCTCCTGCCATGGAAATAAAAACTGTCATAAAACGCATCAATTATGCCCTGGAGACATGGATGCAATCTGGCCCTGTTGAGCGGCTGGGCATCAGGGTAACAGGCATCTCCTGCCCACTTTCTCGCCAAAAAAGCTTTTTGCCAGAAGTAAAATCCGCAAGCCATCTGTTGGAGGAAATTTCCCAGCTTGAGTACAAGCTGGGCAGCCCTAAAGTTTTTAAATTCAAGGAGGTTGAGCCATGGTCCCGCATTCCAGAAAGACGCCACGTGCTGACTCCCTTAAATACGTAAATTACCCACAAGCTATAAGAGTAACCGAAGATAAGGAAGGGGTGCTGCAAAAAATCGACGGGGAGCTGGTCAAAAGCATTGAAGACTGCTGGCGCATAGATGATGAGTGGTGGCGCAACCAGGCTATTTCACGCATGTATTTCGCCCTGACTCTTACCAGTGGTCGCCATCTGACAGTTTATAAAGACCTTTTGGAAACTGGCTGGCACCGCCAGCTTTATTAAACCAGAAATGACTTACGCTGAACTACATTGCCATAGTTATTATTCGTTTCATGACGGTGCTTCATCGCTGGAGGAACTGATTACCACTGCCAAAGAGCTGGGGTATACTGCTCTTGCTTTAACTGACCATGATAATTTATGTGGCGCCATGTGTTTCTCCCGCCTGGCCAGTACTCTCGGTATTAAAGCCATAACCGGAGCAGAAATAACGTTAAAGGGCGGCTACCACCTGACTTTGCTAGTAAAAAATTCCAGCGGTTACCGCAATCTCTGCCGCCTCATTACCCTGGCGCATGCAGATGGTAAACGCAAAAATCCAGAACTTGACCCTACCCTTCTCCCGGAACACACCGACGGACTGATTGCTCTTTCCGGATGCCCTAAAGGCGAGCTGGCAAGCTTTGCCACAACCTGCAACAGCGAGGCCAGTCAGGCATTAATACGTCAATATCAGGAGTGGTTCGGAACAGATAATTATTTTATAGAACTGCAACACAATCTGGTATTTGGCGATCTGGCGCGCAATAAAACACTTATGACACTTGCCGCAGAAACCGGCGCTAAACTGGTTGCCACTGGCAACACGCATTACCACATCCGCTCCCGCCACCGCCTGCAAGACTGCATGGTTGCCATCGCTCACAATTCCAGCCTGGAAGAAACTCATCGCAAACGACGCGCCAACTCAGAATTCTACCTGAAACCAATATCAGAGATTAAAACCTTGTTCAAATACTGCCCGGAAGCTATTAAAAACACGGTCAAAATAGCCGAGCGCTGTAATTTCAACCTTTCCCAGGAACTAAATTATAGTTTCCCGAGCTATCCAGCACCTGCCGGTTTTACCGCAGATGAATATCTGGAGCACCTCTGTCTGGAAGCCGCGATAAGGCGCTACGGCAGCCTTAAGCCCGAGGTAAAACAGCGGCTGGATGAAGAGTTTGAGCTTATCCACAAATACAATCTGGCTGGATTCCTGCTGCTTTACCACGAAGTCATCAAGCTGGGTCGTGAAGCTATGATAGAACAAGGACTTGCCCATCCTGATGAACCACTGGAAGAAAACCCTCCCGGGCGTGGGCGCGGTTCTTCGGTAGCATTGCTGGTGGGATATCTGATCGGCCTTTCACATATAGACCCCCTCAAATATAACCTGAGACTGGAACGTTTTTTGCCCCAGGACGTGATGACTAACGTACCAGATATAGACTTGGACTTTCCCCGTTCCATCCGCGAGAGCCTGATTCTAAAAACACACCGGAAATGGGGCTATCGACATGCCGCCCTTACCGCCACCATTGCCACTTACAAAATCAGGGGAGCTGTGCGCAATCTGGGAAAGGCCCTTGATCTTCCTCCAGTGGAAATTGACAGGTTATGTAAACATGCTGATTACGGCTCTGCTAAAAATCTGGCTCGCGAAATGGAAAAATCTCCCTATTTTCAAGAGAAAATCACTGCTCCTTTGTGGAGCGAACTGATTGATCTTGCCAGCGAACTGGACGGGTTTCCCCGCTATATGGGACAACACCCCGGTGGTATGATTATTTCTTCAACCCCAATCACCGAT
>CAYNLZ010000103.1:0-2748 GCA_964398255.1 uncultured Dehalococcoidaceae bacterium
TTATTTATTTAAAACCCAGGGAGTTGGAATAATGGATTTAGAAAGTATGGGTATTAACATTCCCCTGCTTATTTCGCAGGCTGTCAGCTTTGGTGTGCTGTTTTTTCTCCTTTATAAATTTGGTTATAAGAAATTTCTGAAAACCATGGATGAGCGCTCCTTGCGCATAAAAGAAAGCCTTGAAGCCGGTGAGAAAGCTAAATTGGAAGCAATTCAAGCCGAAGAAGAGGTAGCTAAACGTATAGAAGAAGCAAATCTTGAAGGTCAGAAAATTATTGACCGGGCTGTTAAGGTGTCTGAAGAGGTTCGTAAAAAAGCTGAACTGGATGCCAGGAAACAGGCAGATGCTATCATTATTAAAGCACAGGCTGAAATAGCCCGCGAGAAAGAAGCTGCTTTAGTTGAACTGCGCAAAGAGGTAGCTGATCTTGCTGTATTAGTTGCCGGTAAGGCGATTAGTAAATCTCTGGACGAAAAGAGTCACAAAGACCTTATTGATTCTGTGCTCAAAGAGGCGTCCGTTTTATAGTGTTGGAAGATAGAGCGAAACCTCTTAAGAGAGGGGAAAATTATGGCAAGTAATATTTATGCAAAAGAATTGGCAAAAGGTTTGTTTGACGCTGCCAAAAAAGAAGGAAAAACGATAAAGTGGCTCGCGGAGTTGAGGCTTTTATCTGACCTTTTGCGGGACGAAGCGCTTCTGGAAAAAGTTGTTGACAAGAGCACTTCTATTGAGGCGAAAACCGCCTTGCTTGCAGAGCGTGGCGGAGACTTTAGCCCGGAAATGGTTAACCTGTTGGGTTTGCTTGTCGAGAAACAAAAAGTTGATGTGGCATCGTCGGTTTCCTTCGAATTTCAAGGGCTTGTTGATCAACAGCACGGCATTGAAGGCACCAGTATTGCCAATGTAATAACGGCAATACCATTGGATGAAGCTGGTCGGCTTGATATTGGAAAACAGTTAACAAAGATAACCGGGAAGCCAGTTGTAATTGAAAACCAGGTTGACCCTGACATATTGGGTGGAGTGGTAATCCGCATTGGAGATAAGTTGATTGACGGCAGCGTACGGTCAAAGTTGCAAACTATAAGCAAGGAGCTGGTCTAATGGCAAAGTCAGCAGAAAAGGATATCATCGCTGTTCTAAAACAGCGCGTAGAAAAATACGAAGACAAGATTAGCGTGGTTGATGTTGGTACCGTTGCCGAGGTTGGTGATGGTATCGCGCGTATACATGGGCTTAGTTCTGCTGGTGCCAGTGAACTACTTTGCTTCCCTGGTGACGTGATGGGTATTGCCATGAACCTGGAGGAAGATTACGTCTCCGCTATTATTCTTGGAGATGACGCAGGTATTAAAGAAGGAGATGAAGTCAAGGCTACTGGCAGGATTGTAGAAGTCCCAGTAGGACCTGAAATGATCGGGAGGGTAGTCGATGCTCTTGGTCGGCCTATAGATGGCAAGGGAGATATAAAAACCTCCACAACCAGACCTGTTGAAAGAATTGCCCCTAACGTGGTTGCAAGAAAATCTGTTGACACACCCGTTCAAACCGGCATCAAATCTATTGATAGCATGTTTCCCATTGGCAGAGGGCAGAGACAGCTTATTATTGGTGATCGTTCAACTGGCAAGACTGCTGTAACTCTCGACACTATTATTAACCAGAAAGACGGAGATCTTATCTGTATATATGTAGCAATTGGTCAAAAGGCATCAAAAGTGGCGCAAGTAGTAGAGCAGCTGGAAGCCAATGGCGCTATGGAACACACCATAGTTGTTGCCGCTAATGCGTCTGAATCCGTTGCGATGCAGTATCTGGCTCCTTACGCTGGCTGCGCGCTTGGTGAAGAAGTTATGGAACAGGGCAAGGAAGCCCTGATTGTATATGATGATTTATCAAAACATGCCTGGGCTTATCGCCAGATGTCGCTTCTCCTCAGGCGGCCTCCAGGTCGTGAAGCTTACCCGGGCGATTTGTTTTATCTGCATAGCCGTTTGCTGGAAAGAGCCGCCAAGCTTAATGAAGAAAATGGTGGCGGGTCACTTACGGCGTTGCCTATTATTGAGACACAAGCTGGTGATGTATCAGCATATGTGCCGACTAACGTTATTTCAATTACTGACGGGCAGATTTATATGGAAACAGACCTGTTTAATGCCGGTATACGACCTGCCATAAATGTAGGTCTTTCGGTGTCACGCGTTGGTAGTGCAGCGCAGACAAAAGCCATGAAACAGGTTGCTGGAAAAATGAAACTGGAAATGGCTCAATATCGCGAATTAGCTGCATTTGCCCAGTTTGGTACTTCTGACCTTGATAAAGCCACCAGAGACCAGCTGGAACGCGGAAAACGTATTACTGAAATTTTAAAACAGGCGCAATTCACGCCTGTTTCTGTTGATAAACAGGTCATGATATTCTATGCCATTACCAACAATTACCTTGATGATGTAGATGAAGGAAATATCAGGGAGTTCGAATCTTCTTTTTATAACTATATGGAAAAAAGCCAGTCAAATATTGGCGAAAGCATTATAAAAGAGAAAAAGCTTACTCCTGAAATAGAAAAAGAACTAAAAGAAGCTATCGAAACCTTCAAATCAACCTTTATGGCTGGCAAGAAGAAATAAGGAAAAGCTTTTGGCAAATATTCGTTTAATCAGAAGGCGCATTCGCAGTATTCAAAATACTGCAAAAATAACGCGTGCCATGGAGATGGTTGCCGCATCAAAGATGCGCAAGGC
>CAYNLZ010000104.1:0-2700 GCA_964398255.1 uncultured Dehalococcoidaceae bacterium
CTAATTTTTACCACCCAGATGGTAAGCTCATTATCCTCGATAGAATATAAAATGCGGTATCGACCTTGCCGAATACGGTATCGTTCCTGTCCGGTCAGCTTCTCGCTTCCTGGCGGCCGAGGGTTTGCTGTCAGCAAGTCTATCTTTTGTAGAATCTTCTTTATTTCTTCTTGGGGTATTTTCCTTAAGTCTTTTTCAACAGATACCTTGAAAAAGATTCTATATCCGGCCATCTTTCTTTAGCCTTTTGACCATTTCGTCATAGCTGATAACCGGCTCTTTTATTCTCTCATCAAATGCAGCGATATCTTCTGCATCTTCTGCCAGGGATTCTCTTACTGCGTCATTTACAAGGTAAGATACAGAACGAGAAATAGTAGCCGCTTTCAATCGAAGCGCCTTGTACAAGTCAGAATCGAGGTAGATCGTAGTCCGTTTATTTTGAGAGAGCATTTCCGGAATCCCCCTGTTTAATTTGTAATGACATTATAACGCTATGACGTTAAAACATCAATATCTTAATATACCCAAAGATTGATACCCGGCCTAGATGGGCAAAATATTATCAAATCTCCGGTTAAAACTAACTTAATTCTTACGTTCTAACCTGAATTTAATATGAAAGGTTCTTGCTTTCGTACAACATGCTCCACCATTTACTAAAAAGCCCTCTATTTCAAAGCTGATATGCTTGTTATAGGGGCTTATTTTTTAGAATTAGCAATAATTTGGCAATAATTTTTAGCGCTTGCCAAGTTTGTTTGTTCACTGTTAAGCATTCTGTCAAATCCATCCACCGCCGCCTGTTGCAAACTGGGAGTAACATGGCTGTAAGTATTGATGGTTGTTTGAACGCTTGAATGACCTAACCTCCCCTATATAATTTTCGTATGTGTTCTCTGTTTAAGCATCAGGGGAGCATGAGTATGCCAAAACTGCATTTCTTTTACTGGGAGGCTCAACAGGATCGGCAAATATCCGTATATATCCGGTGGCAATCAAGAAGTATTTTTAACAAATGAACTTTTTTAATTTTTTCCACTATATATAATTAGGTGGTGAAAATGGAAAAGTGGCAATCAGGCAATAAGCAGGCTTTCGAACAGGTCTACAACCACTACAACGGCATGGTTTTTAAAAACGCTTACATGATTACTGGTTCACGTGATTCAGCTGAGGATATAGTCCAAGAAGTATTTTTATCAGCCTGGAAGTTTCGCTCTACCTATGACCACAATAAGGGCAGTCTGGCTACCTGGTTGCACCGTATCACAGTAAATGAATGTACAAAAAGACTCAGAGCTATTTCTATGTGCGAATGCCTTGAGGATTTCGATTTGCCCGATACCGATAACAGACAACCAGAAGAGATAACCATAACCAAACAAGAATGTGAAGATCTTATGAAGATAATCAACACCATGAATGAAAAGCTGAGAATGGTTTTAGTGCTCAGATATCTTAACGATCTTTCATATATAGAAATAGCTGAGATTATGGACCTTCCCCTTGGCACGGTTAAATCACGACTGAACACAGCAACCAGGCTTCTGAAAGAAAAAATGGACATTGCCTGCAGGAATGATAACAAGGAGGAACAATAAGATGTATTGTACTATAGCCGGTGACCTGCTCATACCTTTTCTTGACAACGAAGTAACCCCTGAGGAAAAAGAGATTGTGCGGACTCATATCAATGAATGCCCGCTTTGTGCCAATGAGCTTGATGGGCTTAGGAGAACCCAAGCCAGGATACGCTATGCCCTTGCATCTGCTTCACTGGTTCCAAGACGAATAGACTCCTGGGCCAAGCTTTCCGATAGAATCGATAAAGAGCAATACAATCCTCGCAAGGTTTCTTCTAAAAGGAAAAAACATCTTGTACTGGCATTAACAACCGGCTTGCTAGCTCTTTCACTGATCGGGGGGACTGTATACGGGTCATATCCTGCGCTTAAAGCGTTTTTCTCCAGACTGGCTCCTTCTATCCCGCTGAAAGAGACCCCGGGAATAAGGGCTTTTGCCCAGGAGTATGATCTCGCAGGAACTGCAAACGGTATAACAGCCAGGCTTGAATATGCTTATGCCGATTCTAACATAGTGATATTGGGCTTATCGGTAAATAGCGACAGCGATAGTTATTCGGTGAGTTTATATACTTCGGATGGTCTGGAACTCGAAAGATCGATCGGGCTTCTCAGTAACAGTGGGGATTTAGCCTATTCTTTCATTGCCCCGGCAGTTGAAGAAAGCGCTACAGTTCTAAACTTGAATCTGGCAGTCTCCAGCCGCGACCAAGTCGAAACGGAACCGGTTGTACTGGCTTTTGAAGTTCCATACTTTTCCGGGACTGTCGTTGATGTAGGGCAATCTGTAACAACACAAGGGGTGACTATTGAACTTGAAAAGTTGGTAATCAGCCGCTGGGGAACCCGGACTGTATTGCATATTGACCCGCAAATGGACGAGCGAGGTAGCTATGCGATACCAAGTATAACCCTCGAAGTTCCTGAAGGCAGTGTTGTAAATACCAGTTACAACAAAGGCAATAACTCTGAGGAACAGCCCAAAACGTGTTACTTCTCTGGCGATTTTACTCAACAAGCGGGTACATGGGTACTATCAATAGATCATCTGACATATCCACCAATCCACTCCGATCAGCAAATTCAATACAACTCACCTGAGGACACAAGAGTT
>CAYNLZ010000105.1:0-2607 GCA_964398255.1 uncultured Dehalococcoidaceae bacterium
TTAATGAATTGACAGATTCTTAATTGGTCGGACAGTACAGGCATTTGGTATGGAGCTTTATCAGATAGTCTTTAAACCCATCCAGCAGGCTATTCCTGCAACGGGGTTTAACAACCGGTGGACCAGTGGTCTTCTTAAGGTATTTTCGCACTGTCTTGCGATCCAATCCCATCCTGCGGGCAATTTCACTTTTCGATAAACCTTGATAGTAGAGCTGTTGGATTTCCAGGTATTCGTCCAAGTTGATCATCCTCCTTCAGGCCTCCTATAACCGATTTTCTGTTATAGGAAATCATAGCTTTTTAATGGAGGGTGGGGAATTTTATTCCAGTGTTTATATCACGTTTAATACGGCTCAGAATCACAAAGTTTTCCATAGAGAAACACAGTCAATGGATAGTCAAGCCATGATCAATTTCCCTTTATTTTCTTACGCATGGTTCTAAGTGTTATAATCTAACCTGATACCCCCAAGGGAAAAATGGAGGTCAAGAAATGTCTGAACCAAACCTGTTGGAAATACAAAACCTGGCCGTCGCAGTTGAAGGCAAAGAAATTCTTCATGATATAAACCTGGCTGTTAAACCTGGGGAAACAAATGTTGTATTCGGGCCTAATGGCAGTGGAAAGACCACGCTCATGATGGCGATCATGGGGTTTCCGCGTTATCATGTTACTCGCGGAAAGATTTTATATAAAGGCCAGGATATTACCAACAAATCACTGGACGAACGTGCCAGGCTTGGTATCGGGATGAGCTTCCAGAGACCTCCGGTGGTGAAAGGTATAAAAACCCGCGAGCTTGTTGAGGCTACCTTAAAAGCCAGAGGTAGGGAAGGCAACGTCGCAATGCTGGCTGAAAAAGCCAATATGACAAACTTCTTGCAACGTGATATTAATGCCGGTTTTTCCGGAGGTGAAATCAAACGCAGTGAACTCCTTCAGCTTCTGGCTCAAACTCCTGAGCTTATTATGCTTGACGAGCCGGAAAGCGGGGTTGATCTTGAAAATATTGCCCTTATTGGAGAACTTATTAACGAGCTTTTACAAAAAGGCTGTCCTGTGCATCAGCGTAGCAGGGGAGGATTGATAATCACACACACCGGCCACATCCTTGAATACGTAAACGCCGCGACGGGATATGTTCTATTTAATGGAAGTATCATCAGCTGTGGAGCTTCTCCACTTGATATTCTGGATAACATCAAAAGAAAAGGCTACGAGGAGTGTGCAATATGCCCGATGAAATAAACCGCGATATTATTAAAAGGGCAGAGCAAGCAAAGGATAAGAAAGCACCAATTGGCAAAGATATTGACCTTTCCACGTTCTCTACTGACACCAAGCATGAAGTGACTCAAATCGACCCTTCTGAAATTAGCGCTGCAGACAGAGAGCGGATGCTTTCTGCGGGAATAATCCTTGATGATCTCAGCGAGCGTTCTGGCACATTTATCCAAAAAGATAACACCCCTGTTCATCACGCCTCAACCCAGGAAGGTATTGAGGTCATGGCTACATCCGAAGCACTCAAAAAATATGATTGGCTAAAAGAATATCTCTGGAAAGCTGTTGAGGTTGATGCTGATAAATATACTGCTCATGTAGGACTCAACCAGGCAGACGGTTATTTTATCCGCGCACTTCCCGGCAAAAAATCAGTTTACCCGGTACAGGCATGCCTTTATCTTGCCAAAACCCGCCTTATACAGGATGTTCACAATATTGTTATTGCCGAAGAAGGTTCCGAACTTCATATCATCACAGGATGCGCAGCAGCAGGAGGTCACGAGCCTGGTCTTCATCTGGGAGTTAGTGAGTTCTATATCAAAAAAGGTGCCAAGGTTACTTTTTCAATGATACATTCGTGGACTCCGGAGATTGAGGTACGCCCTCGTACGGGCACAATTATTGAAGAAGATGGCGTGTTCATAAGCAACTACGTTATTATGCAGCCGGTTCGTTCTGTGCAGTCCTATCCGGTTGCCAGATGCATTGGTAAAAATTCTACCGCACGTTTTAACACAATCCTTATTGCCCCTCCGGGTTCTCATATAGACACAGGCTCGAAAGTGTTCCTCGAAGCAGAGGGTACAAAAACTGAAGTCGTCTCAAGGGCGATTACAACCGGGGGTGATGTAATTGCCAGAGGTTATATCGAAGGAGCAAGCCCCAATGTAAAAGGCCACCTGGAATGTGGCGGCTTGATACTGGACAATAAGGGTGGTTCGATCCTCGCCATCCCAGAGCTAATGGGCACCATGGCTGGTGTAGATCTCTCTCACGAAGCTGCGGTAGGTAAAATTGCCGAAGAAGAAGTTGAATATCTGATGGCACGCGGTCTTACGCGTGATGAAGCTACAGCCGCTATCGTCAGAGGGTTTTTGAATGTGGATATTTCCGGTCTGCCACCAGAACTTAACGCAGAGATTAAAAAAGCAGTTGAAGAAAGCGAAGGGCAACTTTTTTAAGCATTTTTCCTTGGACAGGCACCAGGTTAGCACAAAGGCTGTTTGTCTGACAGCGCAGTAAATGTTAGAATATCCTGTTCCTTAGCCCGGGCCGCTAGCTCAACTGGCAGAGCAACTGACTCTTAATCAGTAGGTT
>CAYNLZ010000106.1:0-2554 GCA_964398255.1 uncultured Dehalococcoidaceae bacterium
TTAGGAGTTTTCCGTCCAGACCTTTATTTGCGCGAATGGAGGTAACTGTATTGGAAGCGTACTTTTCATCAGCAAACAATTCAAGGCCAAGCGATTTCGCGTTACTGCGCGTTTTTTCAGCAATACGTTCGTGGCGTTTAATGATATTGGGAAGGCCTTCTTTAAGCATCATTTCAATAGCCACTGTCATTCCGTATACGACTGACATACAAGGAGTCCATGGTGTTTGGTTCTTTTCTGCATAATTTTTTGCTCTTGCCAGGTCAAAATAAAAACGGGGCATTTTAGCTTCTTTATTTGCTTCCCATGCCTGGTCACTAACGCTGATCATGGCAAGTCCGGGTGGTACCATCCATCCCTTTTGTGAACCGGTAACACATACATCAAGGCCCCATTCATCTACGGGTACATTGAGAGATCCCATAGAGGATACTGAATCTACCAATATTAACTTGCCTTCTTTTTTAACTGCTTGTGCTATCGAGCCAAGGTCATTGGTTACACCAGTGGAGGTCTCATTATGAGTTACCAGCACTGCCTTAATCTCCGGATTTGCCTTGAGGGCTTTGGCAACATCATCTGCATCAGCGGCCTTGCCCCATTCGAATTTAAGTGGAATTACCTCAGCACCATAAGTTTTGGCTATGGTAGAAATACGGTCACCAAATACACCAATCGAAACGCCCAGGACCTTGTCACCCGGTGAAAGAGTGTTCACCACGGCTGCTTCCAGACCGCCGGTTCCTGAAGACGATAAAACGAAAATGTCGTTTTTGGTCTGGAAAATGGTTTTCAGTCCTGCAGTCACATCATTAAGGTAACTACCAAACTGAGGTCCTCGGTGATTCATCATTTGCCAGCTCATTGCCTGAAGTACTTCGGGTGGACAGGGTGTGGGGCCAGGTATGCGTAAATTACTCATAAAAAAACTCCTTCTTTGGCTTGCTTTGTATTATATCTGAAAAATGAAAGTTAATTAAAGCCTAAGTGCATTTAACATAACGGCGTTTGCCGACTTTAATAATATTTCCACTGCTCAACAAAAAATTACTGTCCTTCACGGTGTTGCCATCTACTTCTACCGCGCCCTGGAGGACCAGCCTTTTGGCTTCGCCGCGGCTTTTGCACAACCCGGCTTCAACAATAAAATCCCTGAGAGAAGCATTGTCAGCAGTCACCACATGCTCGCTGATTTCATCAGGAAGTTCTTTGTGTTGGACGGTGCGGCGAAAATGCTCCTCTGCTTCTAAGGCTGATCCGCGATTATATAAATTTTCAACGATATTAAGTCCAAGCTGTTTTTTAAGCTCCATGGGGTTTACTGTTTCATTATTCAAAGATTTGCCGATATTTAATAAAGCTTCATCATCAATATCAGTGAGTAGTTCATAATAGTTATAAAGCAGTTCATCGGGAATGCTCATTATTTTCCCAAAGATCTCTTCCGGTGGCTCGGTAACGCCAATGTAATTACCGAGGCTCTTGCTCATTTTTTTTACTCCATCCGTGCCGACCAACAAGTGAGTCATTAAAATACTTTGAGGCTGTTGTCCAATCATAGATTGTAGCTCTCTGCCTACCAGAAGATTAAATTTCTGATCTGTTCCTCCAAACTCGACATCGGCTTGGATTGCCACTGAGTCATAAGCCTGAAGCAACGGATAAAGAAATTCAGTTATTGAAATCGGTTGATTTGATTGGTAGCGATTGTTAAAATCTTCCCTTGCCAGCATTTGAGCAATGGTGAATTTGGAAGTGAGCTGAATGATATCCGCAAGGCCGAATTTTCCAAGCCATTCGCTTTGCCAGCGTACCTCAGTTTTATCTTTATCGACGATTTTAAAAAACTGTTCCATATAGGTTTTCGCATTTTCTTTAACTTGTTGGGCGTCCAGCATTGGCCTGGTAACTGATTGGCCGGACGGGTCGCCTATCTGAGCGGTCCAATCTCCAACAATCAGCACTACCTGATGGCCCATTTGCTGGAATTGGCGCAGTTTTCGGAGGCTGACCACATGGCCCAAATGTATATCGGGGAAACTCGGATCGAACCCCTCTTTCAAGCGGAGTTTTTCGCCAGACAATAAACGTGTCTTGAGTTCATCTTCAACAATGACTTCGGCAACTCCTCTTTTTAAAAGTGATTCGACTTTGCCAGCATCTATGGTCATGATTTATCCTCGGTGTTCTTTTTTAATATTATCTTCGCTTTTTTAATATCTTTGGCTATTTGATTTTTTAATGCACTTTCAGATGGAAAAGTAAGCTCGCTTCGGATGCGCTCAACAAACTCGACTTGTAAATACTTCCCGTAGAGAGGTTGGTCAAAATCAAGAATATGAACTTCTATCAATGAGTCTGTCCTATTGAACGTGGGCGCGGTTCCAATATTTGTGACAGAAGCCCATCGCTGCCCATCAATAATCGCGACAGTAGCATATATTCCCTCAGAAGGTATAGAAAAAGCCGGATCAATGGGGATATTAGCTGTGGGGAAGCCCAATTTTTGTCCAAGCTTTTTGCCTGTTACCACTAATCCTTTGAGGCTATAGTT
>CAYNLZ010000107.1:0-2515 GCA_964398255.1 uncultured Dehalococcoidaceae bacterium
TAACCATCTTTTTCCAGGCTGACAAACGTCATACTGCCAACTGAATACTCTTTAATAACTGAAAGGTTGGGGTCAGCCGGCTCTATACTGCCTGGATTAGAATTTACCAAGTCGATGGTTTCCGGTTGATGAAATGGCACACCCTCGGTACCAGGAGTAGTTGAAAACCCGTTTACCAGCAATATGATAACAAGAACCAGCGAGAATAATACCAGCAAGCCGCCTTTGATAAACTGCACCCAAGTCGTGGATGCCATTCCTGCAGTAGCTACGATAAGAATCACAACAGCGCCAACAATAAAGACCCCAGCTTCGAAGGGCAAACCTAAAAGTGGAGTAATCAGGGAACCAGCACCCACCATCTGCGGGATAAGGTAAAACAGTGATACCACCAGTGTAGATATCGCTGCTGCTAACACCACTCCGCGTGACTTGAATTTAGCATCGATTGCCGAAGCAAAAGTATATTTTCCTAATCTCTTAAGTGGTTCAGCAACAACAAAAAGAGCAACCATCCACCCGGCTAAAAAACCAATAGAGTACAAGAACCCATCGTAGCCATAAAATGCAATCATGCCTGCAATACCCAAAAAGGAAGCTGCAGACAGATAATCACCCGCAAACGCTATTCCATTAACTGCCCAATGAATATTACCGCCAGCGGCATAATATCCACTGGAAGATTTCGCTTTCCTGGCAAACAAATACGAAACCAAAAGAACGGCAAGGACAAATAATACGAAAATTATTACGGCAAGTGGTTCAGCCTGGTAATTCACGGCTTATCTCCTTCGCTGCATGTCGCTTCTGTATCATCTTCCCGCTCTTTTCGAGAACAAATAAAATTATAAACAACTGCCAGGAGTACTGCGAAAACAATGATTCCAAACCCAAACACGATGGATACGTTTAACTGCCCCAGGTCAGTAGCCATAAAAGATGGCTTCATAACGCTGAACAGAATGAATGACAGGTAAATAGGAGCAAAAATGGCAAACATGATGATGCCGAGTCGGGTTTTAAAACCTTCAGATTTTTCGGTTTTCCATTTTTCAGGTGCGCCATGTTCCATAATGGTGCCCTCCCTAATAAACCTTCTTATTCTTTTATTTTCTTCCAGATATGATATCGTCAACGACACCCGGGTCAGCAAGGGTAGAAGTATCGCCCAAATTAGTTACATTACCAGCTGCAATCTTTACCAAAATGCGCCGCATGATTTTGCCACTGCGAGTTTTTGGCAAACCTTCGACAAATTGGATGGTATCTGGTGTAGCAATTGGCCCAATCTGACGGCGAACATGGATCTTAAGCGCCTTTTCAAGTTCTTCACTTGGTTTTTGCCCAGTATTCAGTATAACGTAGGCATAAATACCCTGGCCTTTGATTTTGTGGGGATAACCAACTACTGCGGCTTCCGCCACCTGTGAATGAGATACGAGACTACTTTCAACCTCAGCTGTACCAATGCGGTGCCCCGAAACGTTTATCACATCATCAATGCGTCCCATAATCCAATAGTAGCCATCTTCATCTTTACGGGCTCCATCGCCAGACGTATAATAACCGGGGAAATGGCTGAAGTATTCAGTTTTGAAACGTTCTGGATCCTGCCAAAGGGAGCGCAACATTCCAGGCCACGGTTTCTTTATGCATAACCATCCGCCTTCATTGACATCTGCCTCAGTGCCGTCTTTACGTAATATTATAGGTTCAACTCCAGGGAACGGAAGTGTTGCTGAGCCTGGCTTTGTAGGAATAGCACCGGGAAGGGGTGTGATAAGAATACCACCGTTTTCCGTCTGCCACCAGGTATCGACAATCGGGCATTTCTCCTTGCCCACATAGCGATGGTACCACATCCAGGCTTCTGGATTAATCGGCTCGCCAACGGAACCTAAAAGCCTGAGAGAAGACATATCATGTTCTTTTGTCCATTCTTTCCCTTCTCTCATAAGAGCTCGGATTACTGTTGGTGCTGTATAGAATACATTAACACCAAATTTTTCCACAATCTGCCAATATCGAGCCGGATTGGGGTAGGTTGGCACTCCTTCAAACATGAGACTGGTAGCCCCGTTTGCCAAAAGGCCGTACACAATATAACTATGCCCGGTTATCCATCCGATATCAGCCGTGCACCAATATGTGTCCTCATCTTTAATATCAAACACCCACTTAACCGTCTGGTAGGTGTGCAGCAGATACCCACCCTGGGTATGCAACACACCCTTGGGCTTGCCAGTACTGCCACTGGTATAGAGGATAAAAAGCGGGGCGTCTGCATCCATTTGTTCAGCCCGGCAAAATGGCGATATATCATCAGCTTCCATTTCATCATGGAACCACGTGTCCCGGCCAGGCTGCATTGGAACATGGTTGTCCAATCGCTTTACGATTATTGCTTTCTTTATCGACGGACATTCTGCCATGGCAGAGTCAGCATTTGACTTTGCGTTAATATGTTTGCCATTTCGCCAATAACCATCGGCTGTTATTAAAATTTTCGAATTAC
>CAYNLZ010000108.1:0-2486 GCA_964398255.1 uncultured Dehalococcoidaceae bacterium
CCTCTATATTTTCTCGTTTTGTTTTAAATGGTTTGTAATCTCTTATTTACCCTTTGTGATCTGTAATGATGCACAAAGGGTTTCTTCTTGGAGCCGACCTTACACGCGCCCTTAATCCAAGCCAGTGGAAGGATTTTGTTTTGCATGTATCAAAAACCAGGAGCATTTACAGCTATCTTTATGCATTTTCAACTTTTTATTCGATTTGATAGTAGTTTACACGTAATAGACTGACAAATGTCTTACGAATACATGCTGTAGACTTACAGGTGACTTACAGTTTCTCGTGAGAAAAATAGGTGTGTGATTGATTGATATCGGAGTGTTAAATCGTTAATCAGGCCTTGCAGATTGTAACCTGTCCAAAGTGGGTTGGTGATAATCTGGGGATGGCAGGCGCCCGGATAGAATTTTACTTTAATCTACGGTTATAAACATGAATTACTCTTAACTGAACCCGTAGAGCCATCTCTCCAAGCTTATTGAGATATGGCCCCGATAGCACCGCTCACCTTGGTTTATTATTCTTCTTGCTCAAGGCTGTAGCCAATACCTGGTGTGTTGATAATGAATTGTGGACAGCTAGGGGCTTTTTCAACTTTTTTTCTTAGCCTGTTGATATATACGTGTATCGCTTCATTTGAGCCAGCGTAGTCTGTGCCCCAAATAGCTTGGGCTAAATTTTCTGTACTGACGGCGCGGCCACAATTCTTGATAAGCTCTTCAAATATCCGAGCTTCGGTCATGGTGAAGATTATCTCCCTGTCGTTAAAAAGTAATCTTCTTTTAGTAGGAAGATAATTAAAACATCCGCAAATTAGTGGCTTATCATCGGATGCTCCATGCTGGCGGCGCAGTATGCATTGTATCCTGGATAGAAGCTCCATCTGCCGGAAAGGCTTGGTTACATATTCATCTGCCCCGAGTTCCAGGCCTTCAACAATATCTGCTTCGTCATTGCGGACAGAAAGGATGAGTACGGGCTTGTCTGAAAAGCCCCTAACCTGTCTTAATACGTCAAGCCCGTCAATATCGGGTAGACCTAAGTCAAGAATTAAAAGATCAGGGTTTTTGCGCCCGAATAAACTTATGCCTTCTTGGCCGTCCTTGGCGCTGATTACGATTGCTTTAGGCCAGCGGATTTTTAGACTGATGGTCAGAATGTCCGTTATTTTTGCGTCGTCTTCAATTATTAAAATCTTCATTGCAACTACTCATCTTCCCGTTTATTGTTAGCGGTAGCGACATGGTAAATGTGCTGCCTGCATCCTTTTCGCTTTTTACGCTTATTTTTCCATTGTGCAGCTCGGAGAGCATTTTTGCAAGGGGCAGCCCTATGCCAAGGCTTGAAACCCGCCTTTCGGCAACTCTTAGCTGGTATGAAGAAAATAATTGTGGGAGGTCTTCAGCAGAAATGCCGGGCCCGTTATCAGCAACTTCAGCGTAAAAACACTTTTTATCAGCCCAGACGGAAAGTTTGACTTTCCCCCCTCCAGGCGTGTATTTAAAAGCGTTATTTAATAGATTCATGAGGATTTGTGTTACGCGCTCTTCATCTGCCCACAGGCGCGGTAATTTTGATAAAATCAGGCACTCAAATTCTTGATTGTTTGTATTGGCAATTGTTTGGGCGCAACTGGCAACTTTTTTTATCAGTTCGTCAGGATGAAAGTAGATACGTTGCACCTCAAGCCTTCCTATTTCTCCCTTTGCCAGATCTAATAGTTCGTCAACCCTGTGCGAAAGTCCGGCTATTGCTGAATCAATCGTAGAAGCTAATGAGTTGAGAATTTCACCTTTTGTATGCTGGCCTAATAACTCACTGGCAGACATTAAGGGTGTTAGAAAAGTCTTAAGCTCATGAACAAGTGCTCTGGTAAACTGAATGCGGTTAGCGAATTGTTCATTTAACTTTCGGTGAGCATCTTCCAAAGTTCGCTTTTCTGTTAAGTCAGAAAAGGATTGTATAATCCCAATAATTGTTCCGCCTGATGAGTATAGGGGAAATGCAGTGAGCAGGCATGGGATGCTGGTTCCGTCAGGTAAAAAACGTTGGCTTTCATTTTCTATGTACTCTTCACCATTTTTAATTCTTTCGAAGCAGCATTTGGAAGTTTGACATAAAGAGTCGGGGAAGACTTCCCAGCATTTTTTTCCGATAGAATCATCAGCGGAAGTGCCTGAAAGTGCAGAATAAGCTTTGTTAACGTATTTTATATTATTATTTAAATCAATTATTCGTAAGCCGTGAGGCAGCAAGGCGATAACATGTTTTAGCTCGAGATTGTCTGTGTCCAAATTAATGTGCTGATTTGGCTTGGCGCAAAATGGCCCATCTGGCGATTGGTCTTGGTTTTTGTTGTTACGGGAGCTCAATTTGGACATACTAACCTCTTTTTAAAATATTTGAAAGGTCTACTTTTAATGATATTATAACGTACTTGTCAACAGCCAAGGCTTTTTCGTGATTTAAGTTGATTGGATAA
>CAYNLZ010000109.1:0-2439 GCA_964398255.1 uncultured Dehalococcoidaceae bacterium
GATAAAACCCCGGCAAAACGGAAACAAATACACTAAAAAACAAAGATATAACGATAATGGAAAAGAAAAGATTAATTGCCAACGTGGTCAAGCCGTGGGATGTTAAGGCCGGGAAATTAGTCGCCCCGGTGGTATTAATCCGTCAAGGCGTTTTATGTGGTTCTGCTGGTTGTGTATTATGGAAAGGCGACGTCATCAAAGCCTCAGTCAAACAATGGGAAGGGATCCCGGTGGTATTAAATCACCCTAAAATTGACGGGCAATTTGTTAGCGCAAAGCAAAAGCCCGGCGATGTAATAGGCCGGGTAACAAAGCCTCAATTTGACAGCTTTAAAAATTGCCTCCATGCAACAATAGAGGTGAGTATTGGCAGGCCGAATACGAATAATATTATGGATTTGAAAGAGGTTTCCGTGGGTGTATTTGGGGAAAGTGAAACCGAGACAGGACTATATCATAACAAATACTATGAAGCCGTTGCAACGTCAATGATACCTGACCATTTAGCACTATTAAAAGGCGATATCGGTGCTTGCTCATGGGAAGATGGTTGTGGAATAAGGGTGAATCAAAAGTGCGATAACTACATGCGCAACTTCATGGACGAAATGTTTGAAAGCATTGCCTTTAACGCAATATATAATTCACAGAAAAATAAATTAAATAATTCAAAAACGATGGAAGAAGAAGTGTTAATGCCTACGCTGTTACAAAGCGAAGAGCAGGAAAAGGAAATTGATGTGAACAGCTGGGAGGAGAGCGAGATATTGCCCCCCTTGGATGTTGCCTTATCCATTCACAAGGCAAAGAATAATACCGCTAAAGCGGCGAACAACAAAAACGAAAATTCGATTGGCGATGAGGATGAAGAACCCCTTATGCCAAATTCATATTAATTAACCAATAAAAACTCATAACAATGGCAAAGAAATATGTGACCGGACAGCATCCAATTTTTGATGCGGCTTACATTAAATTTCACAACAAAAGTGATATTTTGAACCAGGCAAACAGGGGCGTTTTTGCTCCCGTATTGGATCTTCAGAATTGCAAAAATATCAAAGGGGAGTTGGGCAAAATAATCACGGAAATGGAAAGCAATTTGGCTGGGATTAAAAGCCAGTTCAAGGACTATCAGCAGCAACAGATTAATGAAGGTTGGGATAAGCCCACGGAGATGCCCTCGTGGCTGACAGAGGAGTTTTTTCAATTGGAAGCCCAAATTAATATCCGGCAAAATGAAATTGAAAAACTGGACAAGATTATAAACGACTACAAGAAAACCGCTGATGAGGCGCACCGAAAGGATGTATTGAGAAATGGAGTGCAGGGTTCCGGCAGCTTACGCGACGGGGTGGTCGTCGAAATCGACGACCAGAAAGTATCGGTAATCGATGGTTGGCCTGTGATAGATGATGAATTTAGTCCTTTTGATGGGATGCGGGTGGCCGACTATCGTCGGGTTGTTAATTCCCACCTTGAAAAGAAGTCTATGAAACGCCAGGAAGCCGAGCAATACAAAAAGGAGTGCCTCGAAAACAATAAGCCGTTTGACGAAGGAAAGTATCTGCGACTTTTTAGGTATCGGGAGGTTGACCCCTCTTGGCCAAGAGGGGTCAAGAATTGGAAAAAGTAAAAATGGTTTTTTCGTTTCGTTTTGCTTTTGTTTTTAGTTTTTTCGGAAAGGGAATGTGGCGGAACATTGCCACTTCCCTTTTTTTTAGAACTGTTAAACGATGTTAATCCGGTTCAATGCAAATAATCGAGATTGTATAATAGCATTAAGGAACCACAAAGGAAAACGATCGGTGCTATGCGTTCGGTTTTGCTTGCACTACCATATCAATTTAGCACCTAACTATCTGCAAAACTGACGTATAGCACATGTTACCGCCCGTTTTGTTATTTAGAATCGAAATAAAATAGAAATAAATTGAAAATAATTACAAAAATACTTGACTTTATAGAAATAAAAGTTGTATCTTTGCATTATGAAACAGCAACGAAGCAGTTTCGGTAAAACATAAACATCATGACTAATTTAGAAATTTTAGAAATTTTAAAAACAAGAAAAGAAGAAATTATCGAAGCAACTTTAGAATTAATGGCTACTGCTTTAAGCGGTGACCGTGCAAACAGAACATTCTTCTTTAAAGTGGATGAAGAAACAAACGAATTGACTGTTGATTACCTTTACTATTTAGGACAACAGCAACTTAGCGACAATTGTTTCTACACAATTAAAGATTATGAAACACCAGACCCTGGGGATTTTGGTTACGAAAGTATTGAAGAAATGGATTTTGATGCTTGCGGATTCCGTGAATCTATTGAAAACGCAATTGAAAACAAAAAGGCTTAATGAGGTTCAGGCTGCAATTCAAGCAATAAGAATGTTTTAAATGAAGCGTAAAAACGTAATAGTAGTAATTGCCCCGA
>CAYNLZ010000110.1:0-2389 GCA_964398255.1 uncultured Dehalococcoidaceae bacterium
CTTCCTGAGATGTATGAGAATTTTGCCTATGACGTTATATTCACAAATAGAATTAATACGCCTGCTCCTGAACCCAATGTTTATAGAGGAATTGCTTCACCCCGCTCTGAATTCAGCATGATAGGAGGGGCGAAGAATCAACTGGTAAAAGTTGGCGGAGATTATGCTGCAACATTGTATGGTGTATACCTTAAAGGGGCCCCCAATATAAGTGAAATTGGAAGGGCCAGGACAACTCATTATATCTCTGTGAGTGCAATTGAACCGACTTCGGGTGTAAAGGTGCTTTATGTGCTGGCGGATGGCCCCGATAAATTTGATGTTACTCAAGGCGGGGCTCTTTCAAACATGCCTGAAGAAATAGCTGTAAAAGGCGATGGTTATATTTATTTTCTGGTTACCAATGTTGCTCCGTCTGACGGCTACGTAACGATTGCAATTGATAATCAAAGGGTTAAAACATATTCTAACGAACGTTCTTCAGTCCTATTTTATAATGATGAATTCAAGCTTGATGTTTCGTTAAACCTGAGCGCAAGTCAGCCTTTTATTGTTAGCATAACAGAAGACACTAGACCTGAGACATTATATCTGAATATATATTTCGAAGAAACTGATAAAAATATTGTGATAGACGCTGAAGTGCTCATTGACAATCTGATTCCTGTTGGTGGTGAGCGGCCAGATTATGAGTACATGATAAAACGAAAGTACTGGGACGATGAAGGCGAAATGGAAACAGCCAAGGAAATAATACTTTCTAAGGACAAACGCGAAGCCTACCTTGAGTACAATGTAATTGTGGGGCTTTTTGATAAAGAATTAGGAAGGTTTACAACGCAGGAGCATCCAGGCAAATTCGTTGTCATTAGAGCTTATATAATAAGCTAGTGCTGGCAAGCTTCAAACGCTATGCCTGTACAGCCTGCGATAAGAGTTGGTGCCCAAGGCAAGAGTCGTTGGTGCGACTCTTGCCTTGGAAGGTCGCTGTATTACTGGGACTGTTAGAAGTCAGATTCAAAACCAAAGATGTCATCATACATGCCGCGGGGGGTTCTATTTCTATAATATTTAGATCTAGCTCGGTTCAGGTTAATTTTTGAATCTTCTAGATCTTTTTTTCGCTTAATATCAGTATAAGTAAAACCTTCTTCAGGAGCACAATAGTATGTAGGCTCTTGATAAGCCTGTTCAGGCGAAGAACTTGATTGATAGATATTTGTAATGTTAATCCAAGCACTTTTAGAATATCCGCAGACAGTCTTTTCCAGTGCTAATATATGAACTTCAAAATATCGCTCCATTACTATTGCATCATAGCCAGTATCTTTCTCTATTGCATGTCTTTTTACTTTGCCTTTAACTTCATATATATGCAGTCCACCTAGTAATGTTAATTTGCAACTATCTATTATTACGTCCCCGCAGTTCTCGCGTTGACGAACATATTCAATGCCTAAATTCTCGGCTCCTTCTATGGATAAAGGTTTGTTGTTTCGCATATATAAAATCCTGTTGTAGATTATATTTACACAACTTGTAGAAGTCAACACTCTGTACTCGTTCAGGTGATTGGTGACACTTGCCTCTCTTTTCTTTGATTTAGAAATTTTTCTGGAGGCAGATATTCCAAAACCTAGTGGAGCCTGCCGGATAATGAAACGATATTGCTCCAAAACCAGATGCGCTGTTTTAATCGATGGGACTGTGAAAAATGTTGTATGAGGTTTCTTTTTCTGTGAGATAATTTATCTCTAATACACTTACGGCTCTTAGGAATGATTTCTATAACGTTGTTGACCAATTGAATTTGCCCTTTTATCCCTGTGGTTAAGACTTCAATCAAAGCTTGTATTCCTTATGGATTATTAGGGAGTAAAATCAGTTATAAGCAGCTTAACGCCAGTTTTTTAGCTATGATTTGAACATGAGATTATGTCGTGAAAATGTGTTGACGGACCTACTAGGGCATCTTATAACTGATTTCCAATAATAATTATTTTACGAATAAAACAGGGTTTTTCAATTAACACATTTGCTCTACTTCAAACATAAAAACACCTTTCATAATGCCTGTTTTAAAATTAGGAAACCGGCGTATTTCTTGTACCAAAAAAGTTATGCTTTGTGAATAACCGTCAAGAATTTTATTGAATAATAAAACAGCAGCAGTTCAGGCAAAAGGTTTTCCCTTGGCATCTTACAACTACTCTTTTCCAGCTTAAGCGGGGGTGTTTTTAGATTTGCTGAGGCAAACCGTGCCTGTCTGACGAAATTACGTAAAGGAACTCCGCTCCACTTCTATTTATCTTTGGCACATGCCAATCCGAGCTGCGCTGGCGCTTATTAACTACAATGTATCTTTCTTCTGGTTCCAGATAATATTCGT
>CAYNLZ010000111.1:0-2386 GCA_964398255.1 uncultured Dehalococcoidaceae bacterium
ATATTATAAGCAAGGCTTTTACCGCTGGCACTGGGGGTGGATATGATTACATTTTCACCTCTGCGGATGATATCAATGGCTTGTGCCTGATGGGTATAAAGCGGCCATATGCCAAGGTCCTCAAGAGTTTGTTGGAGGCGTTCAGAAATTGGCTGTGAAAGAGAACCATGGACACCGGTGCGGCTGGGTATACTCTCGATATGGCTGATTTGCTTTTCATACGAGGGAGCCGCGATCAAACAGGCTAGAAATTCTTCCAGGCTTAAGCTCATACAATTATTGTTTCAACCTGCTCATCGACTACTTCTACGTCAAAACGCCCACTGTTTACAAATTCCATTATGGAGGAGACAAGCTCATCCCCCAAGCGCTTGTCGCTGGCTACAAAACTCAAACCAATAACAGCGCTCTGCCACCGATTCTGCTCTGCAACCTCGGCGACCGAAACATTATACTTGTTCCTGAGCCCGACAATAATCGGACGTATTGCTTGCCTTTTCCCTTTCAGAGAATTATTGCCAGCAATCCTCAGGGATATTTTAATTACAACTACATGCATTTTGATTATTCTGACAAGAGTATCTTGCCAGAATTTAATTGTAGCATCAAGTTACAACAGCTTTACAGCAGGGAATATTTGGGTTAAAATACCAACGTCTTCGAGCGGGAGTAATTCAGCGGTAGAATGTCTGCTTCCCAAGCAGAAAGTCGCGAGTTCGAATCTCGTCTCCCGCTCCACAAAGCTAAATGCCTTCACCGGGTAAAATAAATGTCTTAAGCAGTAGGATTCAATACACGTCCAATGAAGAGAACTGTTCCCGTTTCAATATCACGAATTAGAAAGACAAAGGGGCGGTCAATCGTCACAACGGCTTGATCTGCGGGCATTGATGTTAAAGTCATAATAACTGCTGAGGCGGCAGCAGCCTCGGTACCAGCTTCATCTACAGATACAAATGCCTTGTGCAGTACTTCAGCTATAGCAAGGTCCTTTTTGCCAGTCATTCCGGAAAAATCGGCTTCGTCGGAGAACGCGGTCAACATCCCCATCGCCTCCAAGGCATCCTTCAGCTGGAACTCAGATTCAAACTCAAATTTTGGCATAGAAAGAACAACTTGAGCGCTGTGCAGGGAATCAAAAACGTCAGCTACAAATTGAGCCTGGAGGAGTTCTTCAAAAACAGCGAAGTTGCCGCCATCGGGCAGTAGAATAACCATAGAAAGCTCGCCACCATCATAAGGCAGTTCGACAGCTTGATAGCCTTCCGCTTCGGTATATGCAAAACTCCCCGATTGCTTCATCATCGGTACGGACACATGGCTACCATCCAGGCGATAAAACAGGCCATCTGCTGTTAAATCTTCATTAAATGGGTATTGCCAGGCGGCGTTGAAATAGATAGCATTGGTAAGCACCAAACGAGTCAATGTATTTATTGCCCCTTCCGGGATAAGATCTTCTATACGCCCTTCAGTCTGCTGGCTTACCCAGTCATTAATAATATTACGGGATTTTTCCGCGTCCTCCATAAAATCAAGTATCCTGAGTCCAGCACCGTAGTTTTCCGCAAGAACATCGAGAAAAGCCGGCAGGAAAGTGTAATCTCTTTGTCCCCAGATAGCATTGACGATGTTCAGGCGGAAAGCTTCACCATCTTTTCCAGCAGCACCTTGCCCCCGTTTGCCGAGCTCAATATCAAGAGCGTTAAAGTTCTCATGCAGACGCTCCTGAGAAAGTAGGAAGCCAAGAGTGTCGGCCATTTCTTGTTCTGTTTCGCCTCGGGCGCCAGCATAAGTCATTGCCAACGCCAGTGAAAGGCTATAGGGTGAATAGAAAAGATTCCCTTCTTCATTTTTAAGAGCTTGGTACAGGGCGAATGCAAAAGCAATACTCCCTTCAGTAAGCAAAACTTGCTCCTCTTCGCTGATATCTGGGGAAGCTATCCTTTCTTTATCTGACTTTAACTCGCTCGCCGCAGCTGGTTGAGTGCAAGCCGCAACGGGTAACACTAAAATAATAGCCATCAGCACCATCAGAACCCTTTTCATATCAATCACTCCCGAAAACAACATCTGATTATTTCACTCATACAATGTAACGCAAAAGATTGCTATTGGTTAGCCGAAAAGGTTTATCTTATTATATATTTCCCGCTGGAAAATCTTTTGAACGGGGCTTTAATCCCCGCGGATATTTTGAAAAACGCGTTATTTACATAGTGCAGTAAAGACAGTGCCATCTATTTGGTGCTATATTAATCATCGAATATTTTTCTTCACTAAAAAGAGTGTTAATCTATGACAGTTAACCAAGAGATAGTGGTTGAAACTAAAGGTCTTACCAAACGGTTTGGCAAAATCACTGCTGTTGATGAACTTGATATAG
>CAYNLZ010000112.1:0-2365 GCA_964398255.1 uncultured Dehalococcoidaceae bacterium
TCGGCAAGATCAATTGTTTCATAATCGGAGCCCAGCAGTTTAAAACCACGGCGAGTAAGAGGCTCTGCCAGATTGATTGAAGTTTGTCCCCCAAATTGCAAAACAATTCCAGGAGACTTGTCTTCGCCGTTACTGACAGTTTCATTCTCGATAATGTCAATTACTGATTCTTCGTCGAGTGCTTCGAAATACAGCCGGTCAGACGTATCAAAATCTGTCGATACCGTCTCGGGGTTTGAATTTATCATAATGCTTTTATAGCCGGCGGCCTGCAGTGCCCATGCAGCATGTACACTGCAGTAGTCAAATTCAATGCCCTGGCCGATTCGAATGGGGCCACTTCCAATTACAATCGCTTTATTTGAATCTTCTGCAATTGCTTCATTTTCTGTTTCGTACGTGCTATAAAAATATGGTGTCGAGGCATCATACTCACCGGCACATGTGTCTACCATTTTAAATACCGGTTTGATGTCCCATTCATGACGAAGAGTGCGTACTTGCTCTGGGAGCCTGTCGGCAAGGGTTGCTATTTGTTCATCACTGAATCCCATGCGCTTCGCTTCAAGACAAATTTCGGGCTTGAAAGGTTCTGATAACAACCTCTTTTCAATGATTACGATGTTAGACAGTTTTTCTAAAAACCATCTGTCAATAGATGTTAAGTTGGCAATACTATCAAGGCTGATGTTCCTGCGAATTGCTGCTAAAAGTGCCCATAAACGCAGGTCATTAGGGTAAAGAGGGTAACCCTCGAGTCCTTCCTTCTTGCCCCACTCACTATCTTCCCATAACAAGGTCTTTTTGCCGAATTCCAGGCATCGCACTGCTTTTTGGAGAGCTGCTTCAAATGTCCGGTCAATAGCCATTATTTCACCGGTTGCTTTCATTTGGGTTCCAATAATACGGTCCCCACTGGCAAATTTGTCAAACGGCCAACGCGGAATTTTGACCACGATATAATCTAATGAAGGTTCAAAACACGCCATTGTTTTTTTGGTAACAGCGTTGGGGATCTCGTCAAGTCGTTTCCCTATGGCGATTTTTGCCGCAACGCGGGCAATAGGGTACCCAGTAGCCTTGCTTGCCAGAGCAGATGAGCGGCTAAGACGCGGATTGACTTCAATTACATAATACTGTTCACTTTTTGGGTCAAGAGCCATTTGTATATTACAGCTGCCTTCAATGCCTAAAGCTCGAACGATCTTGAGGCTTGCAGAGCGAAGCATTTGGTGCTCTTTTTTAGTGAGTGTTTGACACGGGGCTACCACAATACTGTCACCAGTGTGAATTCCCATAGGGTCCATATTTTCCATGTTGCAAATGGTAATGCAATTATCCGCTCCGTCCCGCATCACCTCGTATTCAACTTCCTTCCAACCCTTTAAAGAAGACTCTACCAGCACCTGGTGAATGGGGCTTGCTGCAAGTCCGGAAACGGCTATTTTTTCAAGTTCATTCCAGTTTCCAGCAAAGCCTCCTCCAGTGCCTCCAAGAGTATATGCCGGGCGGATAACTACTGGAAAGCCAATTTCACGTACAGTTTGTCTAACCTGCTCAATTCCCGTAACGATGGCAGAATGTGGTACAGGCTCTCCGATATCGGAAAGCATTTTTTTGAATAATTCACGATCTTCGCCTTTTCTAATGGCGCTTATGGGAGTGCCAAGCACACGGACGTTATATTTATCAAGAATACCTGCATCGGCGAGCTCAATAGCAAGGTTCAAAGCAGTCTGGCCACCGAGAGTAGGCAAGAGACCATCTGGTCGTTCTTTTTCAATAATGCGGCCAACCATTTCAACGGTTAGTGGTTCTATGTAAACAATGTCGGCTATTCCTTCATCTGTCATAATAGTAGCCGGGTTGGAATTGACAAGTATTGAAATAATGCCCTCTTCGCGCATTGCCTTGCAAGCTTGAGTGCCCGCATAATCAAATTCGGCAGCTTGGCCAATCACAATGGGCCCAGAACCCAGTATCAGCACTTTTAACGGCTTATCAGGCATACTATCGTGTTTCCTTAAAAGTATATTTTATGTTTTTAACAATGTGATATATTATTTTTCTGCTCTTCAATCATTTTTATAAATCTCTTGAAAAGATGGGTGCTGTCAAAAGGCCCTGGCGAAGCTTCTGAAAGAAACTGGATTGAAAATATGGGGAGTGATTTATGCTTGAGGCCCTCTACGCTGCCATCATTTATATTAATAAAGCTCGCTTCAAGCCCGTCTCTTAAGGTGTCAGGATCAACTGCAAAGCCGTGGTTTTGTGCAGTAATATAGACGCGCCCGTTTTCAAGCTCAAGAACTGGTTGATTAGTACCACGATGTCCGAATTTCATTTTATAAGTTTTTGCTCCAAA
>CAYNLZ010000113.1:0-2328 GCA_964398255.1 uncultured Dehalococcoidaceae bacterium
GTAAATGGGACCAAAACAGTCAGCAGTTTGTTTATAACTGTATCGGGTGTATAAGCCCAACTATAGGTAGACCCAAGAAAACCGGTCACCAAGAACAAACTGAATAGACCGGCAATACCTAGAAGAACTGGCAGGATAGCAGTTAATACTCTGGCAATTTTGTTGTCACGTAACACTCCAACAAAAACTGGAATGGCAGTTAGAAGGGCGACTATGGTAACTAAGATCACTGTCTTGGCGGTGGGCACCTTATGTATTTCTACGCCGCTTTCATTCCACATTTGTGCTCCATCGGCACTTATTCTTTGTGCATAGACTGAGTCTGTCTGGCTTAAACTGCTGCTTTCGCCGGTGCGAGAGCCAACAATAACTCCTCCTTGTCCATCGCTGGTAATACTGGAATAACCCTGTGATTGAAATGCCGGATTACTATACACAATTTCATTTGACCACTGTCTTTCGCCGTCATTGTCAAGTTTTTGAATGAAAGTTGTATAATTTCTGTATTCTCCGTGGCCGGTCCATAAAATAATAGCGCCGCCGGTTCCATCATCTATAACGCAAGAATCCAGAATGCCTGAGGTTTTGGGGTAATCTGATGGAATGTCCCAAAGCCATATCCCATTAGCATCCCACATGATTTCTCCGGCAGAGTTAATCCTTTGAGCAAATATTTCTCGGTTAAATATACGGCGCCTGTCATGCCATGTGACGATAACGCCGCCTTCACCATCGGGTGCCATCTGAGGATGTGATTGTATGTTGGAAGGACCATAAGGGTCGACTCCTTTGTCTCGGCAAGGTGGTATTCCTGCTTCGCCCCACTGCTTGTTGCCATCACTATCCAGCTTCTGGACGTAAACATCATTATCAAGGGCTCCAGACATTGTTGTCTCAGTATCCCAGGCGACGAAAATGTTACCCATACGGTCAGTGATAACATGGGTATGGACAACATTGCCAAAGCTGTTGGGGATAGTTGTCAGAACAACCCCTCCATCTGTCCAAAGGATTTTGCCCTGCGAACTTATCCGTTGAGCCAGGATGCGTACGGATGTGTCAATTCCATCCTGCCAAATAACAACCGTGCCTCCGCATCCATCGCTGGTTATAGACACCCCGCGATGAGGGTATTCAGCGATGCCCACAACTATGCCCTCCTGCCCCCAGGAAAAAAGCCCATCATTGCTTATCCTTAGCGCATGTAAAACGTCATCTCGACTGAAAAGCAATAGTGTGCCACCAGATATATCTTCAGCCATTGCCAGTAAGGACCGAGAGGGGATATTTTCCAGCAGCCAGACAGAATTACCATCTGGGTTTAATCTCGTTATATTACTTCCCTTATCATCGCTCCAGGCAATGATAAGACCTCCGCTACCATCACTTATTGCTTGTGGCGCTCTGACTCCATTGCCGGTTATTTGAAAGCCTTCGGTGCCCCACAAGAGATTACCGTTTTTATCTATATGCTGAGCTCGAATCGCGGCTTCATATTGACGGCAAGGTTGATCGTGCCAGACCAAAAATGCTCCTGAAGTTCCGTCAGAAATTGTTATGGGTGCCGCTGGTGGAGGAGGTGCCATTCCTCCCATGCTTGCAAGAAGACTCCCCGCAACGGTTACAAGTAGAACTATGGACAGAGGTATGCCAATCAGGGATGGGTGCAATCGCCATTTTCTGGTTGGCTTTTGGGTAGTTTTCGAAGGTTGTTTTGGTGATTCCAACATTGAAAATGCATTATCCCACCATGTGCCAGGCGGTTCTGCTTTTTTTACCTCGGCTTGAAAAAAGTGTCGTAAATTTTGCTCAAACTTGTCTTCATTCATTGTCATTCAACCTCCCTTCCCCTTCATCAGCCCCATCGAGTATTTGCCTCAGATTCCCAATAGCTCGGCTCAAGCGCGATTTTATGGTGCCTTCACGTTGGCTGGTTACTGCGGCAATCTCAGGCACCGTAAGCTCAGAAAAGAAGCGTAAAACCAGCACTTCCTTATGCTGGTAAGACAGCTTGTCCATGGCTTGTCTTAAATTTCTGCGCTTTTCATCGAGGATTATGCTGTCCAGAGATCGATCTGTTCCATCTGCTATTTCAGGCAGGTTTTCCAGAGAAATTGCGGGTAGCTGCTTTTTCCTGAATTGTTGCTTTACTTCATTTACCACAATGCGTATCATCCAGGTTTTAATACTACTCTTGAAACGAAAAGTTGGAAGGTGTTTCCATATCTTGATAAGTGCTTCCTGAACAGCATCTTCTGCCAAGCCTCGATCTCGCGTCATCAGATACGCAGTACCGAAGAGTGCACTATCATACTGTTCTACAAGATT
>CAYNLZ010000114.1:0-2294 GCA_964398255.1 uncultured Dehalococcoidaceae bacterium
TCGGCACTGAACTGGAAGCTCTGGCGGCTCGCACTATCGCTGAAAGAGGTGTCCAACTCGTCGGTACAGCCCACGGCAATACACTACAAAACTTGTTGTTGAACCCTACTTTGGCAGATTTGATCGGCGGCATTCAAGCAGTTACCCTGGGTGATGAAGAAGCCAAGCGCCGTGGCACACAAAAAACAATTCTGGAAAGAAAGGCACCGCCAACATTCAACATAGTCATTGAAATTCAGGATCGCAATCTGGTTAGCGTCCATGCTGATGTTACTACAGCAGTAGATAATTTGCTAGCAGGGCGCGGGGCATCACAGGAAACACGCTTTTTAGATGATGACGGCAATGTGAAGATTGAGCGTATTGAACCAACAATTACTTCTCGCAAGGATAGTTCCAAACGTCCTATGCCTCCGGTTTTAGAACATGCTTTGCCTGGTATGTTCCTCTTTGGTGTTAATCGCGAAAGGCTTGAAGCAACTGCCCGTGAACTTAACATCCCAATCAATTTGGTAAGCAATTTGAACCACGCTGATATCATGGTCACGTCTAAAACTTACTATCAGCGTAAATCTCAAAAAATACGTGATGCTGAAGCCGCCAATATACCGATCTATGTTCTGCGAAAACACTCTGCTTCCCAGTTCAGGCAATTTTTGTTAGCGCTGGATAAAAGAGCCGTCCATTCAGACGAACTTCCGCTTAATGAAATTGCTATACGAGAAGCCGAAGAAGCCGTAACCCGCCTAAAAAATGGTGAGGATGAAATCGAACTCAGTCCTCGCAGTGCCTATATACGCAGATTACAACACCTCATCGCTGAAAGGAACAAGTTTTTCAGCCACAGCGTAGGAAGGGAACCGCGCAGAAGGGTTCGCATATCTAAAGAGGCTGCGAATTAATGGCCAGCACGCCTTTGTTCATCACTTTTGAAGGGATCGACGGTAGCGGAAAAAGCCTCCAGTCCAGACAACTTCACACCTATCTGCAAAACCGTGGAGAAAAAGCTATTCTGTTACATGAGCCTGGCTCCACACCTTTAGGAGAAGAGATCAGCCGTATAGTAAAATGGCATGATTCTACCAATTTGAACCCGATTTCTGAACTCTTCCTGTTTAATGCTTCCCGTGCACAGTTGGTTAAGGAAGTGATAATACCAGCTCTTTCAAACGGCTCTAATGTTATTGTGGACAGGTTCACAGACTCAACGCTGGTTTATCAGGGATATGGCCGCGGGCTTGACCTGGATTTGGTACGACAAGTAAATGATATTGCTCTTCAGGGCTGCGAGCCGGATCTATCCATTTTACTTGATATTCCTCCGGAAATAGCTAAAACTCGCCGAAAGGCAACAAGTGACCGCTTTGAGTCAGAAAATACTGCCTTTTACCGCAAAGTCAGAACCGGATATCTTGATCTTGCAGAAAATGAACCTGAGCGATGGATGGTAATAGATGGAACGCTCAAAGCGGACATTATAACTGATATTATTATTGAAAGAATAAGCCTGCTACTGGAATCACCAGAGGAATAAATGAGCGGCCGAAAAGTCGCTGTTGCTCTCAGCGGAGGGATTGATTCTGCGGTATCTGCCGCTCTTTTACTAAAACAAGGATACCAGGTATTTGGCGTTACCATGCATCTGGCGGAATCTGCCACCTCTTCGCCAATAGACGCCTCCCGTAACATTGCCCGCAAGCTTGGAATCCATCACCATGTCTTTGATTTTTCTGCTTTATTTGAAAAAAGGGTAATCTCTCCGTTTTGCCAACAATATGCGGCGGGAAAAACCCCAAATCCCTGTGTAATCTGTAATCATGAATTAAAATTTGGGTCACTTCTTGATTCTGTCAAAAAACTTGGCGCTGAATATCTGGCCACGGGACATTATGCTCGCATTAAAACAAAAGGCCAAACAAATGTTTTATGTAAAGCTTTTGATAAGGCTAAGGACCAAACCTATTTTTTATATACGCTAAAACACGATATCCTGTCATCCCTGTTATTCCCGGTAGGTGATTTGCTAAAAAAAGATGTGGTTCAACTGGCAAGTGAGCTTTCTATCCCTGTATCATCAGATGGAGAGAGTCATGACATTTGTTTTATGACTGGATCAAACTATCGCGAATTATTGAATAGGTGCGTAAAAACAACGCCTGGTAAAGTATATGATGTTTCAGGCAATGAGATTGGTTCCCATGCGGGTATTTCCAATTATACGATTGGCCAGCGCCAAGGCCTGAATTTTGGACAACAAGAAAAGCTTTACGTGACGGATATAGATATTTACAACA
>CAYNLZ010000115.1:0-2263 GCA_964398255.1 uncultured Dehalococcoidaceae bacterium
ATAATGTTTGGGCGCATATTGCTTCCTGAGCCGTTCGTAGAAACGACCTTCCTCGGAAGAAAATCGCAGATAATGGGCACCACCATAGCTTGGTAACCTGAGAAGCCCTGCACGCAGTTTGTTTGCCCACGTGGTTTTAATTCCAGACTTGTGCCAGCATGCTACCCCTTCACATTCGGGTGAGGTTGCATAGACTTTGCCTCCGCTTAATATTTCAAGTTTAAGATCGTACGCGATAATGGGGGCAAGGTTGGCACGTTTATCAGGGTCTGGCAGGGCGATAAAAGTGGTGGGATCGTTGGCAAAAGCAGAGGCGAGTGTTGTTGCAGCCTTGTTTACTGTTTCGAAGTCTACTGCGGTAATTTCAGTTTGAAGCTTTTCTAATGTCATAGGTCAATTCAGGGGAAAACATGTGTTTGAGGTCGGCGGTACGATGGGGTGAGTGAAGGGATTTGAACCCTCGATCTCCAGGGCCACAACCTGGCGCCCTAACCGCTAGGCCACACTCACCGCAACCCTGATATTATAGCTAAACACTACCATATGTTCCAATTTAAGCGATTCCTTTGAATTTACACCCCCGAAATGATATGGTTTAGTATTGAAGGAGTGGCGTATCTAGCTACGAAATTTAGGAGGTGTCGATGAAGACCGATGTACGGATTATCCCCTTATTTGACCTTTTGCATACCAAGATTAAGTTGTACGAACGTACCTGTGGAAAACAAGACGACGAAGATCCTGTGAATATAGCCAGGCAGATGTGCCTGGGAGGGGCCGACGAGATAGCTTTTATTGATGTGGACACTGTACGCTTGGGTTTCAAAATCTGGGAAGATATTATTCACCAATTAAAAGAGGCCGTTGATATCCCCATTTTATTTGGCTATTCAATGAATACATATGAAAATTTTGAAGTCATTCTGGAAGCTGGTGTTGACAGGGTGATTATAGATGTAATAGCAGACACTGACCCATCTATGATTGATAGGTTGGCGCGTAATTATGGAAAAGACAGAGTTGTAGTAGAAGTAGGTGGGAAGAAAAATCCGCCCGGCAGCAACAAGCCTGAAATTGAATTGGTTGACCATATTACTGGCGAGGCTACTGGAATGGATTTGATTGAATGGCTTAAGGCGGCTGAGTATTTTGGTGCCGGTATGGTGATGCTTTCCAGTCATGACACTGCTGGGTTAGGAAAAGGATATGATCTTACAATGACAAAAACAGTCACTGATGCTATATCTCTGCCAGTAATTGCTGCTGGTGGGGCTGGGGAGCTAGAAGATTTTTATAAGATTGTTGCGGATGGAGGTGTCAGTGGAGTAGCCGCTTCAACAGTTTTTGCCTCAAACAAATTTCGCCCGTCGGAAATAAAAGAATATCTGGAAGCAAGGCAAATAAAAGTAGCGGAGTAAGAATACGGGCGAATTCTCGTGTAACGCTATGCCGCAAGATTTACGCTAACATATCGGCTCAGCATAAAAAGTAAAAGGAGCATAAATATGGAAAGGAGAGATGCCTTGCTACAAGGATTAGAGCTAGCGCTTAAAATGGAAGCTGATGGAAAGAAGTATTACCAGGAAGCGTCCGAGGCAAGTTCCAATGAGGCTGGAAAAAAACTGTTCTCTATCCTTGCCAAAGAAGAGGATGATCACGCTCGGAGATTTACTGAAATCTATAACCACTTGAAAAAAGAAAATACCTGGCCAAAAAGCTGCCAAGAAGTTGTATCCAAGCAAGAAATACGGACTATCTTTGCTGAAGCTCTTGAAGAAATGAGCACTGATGACGTAAAATTCAAAACGGAGATAAAGGCGGTTGAGGCTGCCCGCAAGATGGAAGACGAATCGATTGCTTTGTACATGCGTCTTGCTTCTCAAGCGAAATCTGAAACCGAAAGAAGCTTCTTTGATGCTATCATTGCCGAAGAGCGCGAACATTCGCTGGCATTGAACGACTATGCCGAATATTTACAAGACCCCGCCGGATGGTTTGGAGTAAAAGAGCGCCATTCACTTGATGGGGCATAGAAAAAACGGTTAATTGTAAACAACGAGGAGGAAGTTATGGAATATAAGCCGAAGGATTATTCACATCTCAAGGGCACACTTGGTTTTAGTGATTCATTGTTAGAAAACCACTTTTCTCTTTATAAAGGTTATGTTGCGAATACCAATAAGTTGGCAGCATTAATGACAGATATGCTGGAAACCGGAAGTGAGTCTTCTCCTGAATTTGCCGAACTGAAAAGAAGATTCGG
>CAYNLZ010000116.1:0-2247 GCA_964398255.1 uncultured Dehalococcoidaceae bacterium
GGTTACTTTATTTCTTATAAAGACCTGTTTTCAACATGGCTATCAATGGGCAAAGATTTTGATGTTTCCAATGTACGTGATGCACTTTCCGCTTTCAGCCGTCTTATCGGCAATGATTACAAAAAATTATTTAACGGCATTTTTGATACATTGCAAACAGGACTATCCAAACTGGGTGAAAGCGCCGGTTCACAGACAAAGGCTGTAAGCGACCTCATTCATCTGATTAAAGATATCCCTATGGACAGCAAACAAGACTATGATGTGTTAGGCTTTATCTACGAATATCTCATTTCCAACTTTGCGGCTAACGCAGGCAAGAAAGCCGGCGAATTTTATACACCGCATGAGGTATCACTTTTAATGAGCGAAATAGTCGCAGATCACCTCAAAGATCGTAAGGAAATTCAGATATACGATCCGACAAGCGGTTCAGGTAGTCTGCTAATTAATATCGGGCGCAGTGTTGCAAAATACATAGGTAATGACAATAACATTAAATACTACGCTCAGGAACTAAAACAAAACACCTATAACCTTACTCGTATGAATTTGGTTATGCGTGGCATTTTGCCTTCAAACATCACGACTCGCAACGGTGATACACTGGAGGAAGATTGGCCTTATTTCGAAGATAGCGACCCAGTCGGCACATATAAACCCCTTTATGTAGATGCAGTTGTTTCCAATCCCCCATATTCACAGCATTGGAATCCGGAGGACAAAGAAAACGACCCACGATATAATCGTTTTGGCCTGGCACCAAAAGGTAAGGCGGATTACGCCTTTTTATTGCACGACCTTTTTCACGTCAAGCCCGATGGCATCATGGCCATCATTCTGCCGCATGGAGTTCTATTCCGCGGCAATGGAGAAGGTACAATCCGCAAGAACCTGATCGAAGAAAATCATATAGACGTTATTATTGGACTACCAGCCAACGTCTTTTTTGGCACAGGTATACCAACCATCATAATGGTGCTCAAGCAAAAACGCTCAAACACTGATGTACTTTTCATCGACGCTTCAAAGGGCTTCATAAAAGTCGGCAAAAACAATAAGCTTCAGGCTTCAGATATCAAGCGAATCGCCGATACGGTAGCGAAGCGTGAAGATGTAGCGAAGTTTGCTCGTGTGGTCAGCCGCGATGAGATTAGAAAAAACGACTACAATCTTAACATTCCACGCTATATAGATTCATCCGAAACTTCTGAAAGCTGGGATATTTACGCTTCCATGTTTGGAGGTATACCCAAAAAGGAGATTGAGGAGCTCTCTGCCTACTGGCAGACCTTCCCCGATCTAAAAAAGGCTTTATTTACAGAAAGCCCTGGCGAGCACATGCATATCGAAGCAGGCAATTTGCAGGAGATCATCATAAATCATCCCGATGTACTTTCCTTCCAAGAGCGCTACGCCAAAGCTTTATCCGGCTTTGATGTCGAGTTGTACAACCATCTTGTGGAGGGCATGAGAGCCATAAACATACCCAAAGAAGAAACTGCAATTAGCAATGAAATCTTTAGCCGCCTCGCATCGGTTCCACTGGTAGACGAATACAAGGCATATCAACTGCTCAACGATGAATGGGTCAAGATATCCGTTGACCTGGAAATGATTCAAACTGAAGGCTTCAAAGCCACTAAACAAGTTGATCCTAACATGGTCGAAAAGAAAAAGAATGGTAAAGATATCGAAGTTCAGGAAGGTTGGAGAGGCAGAATAATACCATTTGAACTGACACAAGAAACATTGCTCCACGGAAAGTTGGCGGCTTTAAATGAAAAGGAAGAGCGCCTCACGCAGATAATGGCTGATCAGCAAGAAATCCTCGAATCACTTACGGAAGAAGAAAAAGAAGATCTCTCCGATGTTTTAAATAATGATAACACCGCGTTTTTGACAAGCCCAGTGAATAATGCGGCTAAAGAACTACTGAAGGGACATAAAACGACAGACTACAAGGAAGATAGCCTGGAAAGCAAGATCCTTTCCATGAGTGCTTTGCTTGATGAAGAAAAGAACCTTAAGAAAATTATTAAGACAGATTCGGCCGATCTGCATTCGCTCACGAAAGAAACCATTGAAAGCCTCACAGATGAACAAGTGTATTATTTACTGGAAAAGAAATGGATAGCGCCGCTTATAGCAGGGCTACAACAATTGCCTGTAGCAATACTCCACAATCTTGTAGCAAAAGTGCAGAAGTTAGAAGATAAATACGTCACCACCTTCTCTGATGTGGAA
>CAYNLZ010000117.1:0-2223 GCA_964398255.1 uncultured Dehalococcoidaceae bacterium
TAAAAGCAGGGCCGATTCCCCTCAATGTGGTACCTATGGCTTCCTTGCCCCGGCGTTTCTCTTCCAGTTCATCCAGAAGCGTATGGTAAGGCATTATCAGGTGGGCTCGGTCACTAATGACAAGACGATTGGTATCAACCCCATTATCAGATAGCATTTCCAGCTCGGTAATCAAAGACTTCGGATTGAGCACAACTCCATTGCCGATAACGCTGGTAACATGTGAATAAAATATTCCCGAAGGGATAAGATGCAATTTAAAGTGCCCATGTGGATTGATAACGGTATGTCCAGCATTATCTCCTCCTGCGAACCTCACAACCATACGTGATTTTCCCGCCAGCATGTCTACTACTTTTCCTTTACCCTCATCACCCCATTGCGCTCCAATAATCGCTACTACTGGCATAATCCACCTCTTAAAATATTAATTATATTCATAAGCACGCTATAACCCCGAGTCAAATAACATACGGGGATTCATATGGTTTTATCCGGCTTTCTTGCTGACAAGGACAAGTCTTTGCACCGTGGTAATTATACTAAAAAAAGCAACTATTGCTAAAGCAATAATCAACTGGTTAATGATTATGCCTATACCAAGTACAATTACTCTTTCAGACCTGGTAAAAATACCATCTTTCAACTCAAGACCAATCCCTTCAGCGCGAGATCGTATATAGCTGACCAAAAAAGAAAAAAGCATGGTCACGGCGACAAGAGTCACCCCCAATACGCTGTTTTCAACAACTAACACATAAGCCAGAGCAATCAATACAGCGCCTTCACTGGCCCTGTCGAGAGTGGAATCAAGCACGGCTCCAAATTTGCTTGTTTTCCCAGTATAGCGGGCGAGAGCTCCATCAAGCATGTCACATGCTGCTCCCACCAGGATTACAATTCCCCCAGCGATATTAAAACCCGCCCCGGTTAATACTGCCCCGAATAGCACGACAAGGAACCCAAACCACGTCATCATGTTGGGAGTAACGCCCGTCCTTGCAATTATCCGAACAACAGGCGCAGATAATGTGGATGCAATTTTCCTTCGAAATAACTCAAGCTTGGGCTGGGCATTCAGAGATGAAGCCATTTGTAATTATCCTTCTGCCCCGACATTTTTACTGTTGTGTTTAGATTTACAGCTGGCAATGGCATCCTTGTAAAACTCCAGAACGCGGCCAGCAACTATTCTCCAATCATACCTGGCGGCTGTTTCAAAGCCTCGCTTACCCATCTGCTGCCTTGTTTCTTCATCTTCAATAAGTTGTTCCAATGCATAGGCAAGCTCTTTAGCTTTCTTGGGAGGTACCAGGATACCTTCCTGCCCATCGGTAACAACATGACGATACCCTTCAATATTGGAAGCAACGATAGGTTTACCTAGAGCCATAGCCTCCAGTAATACTATTCCGAAACTTTCCCGACCAGTAGCCGGGCTACAATAAATATCAGCGGTCTGGTAATACATAGGTAGTTCATCGTAGGACACACTACCAACAAAATTAACATCCGGAATAGCTCGTTTCTTAACTGTTTTTTCGTAGGAGCGACGCAATACCATACCAGGTCCAACCACTATCAATCTGATATTATCATTCTTTTTTCGAATAATTTCATAGGCTTTCAAAAGATAATCCAGCCCTTTACGCCTTTCCATACGGCCAACGAAAACGATGTTTATCTTTCCATCTTTAAACCGCTCAATGGGTGGAACCTGCGGATTAAAATGCTCCAGATCAATGCCATTGGGGATAATGGTGTATTTGCCAGGCACATGATTTTTTGCGTATTTATATGCTGGCTTGGAGACTGCTATATGGCCATTCAATTTACGGTTACGCCACCGCATCATGTAATAAAACACTGGCCAGGTTGAAATATAACCTGGCCTTCCCTCGAATGCATGGAAGGTGCCAACCGTTACCGTATTTGAAAATCGTAAGACTGCTGTACAAAGCATGGGGATGAAAGGTTCGTGCAAATGAATAATATCAAACTTTTCACTCGCAAGCACTGGCTTTATCCGTTTTGCAAGCCTGAGAGAAAGCGTGATCCGTGCAACCGACCCACTCACCGGTACCGAACGAGGTTTGCCGATTTGGATAAAACGGCCTTCCACTTGTGGTGATATTGGCGCCTCTGAGGCGGGTGCGATAACCCTTACATCATGCCCCATCCGGCTGAATTCCTTGTCCAGCGAAAGGATATGATTAACCACTC
>CAYNLZ010000118.1:0-2208 GCA_964398255.1 uncultured Dehalococcoidaceae bacterium
CCGGTTATCTTCTATTATTTCGTGTGCCATGCGGCCAAGAGTTCGCCTGATGTCTTCTGAAGTAAGTATTGTTTTAAGTGCCATAAAAAAACCTCCTGCCTGCTGGCAAGAGGTCAAACAACGCAAGTCCCAGATATTTGTTCAACTTCCCTTACCAGCCTCTCTGGACTGGTTTAAAGGTGCACCAATTCCCAAATGGTGTTATTTAATTCTTGGGGATTATAACACTTCTCAAGGTGTTTATACAAGTATTTTTGACATTGGTGAAAAAATAATTATTCCAGGTGAGCAAAATGACCGAAAGACCTCAGAATGCTATAATTGGAGCATGACAAAAACGGATCTCCTCTCAGGTCTTAACCCCCCACAAAAAAAAGCAGTTGAAACCGTCGAGGGCCCTGTGCTTATTATCGCCGGGCCGGGTTCTGGAAAAACCAGAGTTATTACACATCGCGTTGCATATCTGGTTGGGGTGCTCGGAGTGCGCTCTCAACACATTATGGCAGTTACTTTTACTAATAAAGCCGCCAGAGAGATGTTATCACGTTTGAATGCTCTTGCCGGTAGCTCAACTAAAGATATTACCTTAGGTACTTTTCATGCTATCTGCGTTCGTATACTCCGCCGCGAAGGGTTAAATCTGGGAATTGACCCGAATTTTACTATTTATGACGGGGATGACCAGATAAAACTCGTTAAAGAAGCTATAACAGATGCGGGCTATGATCCTAAAAATTACACTCCTCGGGCAGTTCTTTCACACATTAGTAACGCCAAGAGTGAACTTCTAAGTCCGCAAGAATATTCTACGCGGGTATCAAGTCATTTTGGTGAAGTAGTTGTCAAAGTGTATGAGAATTACCAGCAGTTATTAATCAGAAATAACGCCTTTGATTTTGATGACTTGTTATTAAAAACGGTAAAAGGCTTAAAATCACATGAGAGCGTATTAAAGCGATATCAGGAAAGATATCGCCATATATTGGTTGATGAATTCCAGGATACAAACCTCGTTCAGTATGAACTGGTCAAACTTCTGTCTGGCAAATATCGTAATATCTGCGCTGTTGGCGATCCAGATCAGTCAATATATTCCTGGCGCTCTGCTGATATCCGTAATATTTTAAACTTTGAAAAAGACTATCCAGATGCCGCCATCATTAAACTGGAACAAAACTACCGTTCTACGCGAAATATTATAAAAGCGGCTCAATCAGTAATCGGCACAAACAAATCCCGTAAGCAAAAAGAACTCTGGACCGAAAATGAAGAAGGTGAAATATTAACATTAATCGAAGCCTATGACGAGCAAGAAGAAGCTCGACTCGTTATAAGCGAGATTACCAAACTCACCGACAGGGGAGATTATAAGGGTGGCGACATTGCGGTTTTATTTCGTACTAATGCCCAATCTCGCGCGCTTGAAGAAACATTTGTGCGGTATGGTATACCATACCGATTAGCTGTTGGCACAAAATTCTATGAACGCCGGGAAATACGCGATGTTCTTGCATATCTCAAGCTCTTGTATAATCCTGCAGATTCGGTGAGCCTGATGCGAATTATCAACGTGCCTGCTCGCGGTATTGGCCGTCAAACCCTTATGGAGCTTTCCAACTTTGCCGCCGCCAGAAACACTCAGGAAACGGACGCTCTCAAATTGCTGCATGAAGTTGAAGAACCAGAACTTGCTAACTTTTTTTCACAAAGATCAATCAAGATACTCCAGTCATTTTCTGCTTTTATAAATGAAATGCAAGAAATGGCTGGTAATACGAGAACGCTGGAATTGTTTGACAAGCTTGTCGCAAGAACTCAATTTAAAAAATATCTTGAAAGCCAGCCGGATGGTGACGACCGTTGGCAAAATGTGCTTGAACTCAGGAGTGTAGCACAACAGTATAATGACATGAATCCGGAAGAAGGATTGGCAGCCTTTTTGGAATCTGTTGCTCTGGTTGCTGATACAGACTCACTTGGCGAAGTGGCCGATTCGGTAAATCTTATTACTCTTCATCAAGCTAAGGGCCTTGAATTTCCGGTGGTTTTTATTGTGGGGTTGGAAGAAGGGGTTTTACCTCATTATCGCTCTCAAGATGACCCTGCTCAAATGGAGGAGGAGCGGCGCCTTTGTTATGTGGGCATTACGCGGGCAAAAGACAGGGTATATTTGAGCCGTGCTTACCGCCGGATGTTGATGGGAACCAC
>CAYNLZ010000119.1:0-2187 GCA_964398255.1 uncultured Dehalococcoidaceae bacterium
TCCAGATTTATCTTGGCTACTGGTAATCCATAATAATCTGTTTTTTTCGGTTCACTATCCCATCCGGTTATCAGGTGCAGATTAGGGGCATCTACATCACAATCTGCGTATGCCTTGGCGCGAGCAAGTTTTATAAAAGCACTTGCTACGGTTGTCTTTCCTGTCCCGCCTTTTCCACTAAGGATTAGCAGTTGTTTCATGCCGCACCTCTTTTGTTACCGTGTCGAGCAGAGAAGAAAATAATTCCCGGTACTTTTCACTTTTATTTACAACAATTTCTGCATTTGAATTTATTGTTCCCAGTTCGTTGTCAAAAGGAATCTTACCTAAAATCTTGATGTTTTTTTCTAAACAAAACTTCTCTGCCGGGTTTTCTTCTTCTTCCAAACATTTGTTAAGAACCACCCCGAATGGCTTATCGAATAACTTAACCAGTTCATATACCATATTAAGGTTATGCACGCCGAACAGTGTGGGTTCAGCCACCAATACACAATAATCCGCGTCCTTGATGCTTTCCATTACGATGCAGGCACTCCCAGGAGGGCAGTCAATGAAAGTTGGCTTATTTGCTTCTGAGTTTGTCTCAGCAAGCAACTTTTTTATAATCGGAACACCTGTAGCTTCACCGGTGTTCATTATTCCTGTCCATACTGCCACTTCACCAGAAACGCCCTTTTGAATTTTACCGATTACCTTTTCCTTCTCTGTCAGGGCCTTTTCGGGGCAAACCAAGATACATCCGCCGCAGGAGTGGCAGATATCGTCAAAAATAATCAGCTCATCTTTTATATGCGCAAGAGCATTGAAATTGCAAAACTCAACGCACTCTCGGCATCCGTTGCACAGCTCATTATCCACCTTTGGAATCTTAACTGTTATTTCTTCTTCAGAGATCTCCTGTGGCTTAAAAAACAGGTGCCCATTTGGCTCTTCTACATCACAGTCGATATATGTGGATGCTTTGGCTGTTGCAGCTAAATTTACCGATACAAGCGTTTTCCCTGTGCCGCCTTTACCGCTTAATACAGCTATTTTTATATCAATTTTCTCCTTGTCCATGGAATCCGGCATGGATTTCGTTCAGCAATGACAGCTTCCCATCAACACAAGCAGCGATATTATCCTTTAATGAATTGGATGTCGGCTTAAATATTTTGATATCGGCAGATTTGATCACGTCGGCGGCATTTTGTCCGCATCTGGGTGTGAGCAAGGCATCAACCTTGTTATCTACTATCATTTGTGCCGCCTTGATTCCGGCACCACCTGTGCTTGTGGCGGCGCTGTTGTCGATAAATACACTTTCCTTGGTTTCTGTATCATAAATAAGAAAATAGGGGGCGCGTCCAAAGGATGCACATACGTTTGACTCCATGTTTTTCTCATCTACCGGAATTGCTATTTTCATAATAATCCTCCGTCTTTTTAATTTCAAACTAGTTGTTCGTTGAATTAAGCAATGCACTTGCTCTTAGGTGCGAGCAATGGAATTTATTTTCATAAAAACTGTCTAATGTTTAAATTATACCCTTTTTGTGATATTTAACGTTCTCTCCGGCATTTGTGCCTGGTGAACCGTGAGCATTTTTATGGTATATAAAGCTCCCCGTCTCCTTTTTTTTGGATAAATAGCCGGCAACTTTAACCTTCATCATGTGTAAAGCGTTGGCCACGCCTGTGACGGCGACAGCCGCGACCACAGCTATTTCCCACTCCTTCACAAAGCTGGTATTCACCACCTTTAATAACCAGTACTTCTCCGTTAACCAATGATTCAGCCAGCTTTTTTCTGGCTTCAGTATAAATACCCTGGACGGTACTGCGAGCCACATTCATCTGCTTGGCGCACTCTTCTTGAGTGAAGCCCTCCATGTCAATAAGCCTTATGGTTTCATACTCGTCAACAGTCATGGTCACATGGTTTTGTGAATCTACGGGTGAACCAAGTGGCCCGAATCTGTTGCTCTCAGGCAAACAGCATACTTTTCTCCACTTCACGGGCCTAGCCATAATTTATCACTTCCATCCTAATCAGAAATAACCAGAGCGTCCTCCGGTTACCCCTGATTCTCATTACAGGTCCTCTAGTTGCTTATCAATAGCTTCGAGCCGATATTTCAACTCGGTTTTCTGCTCATTGAGTAGCTCTTTTTGTGTTTTTGAGGAGGGCTGACTAAATGCAAA
>CAYNLZ010000120.1:0-2147 GCA_964398255.1 uncultured Dehalococcoidaceae bacterium
ATCAACAAGTTCATCTGGATATGTTGGTGTAAGGGATCCAAAATGCGGCCTGCCTTTAGCCTGTTCAGGATCAAATCCATTAATAGCTTCCACGCGTAGCAGACTGAAATACTTTTCACCTGCTTTGGCTGGTCTTCCCTGGCCTATTACCATATCCCCGGTGCGTAATCCAAAACGCCTGATCTGAGATTGTGATACATAAATATCAGAATTACCAGGTAAAAGACTTTCTTGTCTTAAAAAACCATAACCATCGGACATAATATCAAGAATTCCATTGCAAAAAAGGTTCCCCTGCTGTTCAGCACTGGCTTTTAGCAGTTTGATTACAATATCCTGTTTCTTTAACGCGTTGTAATTTGAAAGCCCCGCCTCCTTGGCAATTTCAATAAGTTCTTCACGAGTCTTGTTTTCTAATTGACTAATTTCCATATCTACCTCTCTAGCTGAAAGCCGAACCTGATTGACGCCAATCTGAAAGAAAGCGTTCAACCCCGGTATCGGTCAGGGGATGTTTTATCATTTGCTTCAATACCTTGTATGGCATGGTAATTACATGCGCTCCAACTCTGGCGGCTTGTAATACATGGTGCGGGTGACGGATACTTGCTGCCAGTACTTCTGTTTTATAAACCTGATGGTTAAATACGTCTACAATATCGGCTATAAGCGCCATTCCGTCTTCTCCAATATCATCCAGACGGCCAACAAACGGACTCACGTAGCTTGCACCAGCTAGTGCAGCGAGTACCGCCTGGTTAAGTGAAAAACAGAGTGTCATGTTAACCTTTATCCCTTCTCCGGTTAATATTGAAGTGGCTTCCAACCCGGCTTCAGTAATAGGGATTTTTACTACTGTATTTGGCGCCCATTTCGAAATCTCACGCGCCTGAGCAAGCATACCGGCAGTATCTTCCTCAATAACCTCAACCGAAACATGACCGGGGGTTAGCGAGCATATTTTTTGCACTAACTCACGGTAACTCTGGTATCCTTCTTTAGAAGCCAGCGAAGGATTTGTGGTGACGCCACTTACAACGCCAGTTTTTACTCCGCTTTTGATTTCTTCAATATTGGCTGTATCAAGAAAAATCCGCACCTAATATAACCTCCACCGCATATTACTGATTTAAAGGAAGGGTTGGTTGTGCACCTTCCCTCAGAACTTGTTTGGCTGCTTCCACAAACCCGCAGAATAAAGGATGAGGCCTTTGCGGGCGGGAAAGGAATTCGGGGTGAAATTGCACACCAAGCATCCAGGGATGGTCCTTCAACTCACATATTTCAACCAATGACTGATCAGGAGAAAGACCGCTATAAACCAACCCTGCCTTCTGAAGCACTTCTCTATAATCGTTATTAAATTCGTATTTATGCCGGTGCCGCTCAACAACCACTGGTTCACCATAAGCCGCGGCAGCCAGCGTATCAGGAAGAATGTTGCAGGAGTAGTTGCCCAGCCGCAAAACCCTGCTTTCTTCGGGGATGTTTTTTTGTTCTGGCACCAAATCTATCACAGGGTGTTCGGTGGAAGGGTTAAACTCTGATGAGTTTACTGCCTGACTGTCAAGCACCATTCTACCAAATTCAATTATCATCACCTGCATACCAAGACACAGACCAAAATATGGAATACGTTTTTCCCGAGCATATTTAGCTGCCGCAATCATCCCTTCTATCCCCCGAACACCGAACCCGCCTGGAACCAGAATTCCCTGTGCATCGCGAAGATAGTATTCGGCTCCATTCTTTTCCACATCTTCCGATTGTATCCATTCGATATTCACACGGCACGAATTGTATAACCCGGCATGGCACAGAGCCTCCCTCACAGAATAATATGCATCTTCCAGTTCAACATACTTTCCCACCAAAGCAATATTAACTGTAGGGGCCGGTTTTTTAAGCAGGGACACCATATGCCGCCAGTCATTCAAATCTGAAGGCCTCACACTTAAACCCAGCTTTTTGGCTATCAGGTCTCCAGCGTTTTCTGCCTCCAGAACAAGCGGCACTTCGTAGATTGTGTCAACATTAGGCATGGGTATGACCGCTTCCAGCTCTACGTCGCAGAATAGTGAGATTTTATCCCTGATGCTATCAGAAATCGGATAATCGCTCCGACAGACGATAACATCAGGCTGAAT
>CAYNLZ010000121.1:0-1509 GCA_964398255.1 uncultured Dehalococcoidaceae bacterium
TCTGCCGGAACGTGCAACATAAAAAGCCTCTTTCACAGTTTGTGCAACCAGTGCCGCATCAGATACATGATAATTATGCTTGGTAATAGGAATAGTTATACCGGTGATGTCTATTTCCTGAAATGCATCTTTACCGATAAAAGGTGTTGCTACCTGCCCGGTGACAGCCACAATGGGTGTTGAGTCAAGAAAAGCATCGGCTATACCGGTAACCAGGTTGGTTGCACCAGGGCCAGAGGTGGCAAAACAAACCCCTGTTTTTCCGGTAACACGTGCGTATCCGGCGGCGGCATGAGCTGCTGCCTGTTCGTGTCTGACCAAAATATGCCTCAACTGGGGATACTCAACCAACGTATCGTAAAGAGGCAATATCGAACCGCCAAGAATACCAAATACAACTTCAACGTCTTCTTTCAGGAGGCTTTCACACAATATTTGAGAACCGGTCATTTTCATGATCTATTTCCTATCACCCATCTTACTTTTTGTATACTGCGCCAGTACTGGACGAAGAAACAATTTCTGCATACCTTTTTAAAAACCCACCCTGGATAGACGAACACCTGGGTTTTACAGATTTCATTCTTTTTTCAATTTCGTCCTGACTGAGCTCAACATTCAAGCGATAATTGGGTATATCTATGCTTATCATATCGCCTTCTTGTATCGCAGCGATAGCTCCTCCAGAGGCGGCTTCAGGTGACACATGGCCTATAGCCGCGCCACGAGTTGCCCCAGAAAAGCGACCATCCGTTATAAGTGCTACGTCCTTATCCCTCCCCATCCCGCATAAAAGTGATGTTGGCGTAAGCATCTCACGCATGCCAGGTCCGCCACGCGGACCCTCATAACGAATAACCATTACATCACCAGATTTTATGTCGCCATCCATGATAGCCCTGGTTGCGTCTTCTTCGCTATCAAAAACTCTTGCTGGCCCCTGGTGGACCATCATCTCCTCAGCTACTGCCGCCCGTTTAACCACGGCGCCTTCAAGGGCAATATTTCCGAAAAGGACGGCGAGGCCGCCCTTTTTAGCGTAAGCCTTATTTATTGAGCGTATCACGTCCGTATCATGTATACAGGCTTTTTGTACCATCTTACCTAGAGTCTCTCCAGTAACCGTAACCTGCTCCGCATGCATCAGAGAGATAATTTCTTTCATGACTGCCGGAATTCCACCCGCTCTGTCCAGATCCTCAATATGATATTCACCCGACGGCCTCAGTTTGCACAAGCACGGTGTGATCTCAGTCAATTCATTTACCTTGCTTAATGGATAAGTAATCCCCGCTTCATTGGCAATTGCAAGAAGGTGGAGGACTGAGTTTGTACTCCCTCCCAAAGCCATATCAACCAGAAAAGCGTTGTCAATGGCTTGTTTCGTAATTATCTGGCGCGGGCGCCTGTTTGTCTTGATCACACCCATCATCGCTCTGCCGGCTTCATAGGCTAACATGCTACGCCTGCTGTCCGCGGCTGGGATGGTTCCATTACCTGGCAAAGCCA
>CAYNLZ010000121.1:1519-2120 GCA_964398255.1 uncultured Dehalococcoidaceae bacterium
CCAACGCTTCCGTCAAGCAATTCATGGTGTTAGCGGTAAACATACCTGAACAGCTTCCGCATCCCGGGCAGGCTACTTGTTCAAGTTCGGCAAGTTCCTGCTCAGACATCTCACCCCTTTTGGCTTTGCCAACAGCTTCGAACACACTATTCAAGTCAACAAAGTCAGTTTTGCCTCCCCGGATTAACTGACCAGCCATCATTGGACCGCCACTGATAAATATACAAGGAATGTTCAGCCTTACAGCCGCCATTAACATTCCGGGAACTACCTTGTCACAATTGGGCATGAAAACAAGCCCGTCAAATGCATGAGCCTCTGCCATTATCTCAATCGAGTCACATATCAACTCTCTTGACGGGAGGCTATATTTCATACCCTTGTGGTTCATGGCAATGCCATCACAAACAGCAATGGTGTTAAACTCAAAGGGAACACCACCTGCTTCCCTGATTCCAGATTTGACAGACATCGCAAGCTTGGCGAGATGAGCATGACCTGGAACAACTTCAGTAAAGCTGTTCACCACACCAATAAAAGGCCGGCTCATTTCCTCAGGGCTTACACCAAGTGCATGCAGCAATGAACGATGGGGTGCTCT
>CAYNLZ010000122.1:0-2108 GCA_964398255.1 uncultured Dehalococcoidaceae bacterium
ATCATTGCCTGGAAGCGCCCGGTTTCGGTTTTAAGCCCACTGTTACGGCATCTGCCTACGAACACTTCAAATAACCTTTCAGCTTCCTCGGGTTGTGCCGCCTGGGTAAAGCTGGGGCGGCGGCCTTTGCGGGTGTCGGCCATCAGGGTAAATTGGCTCACAAGTAGTAATTCTCCCCCAATATCTTTAACCGAAAAATTAAACTTGTCATTCTCATCGGCAAAAATTCGTAGATTTAATAGCTTGTTTACCAGATATTCAATATCTTCTTCAGTATCTCCATCTGCGATGCCGACGAGTACGCACAAACCCTTCTTGATGCTTCCTGTAACAACTTCATCAACAACGACACGTGCCGAGCTTACCCTTTGAGCAAGAGCTTTCAATTTACCTTTTCCAGCTTGAAAACTACAGGGTTGTCTGCGTCAGGGCAGGCTACGATTGCAGTGCCTGCTTCTTTTTCCCAGGGAAAATTACCGCCAAAAGCCAATGCCTGAGAAAAAGGAAAAAGGGTATAGTACGCCCACGCGCACATCCCACAAGGGGTTGTTTGTCCTATGATAAATTCATCACCTGCTTTATGACCAGCTTCACAGTTCCCTTTTTGGGAAATAATTGTGGCTTTTATGTCCATTATCCTCCCCCTTGGTTCAACAAACTCATTGATTACACGTGGCAGAAAGGGCATATGGGATACAGGCATTCGGCACAATTGAGGCATAGCCCTCCGTAACCGTAATCTACCGCTTCTTCACGAGTGACTGTTTCCCCGGCAATGAGTCTTGGCAGTAGTGCATCTACTCCAGTTGTACTGAATAATCCACCGGCGGGAGCTCCCAGTATTGGGATTTTGTCAAGCCTTGCCAAGAGAGCCATAGCGCCTGGCATAATTGGTATACCGTGTTTTATTATAGTAGCGCCGCTTTTTAGTAACCCATCCACAGTGACATCGTCTGCGTCCACCGCAAGCCCGCCACAGGTTATAATCAACTCTGCTCCAGCATTTTTCATTTCAATTATTGCGCTGGAAATTTCTTCCTCACAGTCGGGCACTATTTTTGAACAGCAGATACTTGCTCCCAGAGGAGCCAGTTTTGAGCATATCACGTCCATAAACTTGTCTTCAATCAGTCCGCTATAGACTTCATTTCCGGTAACCACTACGCCCACTTTTTTGATTATGTATGGTTTGACATAGACGACTTTGCCTTCGGAATGTGTAAGCCTTTCAACTTGCTTTACTCCTTCCTCTTCAATGGCAAGGGAAATAATTTTTGTACCTGCTACCGGTTGCCCGGCGTTTACGGGCGTATTGTCATGAAGTGTGGCAATGATGATATTATCCATACTGTTGATTTTTGTAAGCAGCTTGCGATTTATTTTCAAAAGGCCGTTTATTGTAGATTTAATGTTGAGCCTGCCTTGATTAACGTTGGCAAATACTGTGTTCTCTCCTGAAATGGCTGTCGCCAGCCTGTTTGCCGCCTCATCTTCGTGTATGGCATCTTCAATTCCGCCGTCGTCAATATATACATGTTTTTTTCCCATGCTGAGAAGCTCGGGAATGTCTTCTTCGGTTATAACGTGACCTCGCTTGAAGCGAGCCCCCTTGTATTTACCGGGGATGATTTTGGTCATATCATGTGCAATTACCATTCCTATAGCGTCTTGCGCTTTGACTTTTTTATACACTCCGGTCCTCTCCTTTTGCGAACTCTGATTTTATTTTTTCGTAACTTGAAGGCGTGTTGATATTAGTAATTATACCTGGGTCATCTACTTCTACGTAAAGAATGTCATCAGGGTGGCGTAGAAGCAGCTCTCGCCCGCCAACATCTCCCTTAAGAGACTTTAATTCTTGCAGGTAAACGTGTTTAAGAACAATTGGGTTACCTTTTTGGCCCTGGTAAACTGGTACGACTATCCCTTTTTGGGAGGCTTCGGCTTCGTTAAAAAGCAGGTTATAGGTTTCGGTTTTGATAAGAGGCTGGTCTGCAAGTGCAATCATAACCAACTGCGTGTCCTGACTTACGTGTTCAATTCCTTTGACCAGTGAAGTAGACATGCCAAGTTTATAATCGGGGTTATTAACAACCGTCACGTTCGGG
>CAYNLZ010000123.1:0-2053 GCA_964398255.1 uncultured Dehalococcoidaceae bacterium
CACCAAATCAAAAGAAATATATTACAGTTCTTTTGACAAACTAAAACCCGACAAAAGTATGGTGGCTATGGCTATGTCAATTATGCCTCAAATCAATATTCTGGACTTAAACACTGGAGAACTCAAAGGCTTTAAACATAAAAATATATCTGATTATCGTTATTTAAAAGGGAGAGTCTCTGATTTTATTTTTTATTATAGGTCAATTAATGTGGATAATGATTACATCTATACAGCCTACGTAAACTCACCTTATAATAAAGGAATGGGAGCTACGGAGCAAACTCATTTCATTCACATCTACGATTGGGAAGGTAATTTTATAAGACAACTCTACCTTGAAAAAGCTTTTTTTGTTTTTAAAGTCAATACAAAGACCAAAAAAATATTAACCATAGATTTAAATGATAATGTATACTCCTATGATTTAAATTTGCCGGTCTAATATTATTTACTCAAGTTTCGCATGTAGTTTAAACTCAAAATATTTAGCATAAAAAAAGGCAAAGGGTCTTTCAGAAATAACTGAAAATCAGTATATTTGAAGTAGCGAAACAACAAATACTGAACCCAATGCCAAGATTCGAAAGTACAAACATTTTTTCAGAAATCAGCACTTTTTTCAGAGAAAAAGATGACGACAAAGCAATAAGAACCATCATGGATGTAGCCAAGAACCTTAAACTATCCGCAACTACTCTCAACTTGGAGAGTCGCTGGAACTGCAAGTACACCCGCCTGCAGGTTTTTGAGTTGTTGTTGCTTTTTCCGTTTTTCATGGTCAAGAATGCTTTTCACTATACCGATTCAACACTGGCAAAGGTTGTGCCTTGTAAGAAAGATGTTTTTTATCGCTTTTTGGAAAATGGCGCTATTGACTGGCGCAATTTGGTTTACCGCATCAACAAACAGTTGTTGAGAAAAATCAATATGCGTGACGACTCTCTCAACAGTAAGGATCCTGTGTGCCTGATTATTGATGATTCCGACTTGCCAAAAACCGGTACCAAGATCGAGAAGATGGGCCGCATCTATTCTCATGTAACCCATTCCACCCGGCTTGGATTCAAAGGCCTCTTTCTTTGCCGTACCGATGGCAAGACGCAGACGATTCTTGACTTCTCGCTTCACGGAGAAGAAGGGGGCCGCCCTGAAAAGCCTTTTGGCATGACAAAGATGCAGCGCGATAAACAATACACCAAGATGCGTGAGCAAACCGATGCCGTTCACAATCGCATTGGAGAGTACACCCAAAGCAAGATTCAGAAAGCCATTGAAATGGTCAAGCATGCTATCAGTGAAGGCATGCGTTTTGATTATTTGCTGGCCGACAGTTGGTTTACATGCACTGACATTGTTAAGTTCATCAAATCCAGACACTCCTGCTGCCACTTTCTGGGTATGATTAAAATGGGCAAGACCAAATACCTGTTTGAGAAAAAACTGCTCAGTGCTAAGGAACTTATCAGGTTGCTTGCCAACAGGAAGGCCGTAAAGTACAGCCGCCGTTTGCATTGCTATTATGCGGTGGCCGATGTGGAGCTGGCTGGCGTTCGAGTAAGACTGTTCTTTTGTCGCCGCACAAAAAATGCCGACTGGAATGGATTGTTGACCACTAACTACAAACTGGATTTCATTGAAGCCTACCATGTATATTCAAAAAGATGGTCTATTGAAGTCTTCTTCAAGGAAGGAAAGGGCCTGCTCGGACTTGGGAAATCCCAATCCAGGGACTTCGCGGCCCAGATTGCCAGCATATCGCTCACCATACTTCAATACAACATTCTGAGCACAGTCAAACGTTTCGCCGCCTATCAAACCATCGGAGGGCTCTTTAACGAAGCGACCGATGGGGTTATCCAACTCTCCGTTACCGAGCGCATCTGGGGCGTTCTTCAGGAGATCGTCAGAATCATAGCCGAAGCTTTCGATACCGACGACGAACACGTTCTTGATGCGTTGATTAACAGAAGCGAGACGTTCAAACATTATATTAACTTTGATAGGTTGGAATTAGCAAAGACGGCCTAAGATTTACTTGCGAAACTTAAAT
>CAYNLZ010000124.1:0-2053 GCA_964398255.1 uncultured Dehalococcoidaceae bacterium
ATAATTATTTACCTAGATCACATTTATCATATTCATTATGGGTTCCTGATTTTTTAATTAATACTATCTTATTTTTATAGTTAATTTTGGTCGCCAATCTATATTTATTTCCACAAATATCAAAAACTACATATTGCCCTTTCAGTATACTTGCTTTAGGATATTGGCGCTTAAGATCGCCAGGGTTATTCCATTGAGCTTCTTCGATTTCTGCCCACCAGGAACTGATTTGTGATCGTGCATCGGCATGCTCCTCTGCAAATTCAATTAGTAGTTGTTTGTCAAGCAATTTCATGATTTATGTGAAGCATAACTCGCCAGATGTTCCCATATTGGGAATACTACAACGTGTCATATATTTTGTCAAGTGATTGCAAGTTACCTTTCACACGCGGGAGAGACAATGTAAGTTGTGTGTGCCTTGGCAAGAGAAAAGGGTATCTTTTGCGTTCATATATAAGATTAAAAGAGCGTAGAACGCTAACATAAAAATATCGTTTATATTGACATTTCCATTCTTTGCATACTAGCATTAATTGATATAATAAATTATCTGCTGAGCAAGGAGTTGGAAATTGGCTAAATCTGAAAACGACAACCCCCAGCACAGTAATACAGGTAAACTGGGGGACAGTGCTTTGCCCGGCGCAATCGGTTCTGGTCTGTGCCTGGAAACTGGTGCTTGCTGCAGCTCTTTCATCAATGCCATGGATTATATTCCCCAGGGAATTCGCATTATTGGAGCAGATAACATTGTAAAATACACCAACCCTGCTTTCACCGAACTCTCCGGTGTGAGCGCGGAAGAAGCCATCGGAAAGAAATGCTGGCATATATTTAAAGGCCCACTATGCCATACACCAGAATGCCGCTTGGAAAGAATCAAGCAAGGTGAACAAGCTATCCATACTGAAACTGTCAGGATAAAACCGGATGGCAGTAGTGTGCCTTGCATAGTTTCCGCCTTTCCCCTGTATACTCCCGATTACCAATTGATAGGCATTATAGAATCCTATCGGGATATTACCGAAAAAAAGAAGCTGGAGGCGCACGCCAAGGAAGCTGAAGAGCGCTGTCAGGCAATAATTGAACTGGGTAATGACGCTGGAGAGGCTGTGGTAATACTTCAGAATATTGATGGCAAACCCGGGATTCAAACCTATTTGAGTGACCACTGGCAAGAAATTACAGGTTACAGACGGAAAGAACTGCTGGGCAGGTGCTTGTTTGATCTGGTTCCAGACGAAGCGCGCCCGGAATCTATTCGGAAGTATCTGGATAGTATCATTGTAAAATCTGTGCCGGCGGCTGTTGAAATGAATATCCTGCGTCGGGATAACAGTATAGCTGTACTCGAAATCAATGGCCTACGGGCTAATTACCGTGGTAGCAAGGCCTGTATTTTATACATTCGCGATATTGCCACCCGTAAAACTGATGAAGCTAAGCTCCGCGAATCTGAACAGCGTTACCGTACATTGTTTGAAGATGTGCCAGTAGCCATATGGGAGCTTGATTATTCAGATATAAAGAAATTTTTTGATTCCCTGCGGGCAGATGGCGTAACTGATATCCGCAGTTATATGTACCATCACCCCGAAGTGACCTTGGATTGCCTTAAAATGGGCAAGCTGTATGGTGCCAACAAAATGGTGCTGGAAATCCTGGAGGCGGATGAATTTGAACAGTTACACGGATTGTGGGAACTTTTAAAGAAGCGCCCTACCGGCTTTGAACAAGACCGTGAGAACCTGATAGCCATGGCAGAGGGTGCTACTGAAATAAGCTACGTCAGCCGTGAAATTACCTTCAAGGACCACTGGAGATGGGCTCAGGTACAATACCGCATCCCTCCTGAACACAAACATGACTGGAAGCGGGTTTATGGAATATTCAACGACATTACCGTGCGCATGGAAGCTGAGCAAGAACTCAAAGCATATGAGGAGCATCTGAAGGACCTGGTAGAGGAGCGCACTGATCAACTGAAAAAAGAAGTTGAACGTAGCAAGGCAATCGAGCGGAAACTAAGACGATTGTATAAACATGAAAC
>CAYNLZ010000125.1:0-2041 GCA_964398255.1 uncultured Dehalococcoidaceae bacterium
TAAAGCAGCTTTCTCCGCCGCGAAAGAATTGGGTGGGCCTTTATCAGGATTTGATAAGCGTTGGAGGCGGCTTTCCATATCGTCTAATAATTTTTGTCTCTGGCCAGCAGTTAGCTTAATCTTATCGTTGTCAAATAACATTTCATAAGCAAACCCCCAGAGTCCTGGTTTTGAATCATCAGCTACAACGTCTTCATATGCTATTATTGCAAAAGCAACTTTTTGTATTCGCTCAGAATCACCCAAACTTAACGCAAGGTGCAGAGCTCTTTCCAGTCTATCTATTGCTTCGACTTTAATAGCATGGCAATTCTTTTCTGTCATTTCTATAGTGCTGTCAATTACTATCTGTGCCATTGAGTAGTGGGGGGCTTGGCCAGTAACGTGTTTTTGAAAATCCCATACCAAATCAGCATAACGGGCTCGGAGGATTGGATGCTTTGCAGTTTTCGAACGATCACTCCAATATTCAATAATATGTGCTGTGATAGCTCTTATACTTGGCCGCTCTACTGCTGTCCCTTCAGGGTTGGGTAAAACACACTGAGGTCCATAATAAGTTCCCCAACCTGTCAGTTCATTCTTGTAATCTGGGCAAAATTCAAAAGCCATTTTTTCAGCAATTAACGGCGTGGTAATATTAGGAAGTTCTAGTGACTCGCATATAGATCGCAATGCGCTCTCTACACTCCATTCAGAGAAAGGCTCCGTCTTTTGATCAAATTTATCAAGGGTCTCTTTAAGATTGTCGAGTATACTATTTAAATCGTCAGAACAATCCATTCTGCCGCCTCCCAGTTTTTCATAGTATATCTTCTATATAAATCAGCCTTTTAACGATATCTGCTGTGTTCCATATAACCGCTCATATTCACTGCGGGAAAGAACAGTGTCATAGCCACCAATCGCTTCACCTGCATGTTTGTTAATGCCTGTGTATTCAAGGCTTGCGTCTTCATAACGTTTAAATTTGTATACTGCATCATTCATGATTCCTTTGTTAAATACCCCAAGGGAAACAAGTAGGTCAAAGTCTTTAACATTGAGCCCAGTGACACGTTTAAATAATCCAGGCTCCAGCTGGGTAATAACGTCTTTCAAGCTGTACTCTCTAAAGTCGGTCAAATACATAAACACTGGAATGCGGGTAGCAAATTTAATCAACTTCTCTTGAATCATCTTACGCTTTGATTTGTATTCTTTTTCTTCGGCAGTAAGTTCCCTCTTTTCTTTGGGTGTAAGTTTTTCATCTTTAGTTTTCAACTTCTTCACTTTTTCAGATGCGATGATTATATCCCTGATATCGGTGCTTAAACTGCGGAAACCCTCTATGCTCATTAAAGCCGCCATGGCTTCTTCGCTTGCCATAAGTCTTCTAAGAGTGTTGTTATCAACATTTACAAGTAGTGCACTTTCCCACCTGCGGGCAAGAAGTGTTGCCGAAGTGCCGGCAAGAGTGATGTCCAGAATATCAGTTTCATTCAGGCGCTTCATTGAGCTGCCATCATAAGCCAGCACCGGCAAGAATTTGATAAACTCTGCAACCTTTTTTTCGGGGTTGCTTTCATTGACATCAAGCTGGTGGCTGTAAAGAGCAATTTGCTGCAAAGCACGTTCTAATGCGAAGTCAAATATGTAACACTCGTGCTTCATAATCTCTTTTTTCCCGGCACCTGAATCGATTTCCCATGGGCTTTGCACACGGAAAGCAGCTTGGAAGTAGGTTTCCGGGCTGGAAAGGTTGCGAAGCATTAATATGCCTGTCCACGGTCTCACAGTGACGCCCGTAGTAAGCTTGCCGCAAGAGAGGGTAATCGTTTTTGTTTTCAGCGGGTCACCCATTGAGTGTAAAACCGGTTTCAGAGCATCAACACCTATCCCAGCCTTTGGTCCAGCACTTACATTAATCTTGTAATCATTGAAAAAGCTGTTGTTGCGCTTTCTAAGCAGATTTTTCATCGCGAAGCACGACGCGACATTTGGCATGAACCACAAAGTGTGCGTAAGAATTGATAGCAGGTTTGTGTTGGAATAAGGCATT
>CAYNLZ010000126.1:0-2035 GCA_964398255.1 uncultured Dehalococcoidaceae bacterium
TAATTATGGCCGTCAATATTGTTTCAAATGAACTATTTTATAGTATAAATTCAATTCATCCGCTTTAGATTATAATGATTCTAAGTATTGAATGTCTATCAAAAATAAGATGGACAACCGAAAAACTTTTCACCGTTTATTAAATCTGTTTTCCCTAGAATGCTTGTTGTTACGTTTTCTGGATGTTTTTTGTGAATATAATCTCCCGTAGGACGAACGGCTAATAAATTAATCTGATTTAAAAAGATTTTTATATTGACTTCATGGTTAAAAGTAACACATAATGTTGATAATCGGTATGAAATAGCCGACTTTAATAATTAGATCATGCAACTAGCTTACACTCCATACATATTACCGCTTTTACTGGCGATACTTATTGCATTGTTTCTAATTGCCCGCGTCTGGAAGCATCGTAAAAGGCGGGTAGCATCTGCTTTTCTTCTACTGATGTTCTCCCTGGCATGGTGGGCGTCCACAGCTGCACTTGAACATGCCAGTGTTGAACTTTCTGCCAACATATTCTGGCTCAAAATGACCTATTTTGGAATCACTCTAATCCCCGGTACATGGCTGGTGTTCACCCTCCTTTACACAGACAGGCATAAATGGCTTACAAAACGAAATATAATATTGCTGACAATAATCCCCGTAGTGACGCTGGTAATAGTTTGGACAAATAGTTATCACCACCTGATGTGGAAAGATATATGGCTGGATACTTCCCTCTGGCCACCGGTCGATTTGGTTACCCACAATGGCTGGTTCTGGGTATACTCAGTTTACTCTTATGTTTTGCTGCTCGCTTGTACTTTGCTAATCCTGGATTTATTCAGGCGTTCATCAGGCATTTACCGCAAACAGGCAGGTATTATACTGGCAGCTTCCCTCGTACCATGGGCAGCTAATTTTCTCTTCATCGCCGGCATAAAGCCTTTTGCCTTTATCGACCATACGCCATTAGCCCTCACCATCACCGGCGTGGCTTTTTTTCTGGGTTTATCCCGGTTCAAACTGCTTGATATCAAACCGATAGCTTACGAAGTAGTGTTCAAAAGCATGCTTGACGGTGTAGTTATCCTGGATACAGATTATAAACTTGTAGATATCAACCAGTCAGCCCAAAAGATTCTCAATCAAAAAAGAGAAGAAGTAATTGGTCAGCCTTTTAACACGCTACTGCCAGGAAAGGCACAAATTGCAGCCCTGAAGGCAGACACAACCAGCAAAGAGACCGTAATAACCATAGAGGATGGAACCGATAAGCGTTATTATACTGTGTTCATATCTCCGGTATCTGCACATAATAACCCGAATGGCTATCTGGTTTTATTGCATGATAATACAGAACAGAGAAAAGCCGAGGCTGATTCCAGAGAAAGGATAAGACTGAAAGCAGAACTGGCAGAGCGTAAGCATACTCAGAAATTGGAGGCAGAAGCCCAGGCGGCAAAACTTGCCAACCAGGCTAAATCAGAATTTTTAGCCAGTATGTCTCACGAGCTTAGAACTCCGCTCAATGCAGTTATTGGTTTTGCGCAGGTTCTGTGTGAACAGGATTTTGGCCCGCTGAACCAAAAGCAGATGGAGTATGTAAACGCAGTTGTGGAAAGCGGAAGACACCTGCTTTCTCTGATCAATGATATCCTCGACCTTTCCAAGATAGAAGCCGGAAAAGAAGAACTTTTGCTGTCAAATATAAAAATCAAAGATTTACTGCAAGGAAGCCTTTTTATGATCAAGGAAAGAGCAGCAAAACACAACATAAGCCTCTTTCTAAAGGCAATAAATAACATTGATAATACGGAAATCATGGCAGACGAGCGCAAGTTGAAACAGGTTTTATTTAACCTTCTTTCTAATGCAGTCAAATTTACTCCGGATGGTGGCGCTATAACCGTTAAAGGAAATATAGAGGGAGAAGAGGTCATTATCAGCGTCTCGGATAACGGTATTGGTATAAAACCTGCTGACCAGAAAAAACTCTTTCAGCGTTTCTTTCAAATTCACGGCAGCACAACTGATAAAACACCAG
>CAYNLZ010000127.1:0-1984 GCA_964398255.1 uncultured Dehalococcoidaceae bacterium
AAAACTTAAAGAAAGTGCCAGTCAAATACCTTTTGCTATCAAGAACGAGGAGATTGGTGAGGCTCAGGCTGACGGTTTGTACAAGTATCTTGTCAAAGATTCTAAAGTTCCAAACCTTGTGCTGGAAGGCGTGGGTAAGTTTATAGATTTCAAGAAATACCTGAAAGCCGCGGTTTCAAAAGGCGCGGAAGAGGCTGCTCTTCAGGCTGAGGCGATTCTTAAAAAAGGCATTGAAGAATAGATATTTACCCCGGTTATCCGACTAATATATCCCGCTTTTGAAATATCACCAGAGACGCGCTGATGAGAACGATGCAATAGATGGTGATAACAATTATGGCATGCGGAATGCTGGGTGGAGCGCCTGATGTTAAAAACGGATTGTGTGCGAACAATGTTGCCGGTACCAGTGCGTCTATATTTGGTCCGAGCAGGTAATCGGGGATTTTTGCAAGCCACCCTCCGGAAGAAGTGAAGATACTTACCAGCACTGCCTCAATCACGTATAAGCCCAGTGCTCCGCCGATGCCGGAAATTGCAGACCTTCCCAGAAAAGAAAAGAAAGCGGCAAGAGCTATGTAGGGAAGAAGCCCTAGTAATGTCCAGCCGAAAGTGCCTGCGGTTTCACCAATGAAACCTGGTGTCAAAAAACTCCATTCGATAGATCCTAACAGGCTGCTGGTGACAAGCGAAAGCCCGAATCCAACCAGAATGGCGGCAAAGAGCCCCGCCGTGGCATAAAACAATAGAGCAACAAGCTTGGATACGACATATTGATATCTGATACCCTTTTTGGTGAGGACCTGGCGGATTGACCCCCAGCTGTATTCACTGCCAATCACTGATGCGGTAAGTATTATTATGAGCAAGGTTCCGATAGTGCGGGCTGTTGAGAAAATGGTATCAAAGGCTCCCGGTAACTGGAGAGATATCTTGATTTGCGTAAGGATTTCTGCTGACATTTGACCGGGAGGACTACTGGCAACTCCATAAGTGGCAAAGAAAATAATCGTAAAATATACTATCATCACACCAAGGAGAATCCATGTCATGCGCCTCTTGAAGATTTTACTAATCTCACCTTTTATTAAAGACATCATAGTGTTTCTTCTCCGGTAAGTTTTAAAAACAGGTCTTCAAGGGAGCTTTCAAAATATCTCATCTCTTTCAGATATATGCCATGCTCTGCAAGAAAAGCGCTTACTTTAAATGAATTTTCAGGTTCAATTTCAATAAGAATTCGTTCGTCGTCTCGCGTTACTTCCTTTAGCCAGTCCTGTGCAGATAGCAGTTCAAAAGCCTTTTGTGTTTCAGTTGTCCGTATTTGAAGCTGGTTTTTGCGATTTAGAAGTTCTTTTACAGCTCCTTGAGTGATTATTCGCCCCTTTTTGATAATTGCAACTCTGTCACACACCTGTTGGACTTCGTGCAGTAAATGAGAATTCAAAAATACCGTTTTTCCAAGTTCTCCCAACTTGATTATCAGTTGACGGATCTCTTTCATGCCGGCTGGATCAAGCCCGTTAGTCGGCTCATCAAGAATTATAAATTCGGGATCTCCCAGAAGCGCTGAGGCCAAACCGAGGCGCTGTTTCATTCCCAGAGAATAATTGGAGAAGGGGTCATCGGCACGTTTTGTCAGGTCAACTGTTTCCAGCACTTCTTCAACCCGGCTGTCTGCAACTCCACCGGTAATGCGTGCAAAGTAACGTAAATTTTCCCGGCCAGAAAGATAAGGATAAAAACCAGTGCTTTCTGTAAGTGCTCCGGTCCGGCGCAGAATGCTGGGAAGGTTATGCCTGACATCCATGGAAAATACACGCACACTACCGGATGTTGGGGCAATCAGGCCCAGTATCATGCCCATGGTGGTACTTTTACCTGAACCATTTGGTCCAAGGAAGCCGAAAATTTCACCCTGACGTACTTCTATATCAAGTTCATCAACAGCAGTGATTTTGCCAAACCGTTTGGTAAGACCTTT
>CAYNLZ010000128.1:0-1931 GCA_964398255.1 uncultured Dehalococcoidaceae bacterium
ATAACCTTGAGGTACTGTGCAGCGGTAACCTTTCAAGAATTAAGGAGATAAAATGGACGAATATACAAAACAGGAACTAGAAGATGCAAAGACCTCCCTTGAATCAACGCTCCACAAGTGCGAGAAGATTCAGGAAAGCGGCAAATTGCAGTCATAGCAGAAAACTTTAAACGATAGGCGGGTGAACGCCCTGCGGATTGCACTAACGTTTATTGAGAAAGAGATGAGGTCGAATAATGCCAATTGACTTTAAAAAAATCGAAAAGGATCTATACCAACCAAGAACTATACCATCAATTATTAATGTGCCAGAGATGAAATATATTGCAGTTGACGGCAAAGGCGACCCGAACAAGAGCCTTGAATATGCCGAAGCCGTTGAGCTGTTGTATGGGCTTTCATACGCCATCAAGATGAGCAATAAATCGATTTTGGAATATGTTGTTCCTCCCCTTGAAGGCTTTTGGAGCGTTGACGATGATTTCAGGGGTGGCGGAGCGGAAATTAATGATAAGAGCAAATTTATATGGACGATGATGATTCGGCAACCCGATTTTGTAACTGAAGATATATTGGAAGTTGCAAAGATATCTTTGGCAAAGAAAAAACCGAATCTTGATATATCAAAGGCTAAACTTGAAACAATTACCGAAGGGCTATGTGTGCAGGTTATGCACATCGGTTCGTATGACGATGAACCAGCCACGGTAGCAGCGCTTGACGGGTTTGCCATTGAAAACGGCTATATTCTTGATATCAACGACATTCGTCGCCATCACGAGATATACATTTCCGACCCACGCAAAGTAGCGCCGGAGAAATTAAAAACGGTGATTAGGCACCCAATACGCAAAGCATGATACACACAAAAGTCTACCTGTGGCTGCCGTTGGTTTGGGAGTGCTCGGAGTTAGATGTCAGCGTTTGCGAGTGATCAGGTTAGATATTTTTTCGGGATTTTTTTAGGCTGTGTGGTCAGGTTGGATGTTGAGAAACGTGAAGTAATTTAGGAGTGGAACAGTGATGGGAAAAAGAAAATTAGCCGATTTTAGATATCTGATTCATGCGTTATTATTGCTATTGCCCATCATGTTTGTGCTTCCATTTTATAGCGCGGATACATACTCCATTATAAAAAATACTACGAGTCATCTGGGGGCTCAGAGCACACCTAACGCATGGATTATGAATGCCGCTTTTGTGCTTGTCGGCATTTCATGCGTCTTAGAAGCCTGGCTGCATTTGGGCAGATTTTGGTTCCATAAAATTTTATTAAGTATTTTCGGGCTGAGCCTTGCATTGACCGGGATATTCCATCATGCACCAATTATTGAAGGTGTTATTTTTAACTCTTTTGAAGATAAACTACATTCGATTTTCGCAACAATTGTGGGGTTTTCGTTCGCTATTTACGCAATGTCATCAGCTTTTATAGAAAAAGCCGTGAGGTATCGGATCATAGACATAGCTGTTGGGTTTACAGCAACAATTCTTTCAGTGCTAATGAGTTACCTACCAAATTACTCTGGCATATGGCAGAGGGCAATCTTTATTATTTCATTTCTTTGGTTGATTTTTATGCTTGAAAGAATAAGGGTTTTCAATAAAACAGTGTGAGGATTAGCTATAAACTAAACATAAAACAAGGCACTCTACTCCAAATCCGTAGAGTGCCCTGTTTCCTCTTACCCTTATTCATACACTTCCACCGTCACACTAGACTTGAATTCCACGGTGAATTTATCCTCGTAGATGGTAACCTTTTCAATCAGCCGTCGGACAAGTTGCTCATCGTATTCTATAAGGGCGGTGGACTGCTTCTTTAGGAATGTGCTCATGTCAGCAATGCGCTTTTTGAGTTCATCACGGTTAGCGCTTTCAACCTGCAACTCTTGCTTCTGGTCACGCAGGCGGTGAATCTCATCGCCAAC
>CAYNLZ010000129.1:0-1865 GCA_964398255.1 uncultured Dehalococcoidaceae bacterium
ATGTTATTTATGCGAGTAACTGTGTTAAATGAATCCTGAACGGGGCCGAAAAAGACTTTTCTCATAAATTTAAGCATGTATGCCGCCGATAGCAGGATGCCCAAAAGAGCAATGATTGTAATGGGCTTGGCAATCGCGCTGCCAGATGAAAAAGCTCCTATGTATACAAGGATTTCTGCCATAAAACCACTGGTTGTTGGTACTCCCATGACGCCAATTACTGCTACGAACGAAAACGCCGCAAGGATTGGCATCTGGCGGGCAAGTCCACCCATCTCATCCAACAGGTTAGTGCCGGTGCGGTTGATGATAATAGCAGCACTGGAAAACAACAGCGCTATGATAAGACCATGGCTGACCATCTGGATTGCCGCGCCGGTGAGGCTAATTTCATTTAAAGAGAATATTCCAAGCAGCACAAAGCCCATATGGCTGAAACTGGAATAAGCGATCAGGCGCTTTATTTCTTTTTGCCTGAAGGCAAGCGCTCCTCCGAATATAATATTGATAACAGCGAGGATTATTAGTATCGGCCCAGCATCAGCTGCTTCCTGAGGGAATAATGTCAAACAAACGCGTATTATTCCGTAACCACCCATTTTACTAAGTGCTCCGGCAAGCATAATACTGGCCGCTGTTGGAGCATTCGAATAAGTATCCGGGAGCCAGGAGTGAAGCGGGAAAACGGGTAGCTTTACGGCAAAGCCAACAAATATCAGGGCAAAAATTGCGATGGGAGGAATAGTAGTTGCGAGCAATGCCAGGTCGGTATTCATCAACTCTACCATGTTGAAAGTTCCGGCTGTGAAATATAAGGCAACGATTCCAGCCATCATAAAGGCACTGCCAAAAAGGGTATATAACACGTATTTAGTGGCGGTGAAGGTCTTCTTTCCATTGCCCCAGGTGGATATAAGGAAATAAAGCGGTATCACTTCAATCTCCCAGAAAACAAGGAAAAGCAAGAGATCGAGCGAAGAAAACACACCGAGTATAGCGGTTTCAAGCAACAGGAGCCAGGCAAAGAATGCTTTTGGCCGATGGCTGACGTTACGGGAGGCGATAATCGATACGACAGCAAGCAAGGAGGTGAGAATTACCAGCACCAGGCTCAATCCGTCGAGCCCCACGTGATAGCTTGCATTGATTGCTGGAATCCATTGGACATGTTCTTCAAATTGGAAGCCCCCAAGAGAGCAGTCGTATGAAGCAAACAGCACCGCATTTAACACAAGCGTTATGGACGTAAATACCAAAGCAGTCCACCAGGCCGACCGCGACCCTTTAAGGGGCAGTACGGCCAGCAGGAGCGCTCCTATGGCTGGTAGAAATATTGCTATTGACAGAATTCCCAAACTACCTTCCTTTTTGTTAAGTCAGTACCATAATAAGCATAATTAAAGCTATGCCGATTGTAAAAAAGAGTAAATAGGTTTGAAGATTACCATTTTGTATCTTTTTAAGCAGACTGCTGGTGGCGTTGGTAAACTGGGCCAACCCACCTACTGCTCCATTAATTATGTGGGTATCAAACTTTTCAAACCCCGTAAATACCCCGCCATCCAATACCTTTTTACCAATAATATTTTCATTTACTTCATCACACCAATATTTATTGACAAGTAATGAATGTATGGGTGCGAATGAATTTGAAATGCTCGATGCGGACAGCCATTTCTTTTGGTATATTACCCATGCCAGTAGAATCCCACCAGCCGCCAGTGCCAGGGAGACCCATGTCAGCGGGTGAGCAAATACGCCGAATATTCCGCTGGTCCAGGAGTGCAGAGTACCTTCGTCTAATAATTTACCAAACATGCCATTTGCGTCCAGCCAACCGGAAGAAACGGCTAAAATGGCAAGAA
>CAYNLZ010000130.1:0-1851 GCA_964398255.1 uncultured Dehalococcoidaceae bacterium
CGATGGTTATTTTGGCACCGCTGTCAACGGGCGGATGCACTGATACAGAAGGAATCAAAATCGGCTTGACCCAATTTGCTACTCACCCGGCGGCCGATGCCGGGCGACAGGGTTTTATAGATGCTCTTGCTGATGCCGGTTATAAAGAGGGTGAAAGCGTAACTTATGATTATCAAAACCCAGAAGGCGAAGCTACGATTGAGCAGTCCATCGCTCAAAAATTTGTGAATGATAAAGTTGATATAATTTTTAGCTTTGGCTCCCGTATCACCCAGCAATGCGTTAATGCCGCCAGTAGTACTGACATCCCGGTAGTATTTTGCGGTGTTACTGATCCAGTAGCAGCCGGTTTAATTTCGAGCTTTGAAAATCACCCGGAAAATGTAACTGGAACTAGCGACATGATAGAGGTTACAAGTACGATTGACCTCATCCTTAAAATTGTCCCCGGCGCAAAAACGATAGGCACCGTTTATAACGCAGGGGAGGTTAATTCAGTTGTCCTTGCAGAACAATTCAAGAAAGCCGCCGCCGCACTTGGAATTGATGTGTCGGAAAGAACTGTATCTACAACTGCTGACGTCAGGTCAGCGGCAGAGTCATTGATTGGTAATGTGGATGCGATTTGGGTGGGCACCGATAATACTGTAATTTCAGGACTTGAGGCACTTATTAAAGTTTGTGAAGATTATTCCATACCCCTGTTCCCCTCCGATGACCCATCAATAGAAAGAGGCGGTGTTGCCTGCCTTGGTTTTGATTATTACGATCTCGGTTACCAGGCTGGTGAGATGGCAGTAAAAATTCTTCAGGGAACAAAAGCTTCTGAAATATCTGCAGAGCTGGGCAACAAATTCAGCTATACTATAAACACGACCGCCGCTGAGCGGTATGGAGTAACCATCCCTCAGGAAATAATAGATAAAGCGTTAACGAATTATGGTGAGTAACCCTAAGGCAGAAACACTCTTCTTGAGGAGGATAGCATCTTGGATATAGGTCATCTGTTATCCTTTTCATTATACGAAGGGCTTGCATACGGCTTTGTTACTATTGGGGTATACATCACATTTCGTGTCCTTTCTTTCCCAGACCTGACAGTTGACGGTAGTTTTCCTTTGGGTGGCGCTGTAGCGGCTGTCATGATTATTAATGGTTTCAACCCCTGGCTGGCCACCTTAGCTGCTGTAGCCGCTGGTGTATTAGCCGGTTTAAGCACTGCCATTCTTAATACCAAGCTCCGAATCAATGCCCTGCTCTCTGGTATTCTTGTGATGGTCGGGCTTTATTCCATAAACCTGATGATAATGGGTAAGGCTAATATTTCCCTCCTGCGCGAGGTGACAATATTTGATCAATTTTCCAGTTTTCTTGGCATTGAAACCGGATTATTGCTTTCAATTATATTGATGATCATTTTTGCCGCTATCACTCTTGCAGTTTTAAACTGGTTCCTGCGTACCGAAATTGGGCTTGCCTTGCGTGCATCCGGTGAAAATGAACAAATGGTGCGTGGCCTTGGTACTGATACCAACATGATTACAATATTGGGAGTATCACTCTCCAATGGATTAGTTGCGTTGTCGGGCGCGCTTATAGCTCAAAACCAGGGGTTTTCAGATGTTGGTATGGGAATAGGTATGATAGTAATGGGCTTGGCTTCCTTAATATTGGGAGAAGGTTTATTTCGCCCTCGTGGCATAACCTCCATTTTGTTTGCTGTTGTTGGGGGCACGTTTGCCTATCGCCTGTTCATTAGTATTGCCCTTAGACTAGGTTTGCCCCCGTCCAACTTGAAACTGGTTACAGCGATACTCGTAATAGTTGCGCTGGCAATTCCACTTATACGTA
>CAYNLZ010000131.1:0-1824 GCA_964398255.1 uncultured Dehalococcoidaceae bacterium
AATATAACTTTCTATATCCTCAGACCGGTTAGCAAAGGAAATGAATGAACAATATGAACACCTTTTCAAACAAAAAGGAATGTGGATATAAAGAGCAATACCTGTTGCCATATACTACCTGATTATAACAGATGCGACGTTACTCTCCATAGTAGCAAAAGAATGTCCCACCTGTTGCATACACTCTAATCGAAGAGCATTATTGGATTTGCGCTTGAGCCTTCTAAACCCAAGGAACTGGATAAGCTGCCAACAAATCTTGACTATGCAATTTACAATACAAATCCAGACGTTTAGAATAGACACATGGTTAACGGAAAAATGAACGAATGCTGGATTTGGGACCTGGGCTTGGCTGACTACCAAAAAGTATATGACCTGCAGCTTTCCCTGGTCGATTTAAGGCACAAGAAAGAAATTGAAGACATACTACTGGTTCTGGAGCACCCACCCACAATAACTCTTGGTAAATTCGGCAAACCAGAAAATATACTCGCGAGCAAAGATAGCCTCACCAGGCTTGGTATAGAAGTGTGCCACACCAATCGGGGCGGTGATGCAAGTTTTCATTGCCCGGGGCAACTGGTTGTCTATACGATTATGGATATGCGCTCACGGAGTGGAGAGATTCGTCGTTTCGTATATGATCTTGAACAGGCGGTGATAGATACTTCACAACATTTTGGTATCCCCAGCGAAAGATTGTCAGAGCACCCCGGCGTTTGGGTAGAAGGAAAGCAACTGGCAGCTATCGGACTTCATTTTGTGCGAGGTATCAGCGAGCACGGGGTATCCTTTAACGTCAACCCTTCTCTGGACGGTTTTAAAACTATCAACCTGTGCGGCATACCAGGAAAAGAAGCTACATCAATAGCAAATCTCATCGGAAGAGATATCACGGTGGATGAGGTAAAAGAAATCTTTATTGATAATCTGGCACGGATTCTTAATATACAAACAGAACGAATAACAAACACTCAAACTGCAGGGGTTACTCTTGGATAAGCGACTCCCAGATTGGTTCAAACAGAAAATCCCCAAAGTGGGCGAAATGGCTGACGTAACCTCGGTCCTTGCCGATCTAAAACTGAACACTGTATGCCAGAGTGCACTTTGCCCCAACATATATCAATGTTTTGGGAAAAAAACTGCGACTTTTATGATAATGGGAGATATTTGTACCCGAAATTGCAATTTTTGTGCCATCAAAAAAGGGGGCCCTTCTCCATTGTCAGCAGATGAACCGCAAAGAATTGCTACAGCAATAAAAAGGCTTGGCTTGGAGTATACAGTAATTACATCGGTCACACGCGATGACCTGGCAGATGGCGGAGCATCTCATTTTGCGCGAACAATTGAAGCTATTCATACTGAATGTCCGCTCACAAAAGTTGAGGTGCTTGTTCCAGATTTTCAAGGCCTTGCTTCTGCTTTGGAAATGGTTATTGATATCAACCCATGCGTACTTAATCATAATATTGAAACTATTCCCGAGCTCTATCCACAGGTAAGACCGCTCGCCAGCTACCAACGTTCGCTTGATCTTCTTCGCAATGCCAAATCTCTCAATCCCAGGATTACCACAAAATCAGGACTGATGCTCGGGTTGGGAGAAACATATGTACAGGTGATTGAAGTGATGAAAGATTTACGGAAAGCAAAATGCGACCTGATCACCATCGGGCAATACCTGTCGCCTTCAAACTCACACAATCCAGTGGCCAGGTATATAACCCCTGACGAATTTTCCAGCTATGTCCAGCCTGCTTTGGAAATGGGCTTTTCTGGAATAGCCTCTGCCCCTCTGGTAAGAAGCTCATACAA
>CAYNLZ010000132.1:0-1803 GCA_964398255.1 uncultured Dehalococcoidaceae bacterium
CAAATGGAGGTAAACTGAAATGAGACACGGTGATATCTCTTCAACGCCGGATACTGTTGGCGTTGCAGTAGTAAATTACCCTATACCCAGGCTTCACAGCAAACAGGAAATTCTGGATAACTGCCATAAACTAGCCGCTTATGCAGAAGGACTGAAGGTTGGGCTGCCAGGAATGGACCTGATAATATTTCCGGAATATTCTACCGAGGGGATCCTGTATGATCCCAAAGACTGCATGGAGTTATCAACAACTGTACCTGGGGAAGAAACTGAAATATTATCCGCATGCTGCCGGAAAAACGACATCTGGATGGTAGCTTCCATAACCGGCGAGCTTCATGAAGATCATCCCAAAAAAGTCCCTTATAACACACTGATACTGATCAACAACAAGGGCGAAATCGTGCAGAAGTACCGCAAAATCATGCCGTGGTGCCCGATAGAAGGCTGGTACCCCGGAAACAGAACATACGTCAGCGAAGGGCCTAAGGGCCTGATGATTAGTCTGATAATCTGCGATGACGGCAATTACCCCGAAATCTGGCGGGACTGTGCCATGCGAGGGGCTGAACTTATCGTACGCTGCCAGGGTTATATGTATCCTTCCAAGGAACAACAGAGAATCATGGCAACTGCCATGGCATGGGCCAATACTTCCTACGTAGCAGTAGCCAATGGAACAGGCTTCGATGGAGTTTATTCCTACTTCGGACACTCTGTAATTGTTGGTTATGACGGCAGAGTTCTTGGCGAGTGTGGAACGGAGGAAATGGGAAACCAGTACGCAGAGCTATCTGTGAGCTCCATCCGGGAAGCCAGGGCTAACTGGCAGTCTCAGAACCACCTCTTCAAGCTGCTTCACCGCGGCTATACCGGCAAGCTTAGTTCCGGCGAAGGTGATATCGGGGATGAAACCTGCCCTTATGAGTTTTACCGGACATGGGTGAATGACCCCAAAAAGGCGCAAGAGCAGGTTGAAAGAGTTACCCGAACAACAGCCTCAGTCAAGGGATGCCCGGTACCCTTCCAGCCGTCAATCAAGGGGCATTAGTTTCTGCACTTACCGGCATTGGCAAGCTAAAGGTACAGATCAGGGGGTTGGGCATTCTTCTGACCAACCCCCGGCTTATTAATGGTGCTTGTTTTAACGAATCGCAGGTTTTATTGTGTGGCCTGCAATTTCATGAAACGAGTGGCAAAATCGGCTAAACAGCTAAAGAAATTGCATGATGCGCGCTATGATTATTTTTTTTCATTAAAAATCTAGAGGTTCAAACAGGGACTAAATATTAAGCAAGCCTGTAAAATAAAGCACTACGTATAAGCACATAAGTAATATAATAAAAATAATCAGCGATGTAATAAAACATACAACAGGCTTTCTGGCTTGTTTTTGAGTGCTTGTATTTATTAAAGATTGAGGAGCATAGACGCTTTGGGGCACTATAAAGTTTGAATTAGATAATACTCGCTCTCGATTTAAAACGCACTCATTACAAGTGCAATCAGCTTCGTGTGCTTTAGCACAACTAACACAAGTACAGCCTGGCGGGTGTTTGCCCCGATACCAATCTCTTTCATAAATACCCATCGATTGCCTCGTTTTAAAATAATATTAATATAATGGCATATGAAAATTAAATGGTTTATAAAGAATTCGGACTAGATATATGGAGCGAATACTCCTAAACCATACAGTACAAAGAAAAAAGCTAATAACACTACGAACACAAGTGTCGGAACCATCCATTTAGGAGCAGTTTTATTCTTTGTATTTATTCGCTTTAGCTCCCTTTCGGTGTA
>CAYNLZ010000133.1:0-1798 GCA_964398255.1 uncultured Dehalococcoidaceae bacterium
TTAATTCGTCAGCCTTGCTCTTAAACATATCAAGCATTTTGCCATCCCATCAGCAATATAATAATAATACCGACTGCCTTGTTGCTGTGATTTTGATAACCATCGATCCTCGTACCCCCTTGGCGTCAGGATATATTTTTAATAATTCCGAAGTTCAACAATTGTTTTTTATAAAATATCTGTATTGATTATAGCATTGCAACCTTTGTTTTGGACGCTTGATTTAACAAAGAATAATCACCATATATGAAAACAAATTCAGCGTGGAATTCAAGTCAGTCATTCCAAATGATGCTGATGAATAAGAACAAAGACAAGCAAGGCACTCTGTGTAATTAACCGTATGAAGCCTTGCTTGTCTTTGATATAGCTTATATCCATATCATTTAGTGGGTAAAATACAGGTATTTTATATGTCCCGGTAAATCCTTTTGTATGAGTTCCTTCATCTTTTTAGCAAAAGGACAAGGATAACCGATGGGATTACCACGTTGTATGCAAGATGCAAATACAATTGTGTCAGCCCCACTTTTCACTAGCTCACGCGCTCTTAACACGGCCTTTTTGCCAGGGCACCCTCCGCAATTGATAAAACCTGCTATTTCGATATCTTCCTCAATTCCCTCAAAGGCGCCCTTTCTTTCACGTATCATTTTAAAGTCCGTTGTACCGGGGCAGTAGTCCTCGGTTTGCATGCATCTGATTATTCCTGCTTTCATACAATTTCTCCTCATCTATAGAATCCACTTTCTGCGAATATTATATTGGCAATATATAAAAAACACCAAGGCGAAGACAAACATTATCAGCGTACAAAGCACAGGTGGCATAATGCTTGTGCCAATAATTGATCCTCTCAGCATATCAGCTCCATAAGTCAGTGGTAACAAGTAAGATAAGGGACCCAAAAATTGGCAGACTGCTGATAAGAAGAAACAGACCACATAGAAACAGCATAGGAAACCTGAAGAAATTAGAGAAGGCCCGTGCTCCAAATACTTCTTTCGCTAAAACGGTAACCATCAAACCTGGCAGGACAGAGATAACTGCGATAAGAAATACAGACAGTGGCACTGCACCTCAATTGATTCCGACAAGTTAAACGAACAATGCTGCCAAGATAGCTGGAACAAAGGCGTTGAAAATTCTAAATAAAACAGATCTGGGGAGCTTGGTAATCCTCAATGTACTTTGCCCGGGCAATCCAGTTAAAAGTTACTGGTATCTCTTGACCTCAAAGCGGTAAAGCTCAACCGGTTCATGCGCATTGATGCCCGCCTTTATACGGCTTATTTCAATTTGTTGCTCAGCAGTATCCACTCCCTCAAGGTCCGGTAGCAACAATCCACGCCGTGTTCCGGATTCCACAATTACACCATATTTCCGCGGGTCAAGCTCACTTGCGTCGCTAATAGCTTCAGGGGAAGATAAGACGTCAACAGAATAGTCCAAATCCGTCAGTTCGCCTGCCCCAACAGGCGAGAATCGTGGGTCCTCAGTCGCCGCATTGATAGCATTAGCAATAACCTCTTCAGCAATATTGCGTTTGGACGGGGCTAAAGTCCCTATACACCCCCGGAGCTCCCGCCCCTTGTGAAGGCTGACAAACACCCCCGCCTTCCCCACCATTTCATCAGAAAGAACCGCGGGTGGTTTAATTACCTCACGCCGCCTGACATAAGTTTCCACTGCCTCTTTTGCCAACCCAACAAGCGGATGCAGTATTTTTGGCCTGATTATTACTCCAGCGTAACCTACCACACTGGAATAATCACCAGTTGTTTCACCACTGGTTCGG
>CAYNLZ010000134.1:0-1681 GCA_964398255.1 uncultured Dehalococcoidaceae bacterium
TTTAAATATTTTTATAATACATAACCCAAAATATAACTAAATTGATGTGCTATCGCCTCTGGTCATGGCTATACATCCAGTACGCGCCACTTCTTTTATCCCAAATATCTTCAGCAGTTTGTAGAGAGTGTCAACTTTTTGAGTATCTCCAGTAACTTCAACGGTCACCGAGTCACTAGAAACATCAACAATTTTAGCTCTGAAGATATCCACAATCTGAATAATTTCGCTGCGCGTGGTTGTATTTGCATGAACCTTGATGAGAGCCAGCTCCCTGATAACGGTATCCCGTGTCGTGATATCGGTCACCTTAACCACATCAATATTTTTTTCAAGCTGTTTCCTGACCTGCTCTACCTGAGTCGTCGCTCCATCAACAACAATGGTCACCCTTGAAATATTGGGCAACTCACTATGTCCAACAGCAATAGAATCCATATTAAAACCGCGGCGTCTGAACAGACTGGAAATACGATTAAAGACCCCAGGCCTATCGATGACTAAAGCTACTATAATGTGCTTTTGGGTGGCCATGTAAGCACCTCTTTTCTTGGAGTTTCTATTACTTCAGCCAGGCTTGCTCCGGGTGGCACCATCGGAAAGACATTTTCTTCAGGCTCAACTACAAAATTCAGTAAAAAGCACCCAGGGTGATCCATGGCTTTTTGTATTGACGGCTCAACATCTTCCGGACGAGTAACATTCAGCGCCGGGATGCAATACGCTTCAGCAAGTTTAACAAAATCCGGGCAACCAAGTGGTGTTGCCATATAACGTTTATCGTAAAACATCTCCTGCCATTGCCTTACCATGCCCAGAAAGCCATTATTAATTATAGCTATCTTGATGTTCAAATTTTCTTGGACAATTGTTGCCAGCTCCTGCATAGTCATCTGGAAACTGCCATCGCCGGCAATACACCATATTGCCTCGTCTGGGCGCCCTATCGCCGCTCCAATGCTTGCAGGGAGCTCAAAACCCATTGTACCAAGACCGCCGGAAGTAACCAGAGTGTTGTAACGTTCAAAAGTATAATATTGGGCAGTCCACATTTGGTGCTGCCCGACGCCAGTTACCACCGTGGCTTCCCCTTTCGTTGCTTCGCAAATCTCGCTTATCACAAATTGCGGTAAAAGTTTTCCCTCCCCTTCAGGCACAGTTAATGGATGCTTTGCTTTTAGCTCTTCCAATCGCCTCAACCATTCCTCATGGTGGGATTCTTCAATAATTTTATTTATACTTCGGAGCACGTTTTTAACATCACCAACGATTGGAACATCAACTTTCACGTTTTTCCCGATTTCTGCCGGATCAATATCAATGTGAATCACTTTTGCTTTGGGAGCAAATCCAGTGACCTTTGCAGTTGCCCGGTCATCAAACCGCATTCCAATAGCTATCAAAAGGTCTGCTTCATCAAGCGCTTTGTTGGCATATGCCATCCCATGCATACCCAACCACCCATATGAAAGTATATGTGAACCTGGGAAGGAGCTGATTCCAAGCAGGGTTGAAATTACAGGTATCTGCGCCTTTTCAGCCAGTTCTTTCAACTCGGCATATGCTTCAGAAATGATAACCCCATGCCCAGCCAGGATCACCGGCTTTTTAGCTTCGGATATAAATTTTGCTGCCTTTTTTAACTGGGAAGGATGACCGTTCAGTGTGGGTTTATAACCCG
>CAYNLZ010000135.1:0-1679 GCA_964398255.1 uncultured Dehalococcoidaceae bacterium
GTTTGTTCGATTGCAGAAAAGGCAATTACCTTTTTTGTGTTGTGCCTGGCAAGCATGCTAAAAGCAGCAACCAAGATAGTCAATATGCCTATCGATAACAACGTAGTGTTCATCAACCACGTGTTTTCAACCTGATTGCCGATTGCGTATAACCGTATAACGGCGAATAATCCGAGGTTAAGGACCGGTCCATACATTACTGATACTACGGATGGTGCTTTCGTATATGCATGAGGCATCCAGGTGTGGAAGGGTACCATTCCAGCCTTTGCGCCAAAACCAATCAGGGAAAGAACAAAAGCAACATTGAAGGCTGTTTGGTTGAAGGTTGCCGCATTTGCCATTAAACCAGTCCAGGAAAGAGTTCCTCCGACTGTTGCTTCTTGGCTGAGGCTAAATAGAATAATAATTCCCATAAAGGAAAAGAGCATGGAAGTGGAAGCAATGAAGATGTATCTGAGAGCTACTGTAATGTTTTCCTTGGCTTTCAATGTGATGATAAGGACAGCTGAAAAAACAGTAGAAAGTTCGACAAATATCCACAACAACGCGAGGTTGTCCGACAGAAAACCCATTATTAAAACCAGTTGGAGCAAAAATGAGGTGCCGTAAAAAACCGGGAGCAGGTTGGGGTCAATCTCTTTTTTGTCAAGCAAGCTTTTTATGTATCCGCGGGAATAAATTGCAGCTAGTAAAAACAAGGCGGCCAGAATTAATATTTCAAATAATGCCAGGGTGTCCAGATAAAAATAGCCATTACCAGATAATTCTATTAGTTGGTCAAAAATACATAGCCAGATACTCAACCCCATGTAAAGCATGGCATGGAATATGGCAAGCGTACTATAGTGATGGCTGTCGGCCCTTTTATAGCAGGTTGATATCCACAGTATTATTCCCAGTGATATAAGGGTAGGCAGGCAGAATATAAAAAGTATATTGTCAATCATATTTATTTTCTACATCCGAGCCAAAATTCCGCAATTTCTTGTGAAAGGACTCCAGGGAAGAGTCAACGCCAAAGGCGAGCAAACTGGCTAGTACTAATAATATAAGCAGGTCCACCAGTATCAACACTTCAATAATAAACGGGAGGTCAGCAACAAACAGTCCAAAAAGCAGGACTCCGTTTTCCATAGTGAGGTAACCGACAGTTTTTGTGATAACCTTTCGTCGGCTGAAGATCACCATCATTCCCATCAGAGCAAGTGAAACCCCAATCACGGCGCCAAGCATGAACAAGGGCTCGAAATGTAACTCGTAACTTAGTTTAGAAAATAACTGGTAAACGGCAAAGAATAATCCGATACTGATCAGCATTGAACTGATGGGAGTCACATAACGGAATTCCGCATCCCTTTTTATGGACAGGCTTTTCAAAACAGAACGTAAAAACAGAGGTATTATTATTACTTTGCTAATTAGCGTTAGCAGGCTGATTGACAACAGGTTTATGTGCCCTTCTTGCCAGAATAGTACCAGCGCTAGAAATGCTAACAACAAAGATTGAACTAAATAAACCGAGATTAGTGAGGATAAAGAGCGCTGGGTGATAACAAACACGCCTGAGCCAAGTATCAGCACCAGTATAATTCTGATCATTGCGGCGGCTATTAACGGTTCATTCATAATATCAACTCAAATACGATAGTAACGAACGAAAGGAATAGCGCTATCAT
>CAYNLZ010000136.1:0-1673 GCA_964398255.1 uncultured Dehalococcoidaceae bacterium
CACCACTCCCGCAGGCAAGCGTCTCTCCTGCTCCTCTTTCCCATACCCTGGCTTCAACAATGTTGCGGTCAATAATGCGCACAACTTCGAAATTGGTTTTGTTGGGAAATATTTGGGAGTTCTCAACCAATGGGCCGATGCAAGAAAGCGGAAAATCTTTAACAGGCTCGTTTGTAAAATGGACCGCATGGGGATTACCCATCGATGCAAGTGCCAGATTAAGCTCAAATCCGTCTACAACCAGAGGATAATCCAAAAACACAGTTATGTCAACCACTTTTCGAGGCTTGACGCCCCCCTGTTTTACGGGGATATCTAAGGCTTCGAAAGCTGGTTTTCCCATACTGGTTTCTATGATTGTACCAGTAGCGTCACTTTTTATAATGCGTGCCTCACGAACACCTGCAAGGGTCTCTATAGCAAGAACTCCCCCTCTGGCAAATCCATTATCAAAGCAATATTTTGCCAAGCAGCGTAACCCGTTGCCACAAGCCTCGGCCTCTGATCCGTCTGGATTGAACATTTTCATCCCTGCGTCTACCTTTAAAGCTTTGGTAAGGACCAGAACGCCATCGGCACCGATGCCAAAATGGCGGTCACACGCAAAACGCGCAAAAGCCGGGTAATTTTTGATTGCTTCTTTCTCTTCTATCAGGATAAAATCATTGCCCGCACTTTGCATTTTGGTAAAGTTAACATTCATTATTCGTTGAGAAACCCTTTCACTTCAGTAATTATATCTTTTGCATAACCGAGGTCTGTTATATCAAACCATTTTATTCGCTCATCTTGCAAGCTGAACCAGTTATATTGCATGCGTACAAGGCGATGGCTGTCATTCTTGATGCTTTGAATTGCTTCTTCAAGACTGATTTTGTCTTCCAGATAATAAAATATTTGGCGGTATCCAATACCACTCATTGCCGGCAATTCAGAACCATACCCCAGACTCGAAAGCCTTTCCACTTCGTTTACAAGCCCTTCACTAATCATAACATCAACACGATCATCAATCATTTTATAAAGCAGTTTTCTGGGGGCAGTCAAACCAACTATAAAAGAATTATACTTGACTTGCTTCTTCTGCTCACCAGACTCCCGGCCGGTTTCTGTAATCTCAAGCGCCCTTATAACTCGGCGCACGTTCCGAGGATCAATCCTGTCAGCCGCTTGTGGATTGATTTTTGCAAGTTCTTCGTAAAGAACTTCTCCCCCATCCTTCAGGGCTCTGCCCTCCAGATCTTTACGAAAACTGTCATCGGGTTTAATTCTGGGAATCTCCCACCCTTCTATAATAGCCCAAACATATTGACCGGTGCCGCCTTCAAGAATTGGCACACGCCCTCTATCATGGATGAGCTCAATTTCATTATTGGCAATATCAGCAAAATCAGCCAGGCTAAAACTCTCATCAGGGAAGACTACATCAATTGCATGATGGGGAACACCCTGTCTATCCAAAGTATTTGGCTTAGCAGTGCCGATGTCCATCAACCGATAAACTTGCCTCGAATCAGCACTGATGATTTCACCACCAAGAATTTTCGCCAGTTCAAGTGCCAGGCGGCTTTTTCCTATACCGGTTGGCCCTATTATGGCAACCAGTTTTTTCATGATGAAAAATTAATGGCCGGCTTTGCCAGCTTGTTGTACTATCGATATGAACTGCTCAG
>CAYNLZ010000137.1:0-1543 GCA_964398255.1 uncultured Dehalococcoidaceae bacterium
GTTCCTGTGAAACCGTAATCTTATTGATTGCCTCATCCCGCTGATACAAATTGAGACAAGACTGGTAGATTGATCTGTTTGCAGGGCTATAGAAATCTTCCGGCCGCAGGAATGTGGCGATTTCATAAACCGCTTTCCCGTCTATTAACAATGACCCGTTGACTGCTTCTTCCGCATCCAGGTCATGTGGTGGAAGCCGGGTTTCCGCCATGGTTAACTCTCCTCCTGGGGCACCACTGTGACTACCAATTTGGGCATATGATTTTTTGAAAGCTTCACGATGATGTTAAAAGTACCCAATTCATGGAGCGGTTCAGAGAGTTCAATCTTGCGTTTATCCAGTTCGATTCCATGTGCATTTTTTAGCTCGGTCGCAATATCGTTACTTGTAACAGAACCGTAAAGCTTGCCCTTAGTGCCGGCCTTCACTTTTAATGTAATCTTTTTGCCGTTAAGTGCCTTGGACTGTTCCGCTAAATCAGCTTCAATTTCCGCCTTTTTCTTTTCCTCAGCCTTTTTTTGAGATTTAAGCCGATTAATTGATTGTTCGGTAGCTGGGACTGCAAGATCTTTAGGAATCAGATAGTTTATAGCATAACCATCCGCAACTTCTTTTATTTCTCCTTGAAGGCCCGAACCTGGGACATCCTTTAAAAAAATTACTTTCATAACACCTCTCCGTATACATATTATACCTTACCATCAACAGGGCGTGACAACTAAGTTTCAAGGTACTCCCGGGTATTGAAAGCCGCATGAGCTCCATCTCCGGCAGCGGTAACTACCTGGCGAACTGAATTGGCTCTTACGTCCCCAGCTGCAAATATTCCCGATAATGAGCTTTCCAACTTTTCGTTTACAATAATACTACCCTGTTGATCCATCTCAACCATGCCTTTTACAAACCCAGTATTAGGGACAAGCCCTACCGCAATAAATATTCCATCTATGTCCAGGTGCGCAGTCTTGCCTTCCTTAACATTTTTAATCTCAATGCCGCTAACTTTAGATTCTCCGATGATTTTTGTAACAACAGTGTCTAAAATTGGTTCAATTTTATTATTTTTTTCAATTTTTTCTACAACAGCGACGGTTGCTCTATAAGCATCTCGGCGATGAACAAGATAGACTTTTGCGGCGAATTTGGTAAGATGCAGGGCTTCGGAAAGTGCTGCGTTGCCACCACCAATCACCGCGATGGTTTTGCCTTTGAAGAAAGGACCGTCACAGGTTGCACAATATGACACGCCGCGGCCGGTTAATTCTTCTTCTCCCGGGACATTGAGTTTGGTCCGCTCGGTTCCGCTGGCGATAATCACGGCTCTGGCAGTAAAGACTCCTTCGGACGTGTGAACGATTTTTTTCGCGCCTGATACTTCCAGCTTGTCAATGTTTGCGTTAATGACCTCAGCCCCATGTTTTGTAGCTTGCTCGTGCATTTTGGCTGTCAAATCAAAGCCGGTTATTCCTTCCGGGAACCCTGGGTAATTTTCGACATCATCGGTAGTGGTAATATTTCCCCCAATTATTCCCCTTTCTATTA
>CAYNLZ010000138.1:0-1531 GCA_964398255.1 uncultured Dehalococcoidaceae bacterium
TCGCTGTTCTCAGTTTATTCAGTTCAATCTTTGTTGCTGGCATTGCTGGCACTGGTGTTATTCTGGCAAGAAGGACACATGAACCTGCTGTCAATCAGCTTGTTAACTCTAATTAGCAAAGTAATAATAATACCTCTGTTTTTACGTTCTGTTTTGAGAGGCCTATCCATAAAAAGAGATGCGGACTTCCATTATTTGACTCCCATCAGTGCAATGCTGGTCAGTATCGGATTATTCTTTGCCGTTTACCAGTTGTTTTCCAAACTGAGCGATGAGCTGCATTTCGAGCTCTTGTTCATGCTTGGCGCTGTGATTGGTATTTCACTTGCCCTGATGGGAATGATGGTAATCTTCAGCCGACGTAAAGTTATCACAAAAACTGTCGGTTACCTTACGATGGAAAACGGAGTCCTGCTTTTTGGATTATTTGTTGCTGACCTCCCATTTATTATTGAAGTATTGATACTGGTGGACCTGCTCATAATATTGGTACTCGCCAGCTTACTTGCCTTTGGCGTTGACTCTTCTTTAGAGTCCTTTCACAAGAAATTGCGGAATTTTAGCCTGGACGCAGAAGAAAAATGATTGACAATATAATTTTAATATTCTGCCTGCCTACCCTTATATCACTGGGAATAATTCTGTGGATGTCAATCTGCTATAAAAAAGCTGGCAACCGCCACTATAGTATGCTTGCCATACTCCATGCCACTGCTTACATGGGGCTGAGTATCTGGCTGAGTGTTTTTGACCGACCGATAGAATTATCTGATAATGGCTATTTTTATCTGGACACCCTGGCATTTTTTGAAATACTGATTCTGGCCGCCCTGTTTTTACTGGCTGCAATTTATTCCCGCGGATACATAAAAAGCTTGCTTGACAAAAAAGAGATTGACCCCAACCTGCTCCCGGTTTTTTACGGCACCTCATTTTTACTCCAACTGGTTTTAATAATGGGTTTTCTGTCGGATAACCTCGCACTGTTGTGGATATTTGTCGAACTTTCTACTGTTTTTTCGGCTGTCCTCATCGTCACACTAAAAGCCAAGGAAAACATCACAGTAGCTCTCAGATACATCTTCATTGCATCCACTTCCATGCTCTTTTCCTTTATGGGAATCATTATTCTGTTTAGCCTCAGTCAAGAAGCAACAATCGGAGGAACTCTTTCCTGGACTGGCTTAATGAAAAATGCAGCAACCTTCAATCAAACAGCCTTTAATGTTGCGTTTGTTCTTTCCCTGATTGGTTTTGGCGCAAAAGCCGGTATGGTGCCCTTTCACACCTGGATGCCTCATGCATATACAAAAGCACCGTCCGTAGTATCAGTAATGTATGGCCCTGTTCTTAACCTCGGGCTATTCGCCGTTATTCGGCTATATGCAATCGGCAATCAAGTTGAAAACACGTGGCTGATGAACACTATGCTGCTATCGATAGGCATATTAACTATAGTAGTTGCTGCTTTTAGCTTGCTTGCCAGGCACAACACAAAAAAGGTAATTGCCTTTTCTGCAATCGAACAAAC